>DASVFM010000163.1:0-2055 GCA_036380055.1 Casimicrobiaceae bacterium
AGCTCGGCATGGCCGACGCCGCCTCCGCCCAGCTCCACGGGAACGCCGGCGGCGAAGAACCCGTAAGCTCTGAGGTCGGCATAGTTCTCGGCCACGAAGCGGTCGTCGCGATCGATATCCGCCGCGCGCTCTCCAAAGCGCTGCCCGAGCGTGCGCGTAAGCGCCTGCCAGTCGGCGGTTGAAGGCTCAGCTGCGTGAAGCTTCATCACTGTGTTCATGGTCGTCTCCTCGCTGTCGCCGGCGTCGTTGTTGGGCTTCGGACCTGGATGCTAGTATCGTGGCGTTCCCGAGTTCGCTGAATGACCAGGCCCCCGTGCTTTTTGTCCGGGACGCCTGATTTGCGCTTTGCCGGCCATGGATGCCCTTTCCGACGTTCTTCGCGTGGTGCGCCTGAACGGCGCGGTTTATCTCGACGGCGAGTTCGCCGCGCCGTGGTGCGTGATCGGACGCGCCGACTCCGAGCTGTGCGCAGGCTACCTCTCGTGCGCCGAGCGCGTAGTCTCGTTCCACTTCATCACGGGCGGGACGTGCTGGGCGCGCTTGCCGGATGATCCGGCGTCGGCGCTACGCATCGAAGCGGGCGAGATCGTCGTCGTGCCCCAGGGCGAGACGCACATCCTGGGCAGCGCCACGAACCTCAAGCCCGTGTCGTCGGCGGACATGCTCGCCAATCACATTCAAGCCGCGCCGGGTCAGATCATGAAGCTGACCCACGGCGGAACCGGGCCTGTCACCCGCATGGTATGCGGCTTCCTCGGCGGCGAGAACGTGCTCGGCAACCCGCTGCTCGCCGCGCTGCCGCGCATCTTCAAGGTGGACATGCGGGGCACGCAGGCCGCGTGGCTGCAATCGTCGCTCCAGTTCGCGGCGCAGGAGGCCGCGCAGATGCGCTCGGGAAGCACAACCGTGCTGGGCAAGCTCTCCGAGGTCCTTTTCGTCGAGGCGATACGGCGCTACATCGATACGCTCCCCGAGGAGCAGACCGGCTGGCTCGCCGGCCTGCGCGATCGCTTCGTCGGCCGCGCGCTCGCGCACATGCACGCCCAGCCGGCGAAGGCGTGGACGGTCGAGGAGCTTGCAAGCGAGGTCGGACTGTCACGCTCCGCACTGGCCCAGCGTTTCACCGATCTCGTCGGCGCTCCGCCGATGCAATACCTGGCGCGCTGGCGCCTGCAGATCGCCGCGCATCAACTCCGGTCGAGCGACCAGTCGCTCGCGGCCGTGGCCGAGGATGTCGGCTACGAATCCGAGGCGGCGTTCAATCGCGCGTTCAAGCGCGAGTTCGGCGTGCCGCCGGCGACATGGCGAAGGCGTCGTGGCGAGGCTGCATCCGTGGAGGACCCGCCGCCTCCGCAGTGAGGCTCGGTCCACGCAGGCAGCGGCCGCAATCGGCCTGCGCTTGTGACGGGAAGGAGGTGTGCAGCGATGCCGCAGACGGGAAGGAAGGAAGTGTCCATGCCGGACACGATCACCGCTTGGCAATGCATCGGCTGCGGTCGCCTCGAAGCGCCGCAGAACTGCGTCGGCGTGTGCCAGGACCGGAAGGTAGAGCTCGTGAGCGCTTGGGATTATGCCGACGCGCTCGTGGCGATCGAGGAGGCGAACGAGCGCGTGGCGGTGCTCGAGACGATTTTGCGCAAGCTCGCGCACGTCACGCCGCGCGACGGTGCCTGGAAGGAAACCTATCTCACCTTGCAGACCGAGGCACGCAAGGTGCTCGAGAAGGATCAGGACGTCGCGAAATAGCGTGCGGACCCTTCTTTCCCCCCTGCGTGTACGCCTCTCGGCATGTCTGCGGTCACACGCCCGGATCGGGCTACCGCCTCGGAAGCGACGCTTGACCCGCACGATCGGACCGCCAATACTTTGCGCGCACGATTGCAGTGTAACCGGAATAGACCTTGATTGACTGGCGCGCCCGGCAGGATTTGAACCCACGACCCCCTCGTTCGTAGTTGGCGAAGTAGGTCTAACCGATTATCTTCATTAACGAAATTTGGACTGCCCGTCCACCAGGTCGTCTACCGTTTTTCACTGCTTTTCACAGCGAGTCCC
>DASVFM010000164.1:0-6100 GCA_036380055.1 Casimicrobiaceae bacterium
AACGCGACGAAGGCCGAGATCCTCGAGCAAAGCGACGTGCTGTTCGAGGACCTACGCGTCGTGCGCGAGTTCGAGCGCTTCTTCGAGGCGGCGCTCGACGAGAGGCTAAGCGCAGCAGCAGGCGACCATCGCTGAGCGCAAGCCGGACGCAGCGCTTCGGTCCCCTTCTCGCTAGCGCCGCTTCAGCGCGTAGCCCCCCGGCTGATCCTCGACCTCCCAGCCCGCCGCGTGCAGCTCGCCGCGCAAGCGATCTGCCTCGGCCCAATCCTTCGCCGCGCGCGCAGCCGCCCTCGCCGCCGCGAGCGCGTGCACCGCCTCCGGGATCGCCTCCTCCTTGGGCTTCCACGTCGCCAGCCCTAGACCGAAGACCCGATCGAACGCCGCCAGCGTCGCCTTGCGCGCAGGCGCGGCGAGATCGCTGCGCAGCTCCCAGGCGAGCGCCAGTGCGCGCGGGATGTTGAGATCGTCGTTGATCTCGGCGGTGAATCGCGCGATGTAGGTTGCATCGGGCACTGCGCCGGATTCGTCGGACGGGCCATGGAAGCCGCGGCGCATGCGATCGAGCGCGATGGCCGCTGCGTCCAGCGCTTCCCAGGTGAAATTGAGCTGGCTGCGGTAATGCGCCGTCAGGCAGAGGTAGCGGAAGGCCAGCGGATCGTAGCCGCGCTCGACGAGCGACGCGAGGCGCAGGAACTCGCCGGCAGATTTCGCCATCTTGGCGTCGTTCGACAGCAGGAAGTAGCCGTGCATCCAGAAGTTGGCTAGACGCGTGCCGACCCGCGCCTCGGTCTGCGCGATCTCGTTGGTGTGATGCACCGGAATGTGATCCTCGCCTCCGCAGTGGATGTCGAAGAAGTCCCCGAGGTACTGCTGCGCCATCGCCGAGCACTCGATGTGCCAGCCGGGGAAGCCGACGCCCCAGGGGCTCGGCCATTCCATCTGACGCTTGGTGCCCGGCGGCGAGAACTTCCAGAGCGCGAAATCGGTCGGATGGCGCTTCTCCCCGAGCTCGACGCGCTTGCCGGCCTCGAGTCCGGCGCGGTCAAGTCGCGCCAGGTAACCGTAGTCGGGCTGCTTGCTGGTGTCGAAGTAGATGCCATCGGACGTTCGATAGGTGTAGCCGTTCTTCTCGATGTCGGCGATAAAACGGATCTGCTCGGGAATGTGATCGGTCGCGCGGCAGAGGGTCTCGGGCAGCTCGATATTGAGCGCGCGCATGTCCTCGACGAATGCCTCGGTGTAGATGCGCGCGATCTCCCACGCCGATCTGCCGGTGCGGCGCGAGCCCTTCTCCATCTTGTCCTCGCCCTCGTCCGCGTCGGACGTGAGATGACCGACGTCGGTGATATTCATGACGTGACGCACCTTGTAGCCGTTCCACTCGAGCACGCGCTTGAGCACGTCCTCGAACAAGTACGTCCGGCAGTTGCCAATGTGCTGATAGTCGTACACCGTCGGGCCGCAGGTGTAGAGGCCGACGCCGTCTGCATGCAGCGGCTCGAAGTCGCGCAGGCTGCGCGTGTAATTGTCGTAGAGGCGCAGCGGCGCGGCCATGGCTAGAGCGCCTTGGCCATGATGTAGTCGTCCATCACGAAGCCGTTGCCGATGTCGACTACGACCGACTCGCGGATGATGAAGCCATTTTTCCGGTAGGCGCGGATCGCCTGGACGTTGTTCTTGTTGACGTTAAGGATGAGGGCCTTGCACTGCCGCGCGCGCGCCGCGGCCTCGGCCGCCGCGATCAGCCTGGTCCCAACGCCTCGCCGCTGCACATCCTGATGGACGTAGAGCTTCTCGATCTTCATCTCATGCGGCTCGTCGATCCGATGGTAGGCACCGAACCCCACCAGCCGGTCCCCGTCTCTCGCCAGCGCGAGCCCGGCGCCCTCTTCCCGAATGAAGCGCGATAGCGCCTCGTGCGAGTATCCGTGCTCGAGCATGTAGTCGATCTGCTCGTGCGAGATGATGCCGGGGTAATGCCGGCGCCAGATGACACCGGCGAGAGCCGCAACCGCACCGAGATCGGCTTCGGTCGCAGCGATGATCGACAGGGCGGCCGCCTCACCCATTGGGTTCGAGCATAGCACGGACGCCACAGCGGGTCGCACGGTAGAATCACGCCCTTCGCGATGCCGTCGACAGCCGCGCCTCCCGCCGTTCCGTCTGCCCCGCTCAGCCGCCGCGGCGCGATTGCACTGCTCCTCGCGTTCGCGCTCCTGTGGTTCTGCAACCTCGACTATCGGCGCCTCATTCATCCGGACGAGGGGCGCTATGCCGAAATTCCGCGCGAGATGGTCGCCAGCGGTGATTGGGTGACGCCGCGGCTCGACGGCATCAAATACTTCGAGAAACCGGCGCTTCAATACTGG
Organism: Casimicrobiaceae bacterium; assembly: GCA_036380055.1. Lineage (GTDB taxonomy): Bacteria > Pseudomonadota > Gammaproteobacteria > Burkholderiales > Casimicrobiaceae > PALSA-1003. The sequence continues at coordinate 2,370 of DASVFM010000164.1, forward strand.
ATAACGGCTGCCGCTTACAAAGCCTTCGGCGTGCACCAGTGGACGGCGCGGCTGTGGCCGGCAGCGGCCGGATTCCTCGGCGTCCTCTTCATCGGCTTCGTCGGTTGGCGCCTCGGCGGCAGCGCACTCGGGCTGTACAGCGCCGCCGCGCTCGGAGGCTGTCTATGGTATGCGCTCAATGCGCACATCCTGACGCTCGATTCCGGAGTCACGCTGTGGATGAGCGTGGGTCTCGGTGGGCTTTTCCTCGCGCAGCGCGACGGCGCGACGCAGGTCGAGACGCGACGCTGGATGTGGATTGCGTGGGCCGCGCTCGCGCTCGCCACGCTTTCGAAGGGTCTCATCGGCATCGTGCTGCCGGCGGGTGCGCTCGTGCTCTACACCCTGATCCAGCGCGACTGGTCCCTGTGGCGCCGCCTGCACCTCGGCTCGGGCCTGCTCATCTTCCTCGCGCTAGCGGCCCCGTGGTTCGTTCTGGTCTCGCGGCGCAATCCGGAATTCTTCGGCTTCTTCTTCATCCACGAGCATTTCACCCGCTTTCTAACCGCCGAGCATCGCCGCGAGGGCCCCTGGTGGTACTTCGTCCCCATCCTCGTCGTCGGCATTCTGCCCTGGCTTACCGTGCTTGCGTGGACGGCGCGACGGATCTGGATCGACGCCTGTCCCGCGCCGAACGGTTTCAGCTGGCAGCGCTTTGCCCTCGTCTGGTCGGCTTTCATATTCCTCTTCTTCAGCGCGTCCGAGTCGAAGCTTCCTTCCTACATCCTCCCGGTCTTTCCCGCGCTTTCGCTGCTGGCGGGTTGGCAGCTGCTGCAGTTGCCGGATTCGCTGCTCCTGCGCCTGTTCGCGCCACTGGTGGTCGGGATCGGCTTGCTGACGCTGCTTGCGCTCGGCGGCTACGACACGCTCGTGGAGTACCTCGCCGACGCACAGCAGCCGCTTGCGCCGCTCCTCGCCTACGGCACGTGGATCAAGATCGCCTTCGTTATCGCGTTTGTCGGCAGCGTCGCAACCTGGTGGTGGCTGCGGCGCGGTGAGCGCACGCGCGCGATCCTCGCCGCTGCGTTCTCGACGCTCGCGTGGGTCCAGATCGTCTCGTCGGGATACGACGCCCTCGCCGAATCGCGCTCGACGCAGCCCGTGCTGGCGCGCACCGTCGCGGCCCATGGTCCGCTGCGCGCAGACGTGCCGTTCTACAGTGTCAGGATGTACGATCAGACCTTGCCGTATTATCTCGGGCGGACGGTCGTTCCGGTCGACCATGCCGACGAGCTCGCGATGGGCATCGCGAGCGAGCCGGAGAAGGCGATCGCCACCGTCGGCGAATGGGAACAGCGCTGGGGGAGCGCCGATCAGGCCTATGCGATCATGCAGCCCGATGAGTACGAGCGATTGCGCCGCGAGGGCTTGCCGATGGTCGAGCTCGGACGCGATCCGAGACGCGTCATCGTCAGCCGGCGCTGAGCAGTGATGACCTGGCCCGCGTTCTCCTTCCTTCTGACCGGCGTGCTGCTCAACGCCGCCGCTCAGCTTCTGCTCAAGGCCGGGACCAACGTGCTCGGCGTGCTCACGCTGACGCGCCAGAACTGGACCGGCGAGCTCGGCCGCATGGCCGCCGAGCCGCATCTGTGGGGCGGCATCCTCTGCTATGGCGTGAGCGTCGTGGTGTGGATCCTCGGGCTCTCGCGCGTGCCGGTGTCGATCGCCTACCCGATGCTCTCTCTCGGCTACGTCGTGAATGCCGTCGCTGCGTACTACCTCTTCGGCGAGTCGCTAACCCTCGCGCGCTGGCTGGGCATCGGCTTCATCATCGCCGGCGTGTGGCTGGTGGCGAGATCCTGATGCGCGCGCCGCATCTGAAGTTCGCGAGCCCCTTGCTCGACGAGGCGACCATTGCGGGCGTCGCCGAGGTGCTGCGCTCCGGGCACATTGCCAGCGGGCCCTGGGTGCTGAAGTTCGAGGCGATGCTCTCGCGTTTCTGCGACGGGCGGCCGGTGCGCGCGCTGACTTCGGCCACGGCGGCGGTGGAAGTTGCGCTGCAGCTGTGCGGCGTCGGGCCGGGGGCCGAGGTCATAACCTCGGCACAGAGCTTCTTCACGGTCCTCAACATGATCGTGAAGGTCGGAGCCACACCTGTCTTCGTCGATTGCGATCTCGTCACCCGCAACATCGATTTGGGAGCCGTGGAAGCGGCGATCACGCCGCGCACGCGGGCGATCGTCCCGACGCACTACCCCGGAACGCTCGTCGACCTCGATGCGCTCTACGCGCTGACCGCGCGCCGCCGCCTGCGCGTGATCGAGGACGCTGCCTTGGTCATCGGCTCGCAGTGGAAGGGCCGTAACGTCGGCGCGGTCGGGGACCTCGTGAGCTTCAGTTTTCATCCCAACAAGAACATCACTTCGATCGAAGGCGGCGCGCTCGTCTGCAACGACGAGGCCGAGGCAAGGCGCGTCGAGCACCTGCGCTTCCACGGGATCCGTTATCTGCCGGACCGCACGCGCGACGTCGATTTCCCTGGGGGCAAGTTCAATCTGCCCGACGTCAACGCGCGCATCGGCTGCGCGCAGCTCGAGAAGCTGCCCGACTTTCTCGCGCGCAGGCGCTCGCTCGTGGGCCGCTATTTCGCGCGCTTCGCCACCGACCCGCCGTGCGTCCTCCCGCCGCGTCCCGCCACAGCAGGAGACGACGGCTACAGCTGGAACATGTTCTGCGTCCTGCTGCCGCTCGAGCGCATGACAATCTCGCGCAAGGCGTTTCGCGAGGCGCTCGAGTCGCGCGGCATCGCGACCGGCGTGTCATACGAGGCGTTGCATCTGTGCACGCTCGGCCGCCGCTACGGGGGGCACGAGGGGCAGTTTCCCAACGCCGAGCGGATCGCACGGGAAACCGTGACGCTGCCACTGCACGCGGCGATGACCGAGGCCGACGTCGATCGCGTCTGCGCGGCTGCCGCTGAGGTGATCGCGGCAGCGAGGAAGTGAGCGTGGCCTTGCCGCAGATCTCCGTCGTCATTCCCGTCTTCAACGAGGAGGCGGGCCTCGCGGCGCTGTTCGAGCGGCTCTACATAGAGCTCGACAAGCTCGGCCCGCCTTACGAGGTGATCTTCGTCGACGACGGCAGCCGCGACGGCTCCGCGGCGCTGCTCAAGGATCAGTTCCAGCGCCGGCCCGACGTGACGCGGGTCATCGTGCTCAACGCGAACTACGGCCAGCACCTGGCGATCATGGCCGGCTTCGACCACTGCCGCGGTGAGCGCGTCGTGACGCTCGACGCCGACCTGCAGAATCCGCCCGAGGAGATCGGCAAGCTGCTCGCCGCGATGGACGCCGGGCATGACTACGTCGGGGGAGTGCGGCGGACGCGCGAGGACGCGTGGTGGCGTCGCATCGCCTCGCGCGCGATGAACGGCATGCGCGAGCGGATCACGCGGATCCGCATGACTGATCAGGGTTGCATGCTGCGCGCCTATAGCCGCGACATCGTGCGCGCGATCGCCGCCTCGCAGGAAGTGAGTACCTTCATCCCGGCGCTCGGCTACACCTTCGCGAGCAGCCCGACCGAGGTCGAGGTCGCGCACGCCGAGCGCGCGGCGGGAGAGTCGAAATATTCGCTCTACCGGCTCGTGCGACTGAATTTCGACCTCGTCACCGGCTTCTCGCTCGTGCCGCTGCAGCTCTTCTCGATGTTCGGGATGATCGTGTCGGTCGGCGCCCTCGCCACGTATCTCA
>DASVFM010000165.1:0-6380 GCA_036380055.1 Casimicrobiaceae bacterium
CGCAGGCCGCGTAGCGCGGCCAGCAGCCGCAGCAGCGCGAAGCCGACAACTCCGTCGCTGCGCAGGTCCAGCGCGAAGGCGATCGGCGGCTTACCCCGAGCCTGACGTGCACGATCCCAGGCGATGAGCCGGCGAGCCAGCGCAGGGGGCAGGAGGCCGGCGAGCTCCGGAACGCCCGGCTTGAAATAGTCCACGATGCGTACGATGTCGCCGTCCCGGGCGCCGACCTCGCGCCTCACTCGCGCAAAACGACTCGCGCGGCACTTCAGCGAAGCGACCCGAACCACGTCGTCGAACGCCATCCACAGGGCGAGGAAACGCGCAGTCTCGCGGGTGATGGCGTAGCCGCGATCGCCTGCCGCGTCACTGGCGCGCTCCGCGGCCAGGATCGAGCCCAGCCGCGCAAGATAGAGGTCGGCATATCGGCGGTCCTGAAATTCGACGAGCCGACCATAGGCGATGCGCAGGATTTCCTGCACCGGTTCGGGGAAGTCCGCAGTCGGAGGTGTGGATCTTAGGGGCTGTGGCGAGCGCACCTTCGGAGCGGTTTGGTCCTGCACTGCGGAAAATGCTGCAGCGAATCCGCGCATGCTCGCGTCGGCGCCGGCACCCGAGTCGCGAATCACCGCTTCGAACATCTCACGCGAGATCGGCAGCACCCCAGTCGCCGCGATCGCGCCGCAGATGACCGCGCTGACCATCGTCCCCGCCTCGCGCGCCGTCTGCTCGATGTCGAACGCAACCAGCCTGCGGCTGTGCTCGCGCGCCACCGCGAGGAGCTTCTCGGCGTCGAAGCGGCCGTCGCCCAGCGCGATCTTCTCGTGAGTCGTGAGCGTGCGCGATACCGAAGTCAGCAGCGTGGTCCGGTCGGCGCTGACGAAGCCGGAGAGCACGGCGCGTGCACCTTCGAGCAGCTCGGAAGCGACCAGCAGATCGACACCTCCCGGAACCGGGTAGAGTCCCAGGACCGGCTGCCGGTCGCCGAGTTTTCTGCGCTGCTCGGGATAAATCTCGACATAGTAGGTGGTAGCCCCAGTGCGCTGCGCGACGCCGGGAATCGAGGTGCTCTGCGCTGGGTAGCCGCCTCGCGTCGCGGCTTCGACAAGCCACTCGGCCAGCACGCCGCCGCCCTCGCCTCCGAGGGCTGCGACGAGAATCGTGATGGGCTGTCGCCGCGCGTTCATGACGGCTGGAGCCACCCGATCGCAACGGCCCGGAGCGTTGCGCCGAGGCGATCGCGCCAGTTCGGATTGCGGATCACCTCGCCGCGATAGAAGGAGGGGCAAAGCGCCGCGGCGTGCGCGTTCTCGCCGCACAGCCCGCAGCCCACGCAACCGTCGAGCACGGTCGCGACCGGATCAACCCGCAGCGGGTCCGAGCTGTCCTTGACCGACAGCGCGGCGCAACCGGAGAGGCGGATGCAGGAGTGATCGCCCGAGCAGGTGTCCTCATCCACGCCGTACTTGACGCGCACGACCCGTTCGCCTCGCTTCTCTTTCGCCGCACGCCATGGCTTCACCCGGCGCTGGCGCTCGAGTTGGCACTCGCCCTCCGCGACGATCACCTTCAGTCCGGAGAAGTCGGTGGTGAACGCTTCGTCGAGCGTTTTCCGCATCGCCGACACATCGTAGCTGTAGACACTGCGCAGCCATTTCACGCCGATGCCGCGCAGCGTCCGCTCGATCGCCTGATTGCGGTTGACGAGGCTCTCGGTCTTGTCTTCGACGGCCGCCTTGACCATCTCGTCCGGCGTGGAGATGATCTCCTGCGTGCCGGTGGCGGACGTATAACCGTTCTTCATGATGAGCAGCACCGCGTCGCCGCCGTTGAACAGCGCCGACTCGACGCCGGTGATCAAGCCGTTGTGCCAGAAACCGCCGTCGCCCATCACCGCCAGCACGCGTCGCTTCATGACCGGTGAGACGCCGGCTCGCGACGCGAGACCCATCCCGTAGCCCAGGATCGAGTGTCCGATGGAGAATGGCTCGAAAGTCGCGAACGAATGGCAGCCGATGTCCGCTGCTACGTGCATTGGCCCGATGTCCTGCTGGGCGAGCTTGAGCGCTGCGAACACCGGGCGCTCCGGACAGCCTATGCAGAACTGCGGCGGCCGTGGGGGCAGAGGCTCGCCGAGCGCCTTCGCCACCGCGTCGCGTCGCGCATCCGTCTCGGCGATCCAGCGTCGGCCCAGGTCGATATCGATCTCGGGCCCGATGCGGGCGAGGAAATCGACCACGCCGCGCGCGATTATCTCCACCGTGTATTCTCCGGCCGAAGGCAGCAGGTCCTTGCCGTGGACCGGTGTGTCGACGCCGTGTCGCCTCAGTACGGCCAGGATTTCTTGCTCGATGAATTCGGGCTGTCCCTCCTCCAACACCAGCACGGCACGCCTGCCGCGGCAGAAGTCGCGAATCTCCTCCGGCACGAGCGGATAGGTCACGTTGAGTGTCAGGATCGCGAGCTCGCTCTCGCCGAAGCTGTCCGCCAGCCCGAGGCGCGACAGTGCACCGATCACCGAGTTGTACAGTCCGCCCTGGATGATCAGACCGATCTCCCTGCTCGGCGCGAATACCTCGTTGAGACCGTGCTCCACGATGTAGCGGCGGGCGGCAGGGAGGCGCTCCGCCGTCTTGAGCTTCTCGTGCCGGAATGTCGATGGCGGGTGCGAGAGCCGGGCATAGTCGAACCGCGCGGGCTCCTCCAGCATGTGGCGGATCGAGATCTGCGGTGCCACGTTGTTCCTCGCAGCGAAACTCCCGCGCAAGTGGCAGGTACGGATGCGCAGCTGCAACATAGCCGGCATGTTGGACGCCTCGGAGAGCGCGAAGCCCTCCTCGACGATGCGCGTCATAAGCGCGAGATCAGGGCGCGGGTCGAGCAGGATGAGCGATGACTTGAGCGCGTAGGCGTAGGTACGCTCCTGGATCACACTCGCGCCCTCGCCGTAGTCCTCGCCCACGACGATCAGCGCGCCGCCGACCACGCCGGGAGAGGCGAGATTCGACAGCGCGTCCGCCGCGACGTTGGTCCCGACGATCGACTTCCAGGTGACCGCCCCGCGCATCGGGTAATGGATCGATGCGCCGAGCATCGCGGCGGCCGACGCCTCGTTGGAGCACGCCTCGACATGCACGCCGAGCTCTTCCAGGTAATCCTTCGACTGCACCAGCACGTCGAGCAGGTGGGACACCGGGGCGCCTTGATAGCCGCCCACGTAGGCGACGCCTGACTGCAGCAGCGCCTTGGTGATGGCGAGGATGCCCTCCCCCTGGAAGACCTCGCCCGCACCCAGTCGCAGGCGCTTCGCTTCTTTGCTAAAGGAGACTTCCAACGCTTCTCCCGGCTGCCTTGTGCGAGGGGAACTCTAGCGCTCGCAACTACTATTTGTAAATGGCATGGATTTTAGATGTACTATAGACAGAATGAATATTGCAGATACCGATCTCAACCTGCTGCAGGCCTTTCACGCGGTGCACGCGACGCGCAGCGTGACCCGGGCAGCCGAGCAGCTCGGCGTATCGCAGCCGACGGTGAGTCATGCCCTGCGCCGGTTGCGAGTCCTGTTCGAGGACGCGCTGTTCGTGCGCGTTCAGGGTGGGATGGCGCCCACCGCGAAGGCCGAACGGCTCGCCATCGCGGTCGGGCACGCGTTCTCCACGTTGGAGAGCGCCATCCGCGAAACCGAGAGCTACGATCCCGCACGCTCGGAGCGCACCTTCCGCCTGCACATGAGCGACATCGGCGAGACGATCTTCCTGCCGCCCCTGGTGGCCGCGCTCGCCCGCGTCGCGCCGGGGGTGAAGCTCGAAGTGCAACAGCTTACCGGCGTCGAGATCCGGCCGGCGCTCGAAAGCGGCCGCATCGACCTCGCGCTGGGCTACATTCCCGAGCTCGACGTCGAGCGGCGATTCCTGCTGCACGAACGCTACGTCGTGCTCATGCGCGAGGCCCATCCGCTCGCACGGCGCGCCCCCACGCGGTCGCTGCTCGCCCGGCTTGACTACGTGCTCGTCCGCTCTCACCCGGCGACCGAGCGCGCGCTGCGCGCGTTGGGACTGGGTGATCGCGTACGCCTCACGCTCCCCCACTTTATGGTGCTACCGCGCATCATCGCCGACACCGACCTCGCAGTCGTGCTTCCCTCGCGCCTCGCCACGGTTTTCCGGCGCATGGGGCACTACGTCGTGTGGCAACCGCGCGCCGGACTGCCTCGCTTCGACGTGAGCGTGCATTGGTATTGGCGCTATGGGGACGAGCCGGGCAACCGCTGGCTGCGCGAGCGGATCGTTGAGCTCTTAGGGGAAGGCTAGCTGCTGTCGGTGCAACGCCGGGGTTCCGTATCCTGGCGCGTCTGCTCGCGCCGCGCGATCTAGCGGCGATCAGAGCAGCTCGAAGGCGACCTTGTGCTTGCGCAACTCGTCTTCGATGAGCCGCCGCCATGCGCCCTCGGGGACCCAGACGCCCGAAACGGCGTTATACGCGAGCTTCGGATCCTCCTTGAGATAGATGACCCGATAAAGGAACACCATCGACGATGCGCGCATGTTGACCTGGCAGTGGACCAGCGTCTTGCGTTGGCCGAGCTTTTGCATGGCCGCCGCGAAAGCCTCGAAGTCCGCGTCCGTCGGCTTCTCGAAACGGATCGGGATGTTGACGTAGGTCAGGCCCTGGCGCGTCACGATGAGCTGTTCGTCGTGCACCGCATCGTGCACCGTGGGTGGCGCAAGGTAGATGACGGCCTCGAAACCGCGCGCCTTGAGCGTGCCAAGCGCGGCAGCCGACGGCTGCCCCGAAGTGACAAGCGTGGGCGAGATCTCGACGACGTTCGGAGCGTCGAGACGCGACGACTGGCCGAGCGCGCCGGAGCCGGCGATCAGAAAGATAGCGGCCAGGATGCATCGTGCCCGACCGGATCGAGGCCGCCGATGCCTCGCTCGAATCACGAGGCACCACCTTCGGCCAGAGCGTGCAGCTTGAGCACGGTGGCCCAGTTTCTCGTGGTGGCCGACTTGCCGGTCTTCCCTAGCAGGGCTTTTCCGGCCTTGCTGTCCAGCATGCCGTTGGCGCAGAACAGATAGGCCGCCTGGCTGTTGCTCGCAAAGCGCTCGGGCGGGGTCACGAGCGACTGGAGCGATGACAAGGTGGACAGCGACTTTGGCTGCTGAACGAAGGCGACCAGGAAACGCGAGTGATCCGCCAGTCCGGCCTTGATCGGGCATTCCGAGACAATTGCGGCGAGCTCTCTTGCCGACTTCACGATCACCGGCACCTCGACCTTGAGCTTGCTCGCCAGAGCATCCGATATGTCCTGCGCATGCCTCGACGGCGCGCCTGCCGCGGCGCAGAAGACGGCGTTGCCACTGTTGAGCAATGTGGTCACGCCGGTGTAGCCGAGGCCGGCAAGCAGCGATCTGAACTCGGCCATGGGCACGCGGTTGGCCTTGCCGACGTTGACACCGCGGAGCAGAGCGACGAAGGTCGGCATGGCGAGATTGGCGCGCTCGTTCGGGAGCGTACCGGCTATGTTGCGCGGGCCACCGTCGAGATCGACCCTAAGCTACGCGCTGCGGCCGTATTCAGGCGCTTACCCCTTCGGCCTCTTGTCCACTACCCGCTTCGCCTTGCCGATCGATCGCTCGATGCCGCCGCTCGGCACGACGCGCACTTCCGCTGAGACACCGATCAGGCTCTTGATCGCGTGCGCGAGCTTCGCACCCGCCGCGTCGGCGTCGGCACTCCCAGCACCCGCCGCGCGCTCGACCAGGACCGCCAGCTCGTCCAGGTGCTTCGGCCGTGTGACCTCGAGCTGGTAGTGCGGCGCGAGCGCATCGTGCTTGAGAATCAGTTCCTCCACCTGCGTCGGGAATACGTTCACGCCGCGGATGATGATCATGTCGTCGGAGCGGCCGGTGATCTTCTCGATGCGTCGCATCGAGCGCGCGGTGGGCGGCAGCAGTCGCGTGAGATCGCGCGTGCGGTAGCGGATGATCGGTAGCGCTTCCTTGGTGAGCGAGGTGAAGACCAGCTCGCCCTTCTCGCCGTCGGGAAGCACGCGCCCGGATTCGGGATCGATGATCTCGGGATAGAAATGATCCTCCCACACCGTGAGCCCATCCTTGGTCTCGATGCATTCCTGCGCCACGCCGGGGCCGATTACCTCCGACAGTCCGTAGATGTCGATCGCGTCGATGGCGAGCTTGGCCTCGATCGCCTGCCGCATCGTCGGCGTCCAAGGCTCGGCGCCGAAGATGCCGATCTTGAGCGAGCAGCTCCTCGGGTCAGTGCCCTGGCGCTCCATCTCCTCGGCGATCGCCAGCATGTAGGACGGCGTGACCATGATGATCGTCGGCTTGAAGTCCGCGATGAGCTGCACCTGACGC
>DASVFM010000166.1:0-33817 GCA_036380055.1 Casimicrobiaceae bacterium
CAGCGCCGCGATCAGCGCCCGTACGTGGTACTCGGTGTCACCACCGTGACCGTGCACCACGTGCAGCACGCCGTGCCGCGGTCCGGTCGCGCGGCGATGCTCGACGAGCGCGAGCTCGCGCAGTGGACGCAAGGGATCGGCGGCGATGTAGCTGCGCACCAGATCTTCGTACTCGGGGTGCTTCGCGTGCAGCAACGCCGTGTTGCGCGCGGACAGATCGGCGCGCATCTCGCCGAACGAGCTGCCTCCCAGGTGCAGCACGAAGGCATCCTCGCAGAGCACGTTGCGAAACCCTGCCGCCGCTGCCCGCATGCAGTAATCATTTTCCTCGCCGTAGCCGAGCCCGAAGGCGGGATCGAGGAGACCGATCGCGTCGATGAGCGCGCGGCGCAGGTAGAGACAGAAGCCCACACCGGTTGGAAGGTCCGGGTAGCTCGGCGCAGCGGCGCGCGCAAGCGCATCAGCCAGCGGCTGCGGGTTCTGACCCACGGGCCACGGGTTGTCGGCGCAGAACCGCGGCAGCGAGCAAATCTCCGCGTTGTTAGAGAAGGGCGTAATCGTCCCGATCCGCGGATCTGAAGCCGCGCAGCGGGCCAGCGCGGACAGCCAGCCGCCGGTAACGACGGTGTCCGAGTTGAGCAGCACGACGTCGGAGGCCGGGCGCGACTCGCGGATGCCCCGGTTCGCCGTGTGTGTAAAACCGCGGTTGCGCTCGTTGGCGAGCAGCGCGACTCGCGGCAGGCGGCGCGCCTCGAGCGCGGCGAAGCAAGCGCGCACCGCAGGATCGGACGAGGCGTCATCGATCAGCACCAGGCGCCAGTCGCCGCTCGCGTGCTCGAGCACGCTGTCGACGCAGCGAGCGAGCTCCGCCGGGGCGTTGTGAACCGGAACGACGACGTCGATCGGCGGCGCGGGCATGGCGCGTCAGCGCAGCTCGTTCACCCACTGGCGCAGCCGGCGCAGGGGCCAGGCGAACCAGCCGCGAAAGCTTTGCAGGTACGAGATCGCGCGCTCCTGCGCCGCGAGCGCCGCTTCGTGGCGCACGCGCTCGGCGTCCAGGGCAGCGAGCTTCTTGCCCTGGATGAGGATTGCATCGGCGCGCAGCGCCAGCTCCGCGTCGCGCTCGGCGAGCAGCCGATCTCGCCTGGAAATCTCCTCGGCGAGCTCCCGCTCGCGCGCTGCGACAGCGATCTCGCGCTGCTGGCGCGCCTTGTTGACTTGCGCCAGCTGCATATCGCGGTCGTCGACGAGCTGCTGCCGTTCGGCGACGACCAGCTGCAGGTGCCGGATCAGCTCGGCGCGCTCCGTGAGGACGGCGTTGCCCTCCCTGAGCGACGCGTCCAGGCGCAGCACTTCGCGCTCGCTGGCTTCGGCGTGCCTCAGCACGCTCTCCTCGGCGTCGGTGAACAGCGACGCGCGCATATCGATCGCGGGCAGCGTATCGGCGCCTCGCGCCGCCACGACGATGAAGTACATCGCTTCGGGCGTCGGGTAAGGCGCGATCTGCGCGTCGCCGCCCAGCCAGGCCTCGGCGCGGGTCGACTCCTCGTCCTCGCTCCAGATGCCCGACCAGTAGGTGAGCCGCTGATGCAGCCAGTGCTGAGCAGGGAAGTTCGCACTCAGCAGCTTTTCGAGCTCCTCGCGATAGAGCTCGTGGACGTGATACTCGTTGACATAGTTCCGCGCCTCGCTATACAGGCGCTTGTTGGGCGAGGAAATGACGAGCAGGCCCTCGCGCGTGAGCACGCGCGAGAACTCGGAGAGCATCTGCCGCTGCTCGATCTGCGAGACGTGCTCGATCGTCTCGAACGACACGATGACATCGACCGACGCGCTCGGCAGCGGCAGGCCCGCGCAGGAGGCCGCGATGAAGCGCATGCGGGCCGTCTCCCCATATGTAGCACGCGCATGCTCGATGGTCTTGACGTCGACGTCGATGCCCACCACGTTCTTCGCGACCGAAGCGAGCAGCGCCGTGCCGTAGCCTTCGCCGCAGGCGGCATCCAGCACGCGGCGGTCGCGGACGAAGCGTCGCGCGAAGGCGTAGCGATGCCAGTGCTCGTAGGCAATCTCGCCCGCGCAGCCCGGCAGGAAGCGTTCGCCGGTGAAGGTGAGGGAGTCGTTGGAGGACAAGCCGCAGGTAGCCGCGTAGAAGACGGCGCCGCGCGCCGGTCAAACGGGTAATTTTACCCTATGGGCGGGGCTGCGATCGACCCGGCGCCGCCCCATTCCAGCGATGCTCGATCCTCACCAGCCCCAGCTCGCGAGTCTCCCCTTCGACGACGAAACTCTGCTCCACGTTGTCGAACAGGCGCACGCCTTCCGGATCGAGTGCGTGCGCGCGCACCAGATACTTGCCCGGCAGCAGCGGCAGGGACGCAAAGTCAAGCGAGAAGACGAATCGCCCGGGCGCGATGCGCTGCGGCGCAGCGCCGTCCATGTCGGTAGCAACGCCGTAAACGGGCGTGCCGTCGGCCCGTACGACGCCCACCAGCACGACAGGCACGCGATCGTCAGGGGAGAAGACCTCGCCGTGGACCGTCAGGGACGCGCCTGGCGCCAGCGGTCCAGCCGGCTCGAGGGCGAGCGCCTGGATGGCATAGATGCCCGCGGCTGCCGCCGCCGGTGCGGCCACCGGCGTGCGGGAACCGGCGGCCTTCTCCTCGTGATAGGCAAGATAGGCCTGAGTCACCTCGGCCACGGGCCCGTAGCGCTCGACGTGTCCGTCCCTGAGCCAGAGTGCGGCGCGACAGAGCTTCTGCACGTGATACATGCTGTGCGAGCACAGCAGCAGCGTGCCGCCTCCGGCCAGAAAATTCTCCATCCACGCGATGCATTTCTTCTGGAAGGACTCATCGCCGACCGCGAGCACTTCGTCGGTGATGAGGATGTCCGGCCGCAATGCCGTGGCCACCGCGAAGCCGAGCCGCACCACCATGCCGGAAGAGTAGTGCTTGATCGGATCGTGGATGTGCTCGCCGATGTCGGCGAAGGCGACGATCTCCTCGCGCTTGGCGGCGATCTCGGCGGGTGCGAGCCCGAGAAGTGCAGCCGCGAGCTCGATGTTGGCAAGCCCCGAGTACTCCGGATGAAAACCGGACCCCAGCTCGAGCAGCGCGCCCACGCGCCCGTGCACCTCGACGCTGCCACGGGTCGGCGTGATCACGCCGGCGACGATCTTGAGCAGCGTGGACTTGCCCGCCCCGTTCTCCCCGATCACGCCGAGCGACTCGCCGGCAGCGAGATCGAAGCTCACTTCGTCGAGCGCGCGGAAGGCGTGCGCCGCGCCCCGACCGCGCAGGAGGTCGAAGACGAGCCGGACCCGTCCCGCATGGGTATCGATGCGGGCGTAATCCTTGCCGGCACCCGCGAGGCGCAGCAGCGGTCGCGTCACACGAAATCCTCGAAGTGCGGCGACAGGCGCAGGAACATCCAGCGCCCCCCGGCGAAGACGGCGAGCGCCACGAGCACCGCGACCGCGTCGCCCCACTCGAGCGTGAGCCTGCCCTCGAGCAGCGCATCGCGCAGGCGGTCGACGAGATAGCCGAACGGGTTGGCGGCCACCCAGGGCTTCATCCCCGCCGGCACCTGTGAAAGCGGGTAGAGGATCGGCGTGAGGTACATGAGGATCATGAGCACTGGCATGAGCACGTGCTCGACGTCCCGGATGAACACCTGCAGCGCCGCGAGCGCGAGTGCCAGCCCCGTTACGGCCACACCGAGCACGATCCACAGCGGCACCGCGAGGAGCAGCCCCTCGAAATGCACCGACTCGCCGAAGAGCGCGAGCACGGCCAGCACCGCCACATAGCCGACGAACTGCAGCGCGAAGCTCGCCGCCACCGAGGCGTACACGATCAGCTCGTGCGGGAACGCAACCTTGCGGATGAGCCCCGAGTAGCCAGCAATGCTCACCGTCCCCCGCTGCAGCGCCTCCTGCGCCGCAAGCCACGGCCACAGCGCGACAGCCACGAAGACGAGGAAGCTCCTCCCTTCGATCCTGCCGGCGCGGAACACCGTCGTGAAGACGAAGTGATACACGCCGAGAAGGGCGAGCGGGTGCAGGAGCGCCCAGGCAAGGCCCGTGATACTGCCGAGGTAGCGCGAGAACAGCTCGCGGCGGAAGAAGTTGGACAGCAGTGCGCGGCGACGCGCGAGCGCGATTGCGGGCCCGGTTCCGCCAAGCGGCCGGTTCACCGTGGACATGCGGGAAACGCTTGTCGCCCCGGACGCGAGAGGCGAGTCGGGACAGCGGGGTTCGTCGGCATCGGGAGCATTCTATGGGCTCGCCGCGCACGGGCCAAGAGTCTGCGGAGCCCGGCGTTTGGGCGCAGCGCGGTGCGCATTGACGGCGCAGGTCACCGCCAAGAAAATGGCCTTGTGCAGCAGCGCGACAAGCGAGTCGGATTCCTCATTGCCGGAACGATGCGTGGAGGAACGACCACGCTCTTCCATTACCTCCGGCAGCACCCCGAGATCTTCATCCCGCAGCGCAAGGAAGTGCACTTTTTCGACGACGACAAGCTCTGGCGCGACGGACAGGCCGACTATGCGCGCTACCACGCGGCATTCGCGAGAGCGCCTGCGGGACGCCTGCTCGGAGAGGCGACTCCGATCTACATGTACTGGGAGCCCGCGCTGCCGCGAATCAGGGATTACAACCCGGCGATGAAACTCATCATGCTGCTGCGCAATCCGATCACGCGGGCCCACTCCGACTGGAACTTCGTGCGCACGGAGGGCGGCGAGCCGCTGTCGTTCCACGAGGCCCTGGCCGCGGAGCCAGAGCGCGCCCGCCACGCGGCGCCCGCGCAGTTGCGCTTCAAGGCCTACGTCGGCCGCGGCATGTATACGCAACAGCTCGCGCGCATCTGGAGCTTCTTCCCGCGCGAGCAGACGCTGGTTCTCCGGACTGACGATCTTTCGCGGGCGCTCGCCCCCATGTTCGCGCGCATTGCGAGCTTCCTTGGCGTCGCCCACTTCAGCCCGGCGCGCGACTTCGTCGCGCACGCGCGCCCCTACGAAGGCGAGATGAGCGACGAGGACCGGCGATATCTCGCCGGCGTCTTCGAGCCGGAGATCCGCGCGCTCGAGCGGCTGCTTGGCTGGGACTGCAGCGACTGGCTCGCCGAAGGCGCACGGCGAGCGGGCGAGGGTTGACCCGCGCGGCAGGCGCCGTGAAAATCGCGCGGTGGCGCGCGGCGACAACGACAGGGTGAGCTTCCTCATCGCGGGAACGCAGCGCGGCGGCACTACCACGCTGGTCGAGTACCTGATGCAGCATCCCGACGTCTTCATCCCGAAGAAGAAGGAACTACACTTCTTCGACACGGAGAAGCTCTGGCAAGCAGGCACGCCCGACTATGCGCGCTACCGCCGCGATTTCGCGGACGCCCCGGCGGGGCGGTTGCTCGGCGATGCCACGCCGATCTACATGTACTGGGAGCCCGCGCTGGCGCGCATCCGCGATTACAACCCAGCGATGAAATTCGTCATCCTGCTGCGCAACCCGATCACCCGGGCGTACTCGCACTGGAACCATGAGCGGCTCGCGGGCCGCGAGAAACTGTCGTTCCGCGAGGCACTGGCCGCGGAGCCAGAGCGCACGCGGCTCGCCGCTCCGCTTCAGCTCAGGCACAGCTCGTACGTCGACCGCGGCATGTACACGCGCCAGCTCGAGCGTCTCTGGGCCTTTTTTCCCTCCGCGCAGACGCTGGTGCTCAGGACCGACGACTTCTCGCGGGCGCTCGCGCCGATGTTCGACCGCATCGCGAGCTTTCTCGGCATCGCGCGTTTCAGCCCGGTCGTCGAGATCGCCGCGCACGCGCACGCGTACGAGTCCCCGCTCGCCGATGAGGAACGCCGCTATCTCGAGGACATCTTCGAACCGGAGATCCGGGCGCTCGAGCGTCTGCTCGGCTGGCACTGCAGCGACTGGCTGGCCAGGCGCGCTTAGAGGTCCGCCTCACGAGGCTTTCGCGGGCGGGAAGAGCTCGCGGACAAGGCGGTCGGTCACCGCATCCCAGGTGAACCGCTGCGCGATCCACCCCGCGCCAGCGGCGCCCATCGCGCGGATCTGTTCGCGCTGGGCGAGCGCGCTGCGCAGCAGCTCGGTGAGATGATCGAGATCGGGCAGCAGCCCGTCGCCCACGCCTCCCCACTGGGTGCGCATCTGTATCGGCTGCGAGCGGATGCGCCAGGCGAACGAAGGGTCGGTGAAATCGTCGGTCGAGCCGCCGCCCGTGCAGATCACGGGCACGCCGCAGGCCGCCGCTTCGAGCACCGGAAGGTTGAAGCCCTCGGCGAGGTACGGCGCGACGTAGAGGTCCGCCGCATGCAGGAAGCCGGCCATCTGCCGCGCCGAGAAGCGCTCGCCGATGTAGGCGAGCCGCGGAGTGACGAGCGCGCGCTCGGCCGCCGGCAGCGCGTCGAGCGTCTCCCGCAGGAACTGGCGTGAGGCATACAGATCGTCGGCGCCCTTGAGCACGAGCCGCGCGTCCGGCGCGCCCTCGGCAACGCGCGCGAAGGCGCGCAGCAGCAGATCGATGCCCTTGTTGCCGGTCATGGCGCCCACCGACATGATGACGAATGCGTCGGCGAGACCCAGCTCGCGCCGCGCGCGCAGCCGCCGCTCCTCCTGCGGGCGCAGCAGCCGCGGATCCACGCCGTGCGGCACGACGTGCACGCGCTCGGCGGGAATCCCGAAACGCAGGTAGCCTTGCGCCGTCCAGTGCGACGGCGTGAGCACGTGTACGCTCTCCGGCACCTCGGCACCCGAGGCGAAGCCACGCCTTGCCTCCGGCGTCAGCGCGCGCACCTCCGGCGTATCGAAGGTGAACTTGCGTCCGGCCGGCGGCGGCGAGAAGTCGCCCTTGAACTGCAGCGTCACGTCGGGGACGAATCCCGTCTCCGGCGGCGGCAGCGCCGCGATCGCCTCCTCGTCGCTCGCGAGGAAGATGCCGCGCGACTGCTGCCAGGCGGTCGTCGGAAAGGGCAGATCCTCGAAGCGCAGCGCGATATCGGCGTAGCGGCGCAGCGAGAGGCAATGCGCCTGCGCCACGAGCGCGTAGGAGTGGTGGATGAAGCGCCACCCCTGCACGAGCAGCTTGCCCGGCATCGGTCAGGCGGCGTCGCAGCGCATGCTGACGCCGTGCGAACGCGCTCGCTTCAGTGCGTTACTGGCGCGCGCGGCTGGACGATATCGGGCGCCTTCACCACGAGGCCGTCGATGGCAGGCTGGTTCACCTTCATCTCCGGGTCCTTGGCGATGGCTGCAAGCTTCTGCGTGCGCGCTTCCTGAACGTGGCGCGCCTTCAGCTCCGGCATGATGACCTTCTGCGCCTCCTCGAAGGTCATCGGGCGCGAGGCCTGCCGCCCGTCGAGGCGGATGATGTGCCAGCCGAATTGCGACTTCACCGGCTCGCTCAGATCGCCGACCTTCTTGAGGTCGAAGGCGGCCTTGCTGAACGCAGGATCCATCTTGCCCGGGCCGAACCAGCCCAGCGCGCCTCCGTTGAAGGGCGCCGTCTTGTCATCGGAGACCTGCTTCGCGAGGGTGGCGAAGTCGGCGCCGGCGAGAAGCTTCGCCCGCGCCTCCTTCGCGCGCGCCAGCGCCGCGTCGTCGCCCCCCTTCGAGGTCTCGAACAGGATGTGCGACGCGCTCACCTGCTCCGGCAGCACGTATTTCGCCTTGTCGAGGAGGTAGGTCTCGCGCGCCGCCGCTACGAATCGCTCGGACTGCTTGTCGAACTCGGCGGCGGCATCGGCCTCGATCTTGGCGAGCATCAGCTGCGCGTACATTTTGTCCGTCTCACTCTGCAGCCGCCGCACCACTTCGGGGTCGCGGTCCAGCCCGGCGTTCCGGGCCTCCTGCGCAAGCGTCTTGTCGATGAGCAGTGTGTTCAGGAACAGGGTCAGCCGCTGCGGGCTCATCTGGAACTCGGTGCGCATGCCGGGGGGGACGCGCATGAGCAGCTCGGCCTCGTAGTCGGCGCGCGTGAGCTTCACCAGCGCGTTCTCGGCGAGCACTTCGTCCGGCGCGCCCTGCGTCTGGGCGAGACAGTCGGTGGCCGCGACGAGCGCGGCAAGAAGAAGAGCGGATAGGGTACGGTGCATGGGTCGTCGAAAAGCTGTGGCGAACGGGAAAACTCGTATTATCGCGTCCTGCGCCGCCTCGCGTCCACGCTTTTTGCCCGACGTTTCCTACTGCCCGCGCAAAGAAAAGCCCCGCAAGCGCGGGGCTTTCCGAAGATGCGCTTTGCGCGGAGGATCAGGTTCCGCTCGGCTTCTGGAAGTTGAACAGCATGTCGCACGACCCCTGCCCTGTGCAGGTCGCGCCCGGCGCGTTGTACAGGTTGAAGTAGTACGTCGTGCTCGGCTTCAGCGTCACCGCGCAGCTTCTGTTGGTGCTGGTGCTCTGCCACAGACCGAGGTTCGGGCCGTTCGTATCGAACCCCGTGGTCTGCCCGGCGCAGTTGAACAGCGGCAGCGTGGTGTCGAAATCGCAAGGCGTCGTGTTGAACGCACCCTTGCGCTCGGACGGCGAGCTCTGGTACTCCACGCCGACGAGGGAGCCCTTGCCGCTTGAGGTCGTGGCGGCGCTCGTCGTGAACCGCAGCACCACCGCGCCGTTGCCGAAGAGACCGCCCGCCTGGCTCGTGAAGTACTGGTGGACGCTTCCGTCGTTCGGCCAGGGGATGTCGATCGTTACCGTCGGCCCGGCGTTCGGCCAGCCATGGCTTTGGAGTGACGACGTGCAATCGAGCGCGCCGCCGCCGCCACCGCCGCCACCTATCGTGATGGTGCCCTGCACCTGCGGCGCGGCGCCGCCGGCGTTGCTAGCAGTGATCTTGAAGGTGGTCGTCGTTGAGATCTGCCCGCTGATCGTCGGAGTGGCCGCGTTGTTGCCGCCCGTCCAGGTCCATGCCCAAGTCGTCGGGGTGCCGCCTCCGCAGCTCACGCCAAGGTTATACGTGTATGGCGCTTGCTGGTTACCCGCAGGCAGACCCGTAACACTGCACCCGCTCGGCGCTTGGACCGAGCCCCATGCGATCTGGAACGCCTGCGAAACAGCCCCGGTACCGGCGCCGTTAGTGCCCTGCACCGTGTAGTTCAGATTGCAAGGTGGGCTTGCGCAAGCTGCAGGTCCGGTTGCGTTACAGGTAGTGCTTGTGCTCGCGGCGCAGCCAGCGTCACCTGTCCATACTAGGCCGTTCTGGTTGGCGGCGGGAATGCAAGTCGCCGTTAGCTTAATGGGCGTGCCTACCGGGCCTGAGCTCGCGCCGCTGATCGTACAGGTCGGGGCAGACGCAACAACGCAGGTTAGCGTCTGAGGGCTAGAGTTGGCCGGAGTCAACGTGAAATAGCTGCAGTTCTGATCCTGCAGCGTGATTGTTGCCTGCGCCGACGCTCCGATTGATACGAGGAAAAATGCGCAGGTCGCGACCGCTGCGAGGATCTGCCGGAAGAGGGGGATTCGCTTCATGCCATACTCCCTATCGAATCGCGTGGCTATTGCGGGCTTAAAGACATTCGCAACTTCCGCGCCAGCGCCGCAAAAAAGTGTCGCATTGTATCCCACGATGTTGCATCGCGCCAAGCATCGTGGACCTGTCCCCCAGCTCCCACGCGCGTTGCTCCGCAGACCACTCGCGGAGCGAACAGCAACCCGAAGGGTACACCCGAGAGCGCGTAAGACACCTGCGCCGTTCATCTGTGAAGAGCGACCGCCGGTCGCTCGCGGCTCTCGCGCGCCAGGGTGCCGCGCTCTGACGCTGCGCGGCACATCGTGACGCGCGCCGAAGCCCCCGCGCCCCCGTGGCGGAGGGCCGGCCCTAAAAAAAGGGCGGAACCGAAGTTCCGCCCCTTGTTTTGCAAGCACGCTCTGTCAGCAGATCAGCGTCGTGGTCTTGTGCACGAAGTTGCCGCCGTAGTTCGACAGCGTAGTTACGCCGCCGACCACCAGCTGTCCGTTGACGAACTGCTGCACGGCAAAGCCGACCAGCGGCAAGCCGAAGTACGTCACGGTAGTGGCCGAGCTCGTGCCGAAGAACAGCACCTCGGTATTGGTCTGGTTGCCGAGGGTGTGGAAGGTCGCCGAGGTCGACGTCGCGAACGTCAGGTTGAGCCAGCCGTTCGAGTTGCCGGTGTTGATGTTGGCGCTGTTGACCGACCTCAGCACGTTCGAGTTGTTGAACGTGATGACGTTGGCTTCCCAACAGATCGCCACGCCCGGTACCGGCGGCGGCGGCGAGAACGTAACCGGAGTCGACGTCGTGTGCTCTTCGCGGTCGTAGATCGCGAGCTTGATGTCGTCGCAGGATCCCACGCCGTCGTTGAAGTTGCGCTGGAAGAGCTTGGTCGCCGGGCCCGTTCCTGCATTGACGTAGAACCGCTTCGTCGGGAACGTGATCACCCAGTCGGTGCCCGACTTCGTGGCCGCATCCAGCACGTACTCGTTCATCACCTGGTTGCGCATCAGCACCGCGCTGACCGGGTCCGCCTTGTTGTAGGGCGGGTTCGGCCAGTTGCTGAAGAATACCGGGACGGCACCGCCACCGAGCTTTTTGACGACGAAACCGTCCTCGTCTCCGAAGGCAGCGCTGACCGGCGGCGAGGCGTCGGTGAGCTGCGGCGAGACGCTGCCGGCCGGGGCGTACAAACCGTTATTCTTCCCGTTGTTGAACGAGGTCAGCGCGACGGCATCTTCCGTGTAGTCCGTGCCGCCGGCAACGTTGATCAGGCTCATGCCGCCGAACAGGCCGCCAGAGGCCGACGAGGCCGTGGCGCTGCCGCCCGCTTGCGTGTCGTTCAAGCCCGCGCAGTCGAACGGGACGCCGCCGACGTGCGTGACCTGGATCGACGTGCAGGTGGTCGGCGCGTACGTCGCCATCTCGATGATTTCGACGTAGCCTTCCTTCGTCCGATCGAGTCCCGAGCCACCCTTGTCGTCCGCCGTTCCCGTGTAGGCGTAGTTGACGAAGTCAACGCCGGCCTTGAGGAACGTGTTCGACGGGATCGTGCACGAGTTGTCGAACGTCAGGACCTTGCCGCCGCCGCTCGAGCTGGGCAGCACGGCTGCAGTCCATACGTCGTGCCGAGACAGGAACAGGTTGAAGTCGAGAACTTCACGGCTGTTCTTGCCTTCGAGGAAGCGGACCTTCACCGCCTTCGCCGAGGCGGTCGTGTTGACCACCGACAGCAGCGAGTTGTACGCATTGCCCGAGACATCAGCCTGAACCGTGTAGTACGGATAGATCAGGACCTGGCCGAGGCCGTTGGCGTTGAGCCCGACCGCTTGCGCGGTGCCTACAGCTCCCAACGCGCCCGCACCTGCCAGAGCCGCGTACAGCGATTTTCTCTGGAACGAGTTCATAATTTTTGATGACTCCTCTATTTCAGCAATTCAGGTTTAAAGTGATCACTTTAAGACCGACAGCACCCGCGAGTCTATTACAGCCGGACTGCTTTTACAAACAAACTTTTCCCCGCGACACGCCGCCTCGCGGGAGTTGTGTGATATTTGCAACGCCATCCGCTAACTGTCCCTAGCGATAAACGTACCAGGCGGACCCGTTCTCCACGATCCAGGTCTCGGGCAAGGGGGTCTCGATACCTTTCATGTTGCGGAAATCGTAGGTGATCTTCATTTCCACCTTGCAGAGTTCCACCTCACAACTCACCTTGTCCACCTTCGCCTGGCGCCAAAGGCCTGTCTTGATCTTGGCCTTGTACGCAAAGAGCGGCGTCGCGGCCTTGGAGCCCGTGCTGAGAAACTCGTAGGCGCCGTCCAAGTCGCCCTTGATCAGCAGCTGCCAGCGTTGCTCAGCCCGTTCGGCGACAACCTTCTCCTTGGCTGCAGCCGAAGACTCCGGGGTGATGCCCGCGCAGGCCGCTAGGCCGGCTCCCAACATCAGCGCGCCCACCCATTGCAGGCCGCGCCGCGCGCCAAAACTCCCCTTCTCGCGATCGAGACTAGCCAAGCGCCCTGGGAGCGTCAATCTTGAAAACCGCATTTTTCCCTCTCCTTTTCGCATGTTGCATTCACGCAACATTCATGGCGTCGTCATTTGACGACGGTTCCCGGCGCCGAATCCCCCTGCGGAGCAGTCTTCTCCGGGGTGGGACCCTGCGGCGCAGGCGTATTTCCGAGAGGAAAGACGCTGTCAAGCCGCTCCATCTTGCGCCGCAAATCGTCGATGATCCGGGTGATGTCGACCTCGTTCTCGACCACGTGCGGCGTGATGAACAGGATCAGCTCGGTCCGGTCGTTTTTGTTCACCTGATCCCCGAAGAGACCGCCGATAATGGGGATGCGGGAGATCAGCGGCAACCCTTCAGTGCTCAGCGACTTGTTCTCGAGGATGAGCCCGCCCATGACCATTGTCTGTCCGGTGGGGACCGCGAGCAGCGTTTGCACCGAGCGCGTGTTGATCGGCGGCGCGACCGTCGGGTCGGTGGTGGCTCCCGGCGTGCTCACCTCGGCGTCCACCTCGAGCGTGACGAGGCCGCCGGCATTGATGTGCGGCGTCACCTGAAGCAGCACGCCGGTGTCGATGTACTGCGCGGTCGTGGTTACCGCGTTGGTCGTCCCGCCAACGATCGTCTGCTGCTGGATCGGAATGCGATTGCCCACCTTGATCGTGGCCTTCTGGTTGTCGAGCGCCGACAGGTGCGGGTTGGAGACCACCTTGGTGTTGCCGTAGGTGTCGAGCAGGTGCAGCGCCGCCTGCAGCCCGAACGGAAAGTTCGCGTTCTGGATGAGGTAGGTGAAGCCGTTGAGAATCTGCAGGCCGGTGTTGTTGGATGCGCTCGCCTGCGGGGCTCCGGGATTGAACGGGGTGGATCGCGTGAGCAGCCCGCCCGCGCCGCGGCCCGACGGCGCACCGCCCTTGAAGAGCCACTCCACGCCGAAGTCGAGCTCGTCGGTGAGTGCGACCTCGGCGATGGTCACGTCGATCACCACCTGGCGCTGCGGGATGTCGAGCTTCCGTAGCGCCGCTTCGATCACCGAGTACTCTGACGGCGTGGCCACGATGAGGATCGTGTTGTTGTCCTTGTCGGCGACGACCTGGACGTTGCGCACGATGCCGAGGCCCTCCGCGGCGGTTAGCGCGCGGTTGATCGTGCCCTGCACCGTCCCGGGCGCTCCCTGAGTCTGCGCCGGTGTCTGTACGGGCTGGGTGCTCTGCTGCGGGACGGCGACGTTCACCAGCGGCTGCGCCTGATAGGCGGGCGGCGAGACGATCGTGCCCGCGGGCGTGCCCGGTGCGAGCGTCGGCGGCCCGGCGGGCTGCTGGGGCTGCGTCACGCGTCCGGTGAACGCCTGCTGGAGCAACGGAGCGATGTGCTCGGCCCTGCCGTTCTGCACCTGGTAGACGTAGAAACGTACCCCGGCGGCGGTATCCATGCCTCCCTTGTCGAGGCGCTCGATCCACTTCTTCACGTCCTCCAGGTACTCGGGCTGCGGCGTGATCACGAGCAGCGCGTTCATACGCTCGATCGGAATGATGCGCAGGATTCCGGCAAACGGGCTCTTGTCGGGCGTGCCGATCGCTTTCTCGAGGTCGGCCATCAGCGTCTTGACGTCCGTGCTCTGCAGCGTAAAGAGGCCCGCGGACATGCCCGCCATCCAGTTGACGTCGAACATGTCGACGGTCTGGAGCAGGTGCTTCAGCTCGTACTCCGTGCCCGAGAGGATCAGGAAGTTGCGCAGATCGTCCACGCGCACCGTCGTCTGATCCTTGACGAAGGGCTCGAGCAGCGTGGCCATCTGCCGCACGCCGACGTAGTGCAGCGGCACGATAAGCACGGAATAGCCCGGCGGCAGCGGGCGCATCGAGCTGCCGAGCTGCGGCGTGACGTTGCCGCGCACCGCCGCTGCAGCGGGAAGGATCTTCCAGATGCCCGCCTCCTTCGTCATCGTCGCGCCGTTCATGCGCAACAGCATCTCCATCGTCGCGGGCAGCGCTTCGCGCGGGATGCCGCTCGTCGTGCGGATGGTGACCGTGCCGCCGACGTTCGGATCGATGGTGTAGGACTCGTTCAAGATGTCGCCAAGGATGTTGCGCACGACTTCGCGAATGTCGGCAGCTTCGAAGTTGAGCGTCACCGCGGAACCCGGAGCCTTCGCCGGCGCCGGCACTGCAGGAACATCGCCGCCTTCTTCCTGGCCCTGGACCAGGATGCCGGTGCCCTTGTAGATGCGCGAAGTCTCCGGCGGCTTCTCGGGTCCCGTCGTCATGGCCGTCCCGGCGTCGCTCGCCGCTGGCTTGGGCGCTCGTGGAGCCTCGACCTGGCCGGCACCTCTCGGAGTCGCGCAGGCCGCGAGGAGCAGCGGCAGCAGCAACAGCAGTCTGGGGTCGAGCTTTGGCGTCGTTTGGCGTGGATTGGTCATCGTTATGAGTTGTTGGTCGGCGCCGCCCCCGCGGCGCTCTTGCGCTTACTGTCCGGGGTTTTGCCGCTGCGCGCGCCCCGCCCCGAATGCAGACCGCCCCTGGCCGGCGCCTGCGCCCTGCTGGTCGCCCATGCGCGCAGCTCTGCGCGCAGCGCGGGCAGCCGCGGCGTCCGAGGCCTGAGCGCCGACGCCGGCAGCAGCCGCGGCCTGAGCCAGTGCGCCGCGACCCGGACGAACTCCCGCAGGACCCGGAGCGCTCGCCGCGGCGGCCGTGCCGCCAGGTGCTGGCGGTGGCGGGGCTGCTGCGATCGTCGTCTTCGGACCTGGTGCGACCTTGAGCACCAGTTCCTCGGACTCGTCACCGACTGTGAACTTGACGCGGTCCGCCTCGACGGCCGCCACCAGCATCCCGTTGATCTCGTCGCCTTGCCGAACGGTGCGTGCCTTGCCGCCAGCGATTTCCTTCAGAAAGGCGATGTTTCGCTCCCCGGTCACCGTCGTGCCCATGAGCTGGAATTGGTTCGCCGCGAGGCGTCGCGGTTCGCCGTCACCGGCGAGCGTGGGCGCTGGGCGCCTCGTCGCATTGAACAGCGTGCGGTTGACGGTCTCCGCGTGCGCCGCGAGTCCGCCCTCGATCCGGTAATCGGGCAGCACCGCTGCGCTGATCGGCTTGGGCTCGATGGGTGCCGGCGCCGCAGGCACCCGCACGACGTTGCGGCCCCAGTCGGTCTCCCAGCCGAGCAACGCTACGAGCACGATGACCGGTAGCGCCCACCACGCCCAGGCGCCGACGCGGGAGCCGTTAAGCATCGGAGCGAGCGAGCTCATTTCTTCTTCTGAGGCTCCGGCAGCGCGAAGGCGGAGACGTCGAGCAGCACCGAGAGCTCCGGCTCGTTGCCGGGCACCGGCTTGAATCCGCGGAAGGCGTTGAGCGGCCGTACCGTGAGGTTCTCGATCAAAGCGTACGGCGTTTGCGTCTCGAGCGCGTAGAGGATCTTCTGCAGGTTGGGCGTCGAGGCGAAGAACTGCACGTTGATGCCGACCTGCTTGAACTTGCCGTCCTCGCGCGGCTGCGCAGTCTGGATCGTCGTGATGCGTCCATTGTTGTTTTCGATGGCCCCTCGCACGAGGTCCTGCAGCTCGGCGCTGGCGAGATTCGGCGCGGTGTTCTGCAGGAAAAAGCGCCGTCCGTCCTTCGAGCGCAGCATGTCCAGCGCGCGCTTTAGCTCCGGAGTCTGCGCCGCGGTCCGCCGATAGACGGCGATCCGGTCCTGCAGCGACTCGATCGCCGCATCGTAGTGACGATGCAGCAGCAGGAACGGGACGAGCAGCAGCGCCGCGCCGAGGAGCACCGCGAGCGCAAGCAACGCGACCGCGAGCGCGCGGCTCTGCCGCGGCGGGAGCGGGAGGGTCAGCGTCGACATCAGTCTTCCCCCTCGTCCTGGGGCTGCGGCTGCTGCTGCGGCTGAGGCTGTGCCTGCGCGGGTGGTGCGGACGGCGCGGGTGGGACGGTGCCCGGCATCACGGGCGCAGGCGGCACCTCGAGGCTCGGCTGCGCGGGGACGGCGGCGGGCGCCGCCGCGCCTGGTGAGGCAACGGCGGCAGCTGGAGCACCCAGCTGCGGCAAGGGCGGCACTGCACCAGGTCGCACGGCGGACGGCGCGGCTACCGGGGGCTGCACGGGCGCCCCGGCCGGCGGCGCCGATCGCTGCGCGCGCGGGGTCATACGGGGGGGCTGGGCTTGAGCGGGTGCTGCGCCGCCCGGGAAGGGCCCGAACCCGTTGTTCGCAGGCGGCAGACCCACCGCGGGGACTTCTGTCGGCGCGGGCGCGCTCGCGGCGGCGGCCGCCGTGGGCGTAGGCAGCACCCCGGCGGTGCTGGGCGCCGGGGGCGGCGCAGCCGTCGGGGCATTTGTCGCCGCGGACGCCGGCGTAGCGCTCGTCGTCGGGGCGGCAGGCGTTTCGCGTACCACCGGAATTAGCGTCGCGCCAATCGTAACGGGTTCTGACGCAGGCAACGGCAACTCGCGCAGCCGCGAGCTCAAATCGAAGATCTCGCCCGGTGCGCCCTGGATCTTGGTCGTCGGCGAGCGCGGCGCAGTCTGCTCGACGAGCTTCGAGTCCTCGAGCAGCGCGATCAGCTTGCCGGCGTTCACGGATTCGCCCCGCAGGTACAGATCGCGATGCATCTCCTTGCCGCGACCCATGGTCTTGAGCTCGAGCTGCGTGAGCCAGGTGTCGTCGGGCAGCACGCGCGTCACTTCGTCGAGCACGCTGACCGCATTCGGATACGCGTATTTCTTGGTGAGGATGTAGTTGTAATCCGCCTGCATGCTTTCCAGTTGCGTGCGCACGCTGTCCGCCGCGAGTGCGCCCTGGCGCGCCTCGGCGTCGATGGCATTGAGGGCGATCGCGTACTCGCGCTTCTGTGCCAGCGGGACGATCACGGCGGCGAAACCGAACAGCCCGATCGCGGCGATCGGCGCCCACAGCTGCCAGCGCCGCCATTGCAGCTGTCTCGGGCGCACGCCGTTAGGAAGCAGGTTGAGCCGCGTGCGCGCCGTCGCCGGTCCGGGCACGATCGCCACGGGCACCGCGCCCCAATCCTCGACGCGACGGCGCGCATCGTCGACGACCGTCTTGAGTGCTGCCGCCCAGTCGACGTGCAGCAGCTTGCGCTGCGCATCGCGCCTGACGACAACGGCGTCGAAATAGAGCTGCTCGGGGCGAAATGGCGTGTGTCGATCGAGATCGTAGACGAGCGTCTGTTCGAGATTCTGCTCGACTGCTGCGGGCAGCGTTATCTCCTTGCGCAGCACCTGCTTCGCGCCGAGCGCGACGAGAACCCTGGGCGCCGTGCTGCCTCCGGGCGTGTTCGCGGCAAGCCGCCCGACCGCTTCGCGTCCCGCCGCGAGAACCGAGGCAGCGTCGCCATTCAGCGACACCCTCTCCGCGATGATGAGGCGCGCGGTAGTGCCCTCGCCGAAATCGGGGCGCCAGAACACCGCCTCCCCGTCGACGAGCTCGATCACGGGTCTTGAGAAGCGGCGCTGGACAGCGATGAGGGATTTGCTCGGCAGGAGAGGCGCGAGCTCGCCCATCCACCAGCGCCAGAAGCGGGGAAGGCCCGCGCGATTTGCTGCATCGCGCAGGTATTGCCTCCAGTTGTCGATACCGAGCTTCATTCCCTTTACTGTCCCCGCCTTCCCAAAACGACCGCCTGCTCAAGACAGCGGCGGCGCGCGATGGTTCGCCGCCCTCACTGCGATGGCGGCGGTGTCAGGAGCTTCTGATCCCCTTCCTGCCACAGCAAAACGCTCACCGGATGCAGCGGATCCACCGCTCCCGGCCGCATAACCGCTTCGCGGATGAACGTCGTGCCATCCGCCGTCGTCACTTCCGCGCGAACGCGCCACACGTTGATCTGCGCGGCCCCGCCCGCGAGCGGAAACGGAGGCACCGGCAGCCTCTGCGCCAACGCGTCGTTCCTCTGCGCGATATACGCGTCGACCACCTCCTGCGTCGCATTGGGCAGCGCGAGCAGAACCGTGCGCGATGCGTAGGCGGGATTGACGCCGGACTGCTTGCTGAACACCGTCAGGCTTCCGGCGACCGCCGCGTAGATCGCGGGCGTCATCCCCATCACCCGCTGCAGCTCCGCGACGGTCTCGAACGGTGCATTGGCGGGCTTGTACTTCAGGCCGGCCTGCTCGTAATCCGCCGACTCCGCGCCGTACGGGCGTCTCACGTCGTCGGCATCCTTCCAATCCCCGATCGCGTCGACCAGGTGTGCTGCCGTGTCCGCGTCGACGCCTGCGGCCGTTTGGAAGAGATTCTTCAGCAGCGAATCCGGTGCGGCGTTGAGGTCAATTTTACCAGACTCGTCGATCGCATTGGCCGCGATCGTCGCATCACCTTCCTGCCAGGTATGCACGGCGCCGTCGGCCTGCCAGGCGTCGTTCGGCTGGCGCAGGCGCATCAGCTCAAGGACCACGCGCGACACCGCGCCGTCGGCGATCGAGCGCGCCTGCGCGAGCGCGACCGCATTGCGTGCGGCGAGCGCCTCCGTGCGCATGCTGTACGCGAAGCCCGAAGCGATCACGGTAAGGAGGACGACGAGCCAGAGCACGAGGATCAGCGCGACACCTGCCTGCGCGCGCGCCGCGGGCGCGCCGTGGGAACGCTTCATCGCCGGCTCTCCCGGCAGAACTGCCATAGCTGGGGCCAGACAGCGAGCGCCGCCGCGTAGCGCTGGAGAAGCTCCCGCAGCGCGGGGACCGCCTGCGCGCGCGAGCGCACGGCCGCGTCGTCCAGGACAAGCGCAGGCGAGTCGAGCCAGGGCGCGAGCAGCCGCTTCCAGCCCGCCGGCAAGGCTGCGTCGTCGAGCTGCGCCTGGATCGCGAAACGAAGACGGCTTGCGACGTCCATCTCGTGCCCCACGATCGTCTCCGCCAAGCGCGTCTCGCTCGCCGCGGCGAGATCGGCGAGCAGCGCTGCCGCCGCCGCGAGGCGACGCTCAGGCTCCTCACCGACGCACGACGCCTCGTTGTGCTCGAGGTAGCCGATGATGAATCCGAGCGGCTCGGGGCCGACCGCATCACCGGCGCCGAGCCATTGCCGCGCCGGCTCGCGCCGATGCAGCAGGGCGAACGGCAGATCCACCTGCCATGCGTACGGATGCATCCAGTGAGCGAGCGCCCCGAGCAGCAGGTCCTGGCTGCGCTGACCTCTCGTTGTCGGCGGAAGCAGGCGTGAATCGTCGAGGCCCGTGATCGTGGTCAGGGTAAGTTGCCAGCGCGGTGCGAAGCGCAGGCGCGCGTGGCCGCGCCAGTTCACGCGGCCCGCGAATGCCCAGGCGGCGGCCTGCGGATGCGCGGCGAGCCATTCTCGCGATGCCGCTGGGAGCTGGAAATGCTGCAGAGGCAGAGGGTTCGAGCCGGGATCGCCGCAGGTGTGGCTATGGGTGAAAATGACGTGGGCCTCGGCGGCAAAGCGACGCGCCTGAACCGCGCCGATATCCATGGCCGCGAGCGGTCCGCTGCGTGCTTCCGCTACGGCCCACGCGTCGGCCATCCGCAGGCCGAGCCACTGCGCATGCTGTGCGATCGGATCGAGATCCGCCGCCGCGGGGCAGTGCGCGAGCAGCGATTCCTCGTTCTGGTACCACGTGAGCTCGTCGAGCCCATCCGACACCGCGAAACCCCCGCCGGCGAGCGGCGGCCGGCGCGCATCGATCACCGCGTCGTCGTCGAAGCTCACGAACGCGCGCCCCGCGAGGAGCAGCAGAGCGTGATTCAGAGGACGCCCTGGCGTGGCCTCGCCCGCGTCGCCGGGCGCGAGCAACCACTCGATCTCGCGCGCAGCGCGCGGGAATTCGGCGAGCAGCTTCGCTTGAAGGGCCGCCGCAGCCGGGCGATCGTGATGCGTGATGTCGAGACGCGCCTCGGCAATCGCCGCGCGGTTCTGCTCTTCCTTCGCGCCGTCATGCGAGTCGTCGATGACGATCCAGCGCCGCCTCTCGCTGCCGCGAGCCTCGAGTTCCTCGGCGCTCTTCAGCAGCCGCGCGAGGAGTCGCGGCCGATCGGCGGTCCGGATTACCGCGCCGCCGAGCGCGACGGGTGAGGCGCCCGCAGGCTTTCCGAACCTCGCTGCTAGCTCCGCCACGGAGAGCAGGATGCCTGCGCGCGCACAGCGCTCGAGGAGTTCGCGCATCGCAGCGTGATGCGCGGCCGGGGCGCGCAGCCGTGCAGCGGCGCGAAGCACATGTTGTGCGAAGGGCAGGCAGCCCTCGCACGCCGAGAGCACGGCGTGCTCGCCGGAGGAGACCTCGAGCGCGGCGCCGTTGAGGGGATTGCGCACCAGGCAACGCTGCGGCGAAAGCGGCAGCGTGGCGAGCTCGGGGACGAGCCAGGCGTCTGCCGCTTGTGCAGCCGGGGGTACGCGCAACGCGAAGGCGACGTTCGGGTCGCGATCCACGGCTTCAGGTGCAACGCTGCGCACTGAGATTCCAGCTGGGGCAGCCGACCTCGGGAGCGAGACGCGGCTCCACGATCAGCGTCGGCCACGGCGCGCCGACAGCGGGCGTGACGTCGATGCGGATGAGGTCCGGCAGTCGCTGCGGATCGTCCCAACGCTCGCGCCAGGTCGGATTCATGGTGAGCGCGGCGCCGGGGTCGCGTCCGAAGTAGGAGAAATGCACTTCGGCGACGCGGTCCGCAAGCACCGAGAACTCAGCGCCGCCGAAGTCCGGCAGCTGCGTCGCCGCGTAGTCGGGAATGAGCCGCGAGAGCATCAGTCGCGAAGTGTCGCCATTGGACATGAGCGCGACGCGGAAATAGTACATGCCTGCGCCGGCCCGGCCCGGCAGCGCCGCCGCGTAGGCGAACGAGTCGCGTTCCCCGGCGAAGTACAGCGGCTTGTCGACGGCCTTCTGCATGCGCAGCGGATGCTGCGAAGTGAGCGTGCGCCGCAGGAAATCCTGCGTGAGGCGCATCTCGGAGGTTTGCAGCACCTTGGCCTCGCCGCGATCCCAGCTCGCGCCGGCGAGCGACAGCGACCCGTAGAGCGTGGAAGCCATCAGCGCGAGCAGGACGAGCGCGATGGAGAGCTCGATCAGCGTGAAGCCTGTGCTGCGGCCGGCGGCGCGCGCCTTCGCGAAAGCAGCTCGTTGACCTCGAGCGGCGCGCATCGTGTGCTCCTCAGCCGGCCCGCGTCGCGGAGATCGCGCGCGCCGCCGGGAACGACGAACGCTCGATTCGCGAGCGCAGCAGCTGCCGCAGTCGGCTCTCGAGATCGCTCGCGTCCGGGTCGCCGGCGAGGTTGTGCTGCTCCAGCGGATCGCGCTCCAGATCGTAAAGCATGAAGGTCCGCGATACGCCGTCGAGCGCAAGCTTGTGCTTGCGCGTGCGCAGCATTGTCTGGTTTTCGCGATGATGCTCGACCTCGCTCAACTGCGCCTCCCTCAGCGCGTCGTTGCCGTGCGATTGCAACAGCGGCCAGAGCGACCGCCCGGCGCAGCGCGCCGCGGGCGTGCAGCCTGCGGCCTCGCGGAGCGTAGGCAGGATGTCGATGCTCTCAACCAGCGCGTCGCTCACGGCGCCTGCCTCGATGCGGCCCGGCCAGCGCATGAGCAGCGGGATGCGCACGCCCGACTCGTGAAAGGTCCCCTTCCGTATACGCCCGTGATCGCCCAGCATCTCGCCGTGGTCGGCGAGGAAGACGACGATCGAGTCGTCGAGCATGCCTCTGCGCTCCAGGGCGGCGAGCAAGCGTCCGACGTGCTCGTCGATGAGGGAGATCTTGCCGTAGTAGTTCGCCCGAATCTGCGGGATCAGCGCCAGCTGCTGAGCCGAAAAAGCCTCAAATGCCGCCTTGCGCCTCACGCGCGAGGAGAGCTTCCCGTTGAACGGAGGCACGGGGATCGGCGGCGGCGTCTCTTCGGGCGCGTACATCGTGGCGTAGCTGCCGGGCGCGTCCCACGGCTCGTGCGGACCCGGGAAGCCGACGAACAGACACATGGGACGCTCGTCGCGGTAGGCGTCGACGAACTCGACGGCGCGCCGACCAACGTAACTGTCGAGGTGGTCGTCGACGGCGAGCGGGCTCGGACGGACCACCCAGTCACCGGCCGCTGCGCGGCTCGCGAGGTCCTCTCTCACCTGATCCCATACGCCCTTGCGCTGCCACTCGTCGCTCAGGTAGGACGTCGTGAGCCCGCTGCCGAAGGGGCCGGGCACTTCGTGCACGTGCTCGAAACCGCGCTCGCGCATGTACGCCTCGCGCTCCCGCAGATCCATGCCCCGATGCTGCTCGTAGTAGTGCGCCTTGCCCACAAGCGCTGTGGAATAGCCCTCGCGCTGAAGCGCCTGGAAGAGGGTAGCGTCGCTCTCGGCTAGCGATCCCGCGTTGCCCCACACCCCGTGATCGTGCGGATAGAGCGCGGTCGCGAACGAAATGCGAGCCGGCATGCACAGCGGCGCGACGGTGACCGCCTGCGCGAATCGCGTGCCTTCCCGCGCTATGCGATCCAGGTGCGGAGTCCGGATCTGCGGATGACCGGCGCAGCTCAGGCAATCGGCCCGCTGCTGGTCGGTCATGATGATCAGCATGTGCGGCTTGTCGCTCCGCCCAGAGCCTCCTGCAACCTGCGCGCTCATGAGGGCTGCCTTGAGGCGAGGCGCACTGTCGCCAGGCTCAGCGAGCGCTGCCTGCCGAACGCGCCGGGCCAGGAGACGGTGACGGAGATGCGCCAGAGGCGCACCGAGGTCATCTCGATGAGGCGCTGCTGGTCGGGCGTGCTGTCGGGCGCGACGTAGGGTTCGATCCGCGTCACCCAGTTGTACTTGCCGTCCTCCGAGCTGCCCTGATCGCCTCCTTCACGCAGCGGCGAGTTCTCCACCGCCGCATCCGCAAGACGGCTCTCGGCGAGCAGCGCGGCACGGCTGTACTCCTCGGCCAGGGCGGCGTTGTTCAACGCTCCGCCGAACGCCTGGAAGAGCGCCGTGCCCACGAGCGCCAGGATCACGAACGCGACCAGCACTTCGAGCAGCGAGAAGCCACGCGAGCCCGCAGCGAGGGGCCTCCTCCACCGTCGCGAGAAGTCTTGCTTTGAATTGTCGGCCCATTGCGTCCGGCTCGGGTCGCCTCCACTCGCTCTCGCTCGCGGAGCCTCACTCCGTCTCGCCGTCCGCCCCACTCGAGCGCGGGGATCGCGCGTGGCGAGTCGTGGCGCTGGCGACACGCCCCGGGCAGCATCCCGCCACGGCTCAGGGAGCCAGCCCCGCGCGAGGCGGGGCCGGTGGAGCGCAGTCATTCGAGGATCGCGACGCGGCCAGTAAGCCAGTCAACATCGACGTCGAACTTGCGCTCGCCCGAGGCGAGCGTGATCCTCCCGCCGTTCGATCCGCCGTCCGGATAGAAACGGATGCCGCCGATATTGTCGTTCACTATGTCGTACTGGGCGGTGAACAGCTTGATGTCGATCTGCGGCGACAGGGTGTGCACGCGCGTGTCCGGAGGCACGGTGAAGGCGCGCGCCGCCACGTCGAACTGAAGCATCGCTTCGGTGCGCTGCGTGATCGCCTGCGCGCGCGCGGCGCGCAGGCCCGCCGCGACCTCGCGCGCGGCGCTCTTGAGCTCAGTCGTGGACGTCCCCGTGCCGCCGAAGATGGGGATCGTAATCGCCGCGATGATGCCCATGATCACGAGCACGATCAAAAGCTCGAGCAGGGTCAGGCCGCGGGTATTGCCTCGCTTCATTGATCCCAGCTCGTGATGTCCTTGTCCGCGCCGTCGCCGCCTTCCTTGCCGTCCGCGCCGTAGGAGACGATGTCGTAGGCCCCGTGCTGCCCCGGGAAGGTGTAGACGTAGTCGTTGCCCCAGGGATCCTTCGGCACGGTCGCCTTCTTCCAGTACGGGCCGTTCCAGTTGGTCACCCCGGCGGGCGCCGTGATCAGGGCCTGCAATCCTTCCTGCGAGGTCGGATAGCGGCCGACCTCGAGCTTGAACAGGTCGAGCGTCTGCCCGATCTGCCCGATCTCGATCTTGGCGGCGTCGCGCTTCGCCTTCTCGCCGCGCTGAATGAAGTTGCCGCCGACGATGCCCATCACGATGCCAATGAGCACCAGCACAACGAGAATCTCGATGAGCGTCATGCCGGTGTGACGTGCGCGTCCTGCGTTCCCTTGCCAGAGCCTGCGAATTCTCATGAACCCTCTCCTGAAATCCTTTGTGGACGGCGCGCTCAGCCCACCAGCTCGGTCATGCCGATGATGCCCATCCAGATGGACAGCACGATGCAGATGACCATCACCGCAAGCCCGACGATCAGCACCGGCTCGAGCACGGCGAGGAAGCGTCGCACCGCCATAGCGACTTCGCGATCGTAGACGTCGGCGACGCGATTGAGCATCTCCTCGAGCTGCCCCGACTCCTCGCCGACGAGAATCATCTGCGTGGCGAGCCGCGGGTAGAGGCCGGTCTCGGCGAGCGGACGGCCGAAGCCCTTGCCTTCGCGCAACCGCGTGACCACTCCGTCGAGCGCGTGCGCGAGGACGGTATTGGTCATGGTGTCCTTGACGATCGACAGCCCGGCGAGCAGCGTCACGCCGTTGCCGAGCAGCGTGGCAAGCGTGCGTGCGAAGCGCGCGACCTCGACCTTGGAGATCACGTCCCCGATAAGTGGCCAGCGCAGCAGCCGCTCGTCCCAGCGAAAGCGCACCATCGGGCGAGAGAGCCAGCGCCGGAAGAGCCAGACGCCGGCCACGACGCTCGCCACCATCAGCCACCAGTACTTGCGGAGTCCCGTCCCGGCGACGATCACGATCTCGGTGGGCAGCGGCAGCGCCTTGCCGGCCTGGGCAAAGGTCTGCTGGAACTGCGGCACCACGTAGATGAGCAGGATCATCACCGAGGCCACCGCAACGCAGACCAGGATCGTCGGGTAGATCAGCGCCGACTTGACGCTCTCGCGCAGCTCCTTGTTGCGCTCCATCGTGTCGGCCAGACGCGTAAGCACGGTGCCGAGCGCGCCGCCGGCCTCCCCCGCGCGCACGATGTTCACATAGAAGCGCGAGAAAACGTCGCGGTGCATGTCGAGCGCCTGCGAGAGCGACCTGCCGCCGCGCACGGCGTCGCGCACCGCTTGCAGAAGCTTCGCCACCGGCGGCACGACAGCGAGGCCGATCAGGATCTCCAGCGCGCGGTCGAGGGGAAGACCGGCCTTGAGCAGCGTCGCCAGCTCCTGGGTGAACGAGAGCACGTGCGTGCGGGTGACGCGGCGCGGCGTGAACCAGCCCCTGCGCTCAGGCGCCCTGCTCCCTGCGATGCCGCGATCGGCCGCCGCTACGACCTGCATCGGCATCAGTCCGCGGTCGCGCAGCCGGTCGACGATCTCGGATTCGTTGGCCGCCTCCAGCTCGCCGGCATCGACGTCGCCGGCGCTGTTCACCGCCTTGTATCGATAGATCGGCATCAGTGGCCAACCGGCGGGGCCGCGCAGTAGCTGATGAGCATCGTCCCGTCAGTCTTCGCGGGTGACGCGAAGGACTTCCTCGAAGGTCGTGACCCCCGCGAGCGACTTGCGCATCCCGTCCTCGTACATCGTCACCATGCCTTCCTTGATCGCTTCGGCCCGCAGCTCCGTTGCAATCGCGTGGCGCATGACGAGGCTGCGCATCGGGTCGGTCATCGGCATCATCTCGATGATGCTGATGCGGCCGACATAGCCGGTCTGCGCACACTCCTTGCAGCCCCTGGCGTGATACAGCGTGACGTCGCCTCCGTTGGCGAACTTGGCGAGCCCGAGCTGCTCGACCAGCTCCGGCAGCGCGGTGTACGACTCCTTGCAGTGCGGACAGAGCGTGCGCACGAGCCGCTGCGCCTGGATCCCGATGACCGTCGAGGTCAGGAGGTAATCCTCAACGCCCATGTCGAGCAGACGGTTGACCGTCGAAGGCGCGTCGTTGGTGTGCACCGTGGAGAGCACCAAGTGGCCGGTGAGCGCGGATTGCACGGCGATCTGCGCGGTTTCGAGGTCACGGATCTCGCCGATCATGATCACGTCGGGATCCTGGCGCACGATCGAGCGCAGCGCGTTGGCGAACGTGAGGTCGATCTGCGGCTTGACCTGGATCTGGTTGATGCCGGGCATCTGGTACTCGACCGGGTCCTCGACGGTCAGAATCTTCACGTCGGGCTTGTTGAGGCGATCGAGCGCGGTGTAGAGCGTGGTCGTCTTGCCGCTGCCGGTGGGTCCCGTGACGAGCAGGATGCCGTGCGGCTCGAGCAGCACGTCGAGGAACTTCTGCAGCGTGTCCGTCTCGAAGCCGAGCCGCTTGAAGTCGAGCGCGACGCCGCCCTTGTCGAGGATACGCATCACCACCGACTCGCCGTGCATCGTGGGCACCGTCGAAACGCGCAGATCGATCTCCTTGCCCTGCACGCGCAGGCGGATGCGGCCATCCTGCGGCAGCCGGCGCTCGGCGATGTCTAGGTTCGCCATGATCTTGACGCGCGAGATGACCGCCGCAGACAGGCGTCGCGGGGGCGATTCGATCTCGTGCAGCACGCCGTCGATGCGGTAGCGCACGATGAGGCGGTTCTCGAACGGCTCGATATGGATGTCGGATGCCCGCGTCTCGAGCGCGTTGGTGATGATGAGCGAGACCAGGCGGATCACCGGCGCCTCGGAGGCGAGGTCTTTCAACTGCTGGACGTCGGCGTCGAAAGAGAGCTCGTCGCGCTGTTCGACGCCGTCGACGATCTGACCGAGAGCGGAGCGGCCGGCGCCGTAGAGGCGCTCCAGCGCGCTTTCGAGCTCGGTGGGTATCGCTACTCGCGGCGTGACCCTGCGCCCCGTCACCATCTCGAACGCGCTGATCGTGTACGCGTCGGTCGGGTCCGCCATGGCCAGTGCAAGCTCGTGCTCGTCCTCAACGAGCGGAAGCGCGCGGGCTTCACGCAGGAAGCGCGCGGAGACGCGCTCCTCGAGGATCGGCAGCTCGGGGTATCCGGCCGCCTCCACCAGCGGCAGGCCGAGCTGCGCCGCGAGCGCCTCGGCAACGTCGCGCTGCGCGCATACACCCAGCGTCACCAGCAAGGCCCCGAGCTTCTCGTGCGTCTCTTGCTGCAGGCGCAGCGCGCGCTCGAGCCCGGCGGCGTCCAGCTTGCCGCGCTCGATGAGGATCTCGCCGATTCGCTTCCGCGCAGGTGCTTCCAAAGCGCTGCAACCCTCTGTGGTTAACAGAAAATTCTACCATGCGGGCTGGTCCCGCCGCGATGCATTGGACGCCTGCGTTCGGTTTCGGTTCATTGCCGCGCCTGCCTATAATGTGCGTCCGCAACGCCGCTAGCTCGAGCCGGGGCACGAATGCTTGACAACGAAATGCGGCTCGCGTTCGACAAGGCGCTCGAGCTGCACCGGCACGGAGACGCGGCGGCGGCGGAAGCGGCTTACCGCATGCTGTACGAGCAGCAAGCGCATCCCAAGCTCGCACATATGCTGGCCGTAGCTCTGCACCAGCAGCAGCGCTCCGGGGAGGCGCTCAAGTGGTTCGAGCTTGCCGCGGCTCGTCCCACCGCAACCTTTCATGCCAACTACGCCGCGGCGCTGCTCGCGCTAGGGCGCGGCCGCGAGGCGGAAGCGCAGTCGCGGCTCGCGCTGGCGCTGCTGCCGCGCCACCCGGGCGCGCGCCTGAACCTTGCTCTCGCGCTCGAGACGCAAGAGCGCTTTGAGGCAGCGGCAGAGGAGTTCGCCGCCCTGACGAGCGTGCCCGGCTTCGTCGAGCCGGGCCAGCGCGGACGCATCCGCTGCTTGCTGCACCTGGGGGAAATCGAGCGGGCACGCGACGCGCTCGGCGAGGCGAAGGGCGAAGACACCGAGAGTGCCCTGCTCCGCGGCGAGATCGCGCTCGAGGTCGGACAGCTCGGCCTCGCCGAGTCTGCGCTCAACTTCGCCGCCGGGTCTGCGCCGACCCGGGCGCGAGCCAGCGTGCTGCAGGCCCGGCTCGCGCAACAGAAGGCGGACCACAGCACCGCCTTGAGCCTGCTCGAGCGCGCCATCGAGCGCGATCGCGAGGACCGTGCGGCGACGCTTCAAAGCGCCGCGATCCTGCTCGAGTGCGGCGATGTCGCGGCCTGCCTCGGTCGGCTGCGAGGCTGGATCGCCGAGCATCCCGCGGACAGTGAGGCGCATTCGCTGTACCTGCGCAGCGCGCAGTATTCGCCCGATTTCGACGCAGCCAAATTGCTCGCGGCGCACCGCGGGTGGGCGCAGAAGCACGCCGTTCCTGCGGAGTTCGTTGCTCCGCGCGAGCGGCGCGCAAACGAGCCGCTGCGAATCGGCTGGTTATCGCCCGCGTTCCGCAACGGGCCGCTGCAATCGTTTGTTCTTGCCACCCTGTCCCAGCTCGGCGAGCGTGGCCTGTCGTTCAACGTCCTCTACAACTCCAATCCGCGTCGCAACCCTTCGTCAGCCGAGTTTCGCGCTGCCGCCGATAACTGGGAGGACGTCGCAGAGCTTGACGCTGAGGCTTTGGTGCGCCGCATCCGCGAAGATGCGATCGACGTGCTCATCGATCTCGCAGGACACGCACGCGGAGGTCGTCTGACTGCTCTTTCGCGCCGTGCGGCGCCGGTGCAGATCACCTGGCTGGATTCCTTCGGGACGACTGGTATCGACGCGATGGACTTCGTGCTCACCGACGAGGTGTCGAGCCCGCCGGGCAGTGAATCGGGTTTCACCGAGCGCCTGCTGCGGCTGCCGCATGCAAGGCTCTGCTATCTGCCGCCGGTGCCCGCCGAGCGCCCTGAGCCGTCGGCGCGCCGCCTCATCAGCCTGAATCATCTGGCCAAGCTGAACGACCAGGTGATCGACGCGTGGGGAAAGATCCTACAGGCGCTGCCGGGCTGGACCCTGTACCTGCAGGCCCGTGGGGCGGACGATGCGGTTGTGGTCGCGAAGCTGCGCGAGCGCTTCGCGCGGAACTCGGTCGAGTCGCAGCGCATCGAGTGTGCAGGATATTCGTCGCTGCCCCTGGCACTGCGCACCTATCGCGATGCGGCGATCGCGCTCGATACTTTTCCATTCGCGGGAGGCGCGAACAGCTGCGATGCGCTGTGGATGGGCTTGCCGCTCGTGACTCTGCCGCGGGACACCCTGGTGAGTCGCCAGGGAGCATCGCTGCTGCGCGCACTCGACCGCGAGGCGTGGATCGCCCGCGACACCGAGGACTACGTCGCGATCGCCGTCGGGCTCGCGGCCGACGTCGCCGCGCGCCGGGGGTGGAGTGG
The DNA here is from genome assembly GCA_036380055.1 of Casimicrobiaceae bacterium. Lineage (GTDB taxonomy): Bacteria > Pseudomonadota > Gammaproteobacteria > Burkholderiales > Casimicrobiaceae > PALSA-1003. The sequence continues at coordinate 29,185 of DASVFM010000166.1, forward strand.
GGTCGCGGCTGCGCGCGTTGCCGAATCGCTGAGCGACGCGCCGAGGTTTGCGAGGGAGCTCGTTGCGACGCTGGAAGAGGCCTGGAAGCTGCGCGCAAGCGAGGGATTTCCTGCTGTTTCGCGCTAAGTCGGAGTATCCGCTCGCGCTCGCCATCGCGCTGCATGGCGCCCTCGAAGCTTTTTGGCGTCGCGGTTTCCCGGTGAAGAATGCCCGCCTATAATGTGCGCCCGTAACGACCGGCCGCCCGTCATGCGCGAGGCCCGGCACGCACGAGATGACCCCCGCGAAGACCGATCCCGACGCGCCGGCGCCCGCCGCCGTCCCGACTGCCTCCGAGCAGGCGAAAGCGGCCCTGGATGGGCTGCAGAAGTTGTTTGCGTCCGCGCCCGAGCGCGTCGCCGCGTATCGCGACGCCTACGTGCTCGGCACCGATCTCCTGCGAGCGCTCGACGCCCGGATCCGGGAGCTCGACCCCGGCGGCGAGGTGAACGCCGCACAGCTCGCCTCGGTGTGCATTCTGCTCGGCCCCTACCGCAACCTCACCACCCTCACTTCGGCCGTGCTCAGCCTGCACCCGCAATGCCTGGTACTGAACCACGCCGCGATACGAACACTGCCGAACGCAAAGCTCAACTTTCTCGCCAACTATTCGCGCGACAAGTTTCAGGAGTTCGTCCGTTACGCGTGCTACGCCTCGCACGGCGGCACCGGGGGACAGTACGGCGGCGATATCCATCTATCGCACGGCTTCGAGCGTGAGGCGATGCGCGCGGCCGAGGCGAAGCTGCAGAGCCGCGGCCGCGGGTCGGTGAAGTGCATCGTGTGGAAGGACTCGCACCTGGTGACGAATTTCCTGCGCGAGGCGCGCGTGGACGTGGCCGCGCTCCTGCGACGCAACGACCGGGTGAAGTTCATGCTCCCGGTGCGCAATCCGGTCGACTGTGCGATTTCCAATCTGCAGACCGGCCACGTCGCCTTCTTCGATCCTGCGCGCGGCCTGTCGTCCGGGAGCCGGGTGGAAGATGTCGTCGCGGGCGTCCTCGACGAGATCGCCTGGTTTCTCGGGTTGCGCGACACTTCGGGCCGGCCGGAGAATTTCTTCCTCTACTTCGAGCATGAGGCAGGCAGGGACGTCCTCGAGCGAATGCTCGATTTTCTCGGCCTGCCGCGGGATGAAACCTATCTCGCGGCAGCCGCCGATGCGTTCAAGGTGAGCGGTAACGCGCGTGCCACGCAGCCCATCGAGGGTTACGCGGGCGAGGTGAACAGGAAGTTCGAGCGCTACCCCGCGATTCGCGACGCCCTGCTCAAGTTTGGGCAGCGCTGAAGGCGGCCGAAGTGTCCGATGTCCGGCTGATTGCCTTCTACCTCCCGCAGTTCCACCCGATTCCCGAGAACGATGCGTGGTGGGGCGAGGGCTTCACCGAGTGGGTCAACGTGCGGCGGGCTCGGCCGAACTTTACCGGCCACTATCAACCGCACGTGCCGGCCGAGCTCGGCTACTACGACCTCCGCGACCCCGCGGTGCGTGCCGCGCAGGCGGAGCTCGCGCGCATGCATGGAATCCACGGCTTCTGCTATTACTACTATTGGTTCAACGGTCGGCGTCTGCTGCACCGGCCGTTGGATGAGGTCATCCAGTCCGGACAGCCGGATTTCCCGTTCTGCGTCTGCTGGGCGAACGAGAACTGGACCCGCCGCTGGGACGGCGGCAACGACGAGCTGCTGGTCGCGCAGACCTACACGCCCGATAACGAGCAGCGGCTGATCGCGGAGCTGCTGCCGTTGTTCCGCGACCGGCGCTACATCCGCGTGAACGGCCGTCCGCTCCTGCTCGTGTATCGGGCGAACCTGCTGCCGGAGCCGCGGCGTGCGACGGACACGTTCCGGCGCGTCGCACGCGAAGCAGGCGAGGCCGAGCCCTATCTCGGGATGGTGCACGTGCCGCAGATGCCGCCTCCGGGAGAACTCGGTTTCGATGCCGGCGTCGAGTTTCCGCCGCATTCGACCGAGGTCAACACGCTCACCGACCAAGTCGAGAAGCTCAACCCGAAGTTCACAGGCGATGTCTGGGACTACATCTCGGCGGCCCAGTACGCGATCGCCCGGCCGCTGCCCCCGTTTCCCCTCTTCCGCGGCGTCATGGCGGGCTGGGACAACACGCCGCGGTTGCAGGACATCGGGCAGGTCTTCGTCAACGCGCACCCGGAGAACTATCGCCGCTGGCTCGCCGCCGTGATCGCGCAGACGCGCAATGCGCGGCCCGAGGGCGAGCGCATCGTGTTCATCAACGCCTGGAACGAGTGGGGCGAAGGCTGTTACCTCGAGCCGGACGCGCAGTTCGGGCGCGGCTTCCTCGAGGCGACGCGCGCCGCCCTCGAGGGCGACGGGCGCGGCGGCTAAAGCGTATGGACGAGACGCTCCGGCAGGCTTTCGCGCAAGCCCTCGAGCTGCACCGGGAGGGCGATCCGGCGGCGGCGGAGCGAGCCTATCGCACGCTCTACACGCAGGCAGCGCACCCGAAGATCGCCCACATGCTGGCGGTTGCGTTGCACCAGCAGGATCGCTCGCTCGAAGCGCTTGCCTGGTTCGAACGGGCGCAGACGCGCCCCTCGGCCGCCTTTCACGCGAACTACGCCGCGGCGCTCCTTGCCGTGGGACGCGGCACGGAGGCGGAGGGCCAGGCGCGGCTCGCCCTTGCCAACGCCCCCGATCACGCGGGCGCGCGCATGAATCTCGCCCTCGCGCTCGAAGCGCAGCAGCGATTCGACGCCGCAGCCGCCGAGTTCGCTGCGCTCGATTCGAAGCCCGAGACCCGCGCGAGCGCGCGCCGCGGCCACATTCGCTGTCTGTTGCGCATGGGTGAAATCGAGGCAGCGCGCGCGGCACTCGGCGAGCCGGAGCAGGACGACGACGCGGAGAGCGCGCTGTTGCGCGGCGAAATCGATCTCGAAGACGGCCGATTCGAGTCCGCGCGGGGTGCGCTTGCGCGTGCAGCCGAAGCGCCTTCGACGCGGGTTCGGGCCTGGGTGCTGCAGGCCCGTTTAGAGCAGCAGCGCTCCGACCGCGGCACGGCGCTCGCTCTGCTCGACCAGGCGATCGCCAGCGACGGCGGCGCTCCCGCGGCGCTGCAAGCCATCCTGTTGCTCTTCGAATGCGGGAAGGTGACGGCGTGCCTGGATCGGCTGCAGCGGTGGATCGACGCGCATCCGGGCGACGCAGAGATGCATTCGCTGTACCTGCGCTGCCTGCAGTACGCCTCCAGCTCCGACGCGGCGAGGCTGCTTGCCGCGCATCGCAAATGGGCGCAGGCCCACGCCCTGCCGGCGGAATTCGTGTCGCCTCGAGCGCGCCTGGAGGACGAGCCGCTGCGGGTCGGCTGGCTCTCGCCCGCGTTTCGCAACGGACCGCTGCAGTCGTTCTTCGCCGCGACCTTGCGCGAGCTGCGCGAGCAGCGCCTGTGCGAGAACGTCCTCTACAACTGCAGCGCTCGGCACGAGGCTTCCGCGCAAGCCTTCCGCGCCGCCGCGGATCGCTGGGAAGACGTCGCCGGCCTGGACGATGCGATGCTCGTGCAGCGCATTCGCGCGGACGGCATCGACGTGCTTGTCGACCTCGCAGGCCACGCCCGCAACGGACGCCTTGCCGCGCTCGCGCGCCGCGCCGCGCCGGTGCAGGTCACGTGGCTCGACTCGTTCGGGACGACCGGCATAGACGCCATGGACTTCGTGCTGACCGATCGCGTCGCAAGCCCGCCCGGCAGCGAATCCGGCTTCGTCGAGCGGCTGCTGCACCTGCCTCGGGCCCGCCTCTGCTATCTGCCGCCGCTGCCTGCCGAGCGGCCGAACCCGGCCTCGCGTCGCTTCATCAGCCTCAATCACTTCGCCAAGCTCAACGACGAGGTGATCGCCGTCTGGGCCGAGATCCTGCGCGCGCTCCCCGACTGGACGCTGCACCTGAAGGCCCGCGCAGGCGATGACCCGATCGTGATCGAGCGATTGCACGAGCGATTTGCGCAGCACGGCGTCGACGCACGCCGCGTCGAGTGCGCCGGCTACGGAACCGTCGCCGAGGCGCTCGCCGCCTATCGTACCGCCGCCATCGCGCTGGACCCCTTTCCCTTCACCGGCGGCGCCAACAGCTGCGACGCGCTGTGGATGGGTCTGCCGCTGGTCACCTGGCCGCGGGATACGCTGATCAGCCGCCAGGGCGCGTCCTTCTTGCACGCGCTCGATTGCCACTCGTGGATAGCTCGCGACGCCGAGGACTATGTCGCGATCGCCTGCGGCCTCGCCGGCGACGTTGCGGCTCGCCAGCGCTGGAGCGAGATGGCGGCTGCGCGCGTGGGCGAGCGCCTGAGCGATGCGCGCGCCTTCGCCGCCGACCTCATCGCTGCCCTGCGCCAGGCATGGGGCGTGCGCGCGGGCGAGAATTTCCGCTCCGGCTCGCGCTGAGCGGGTCAGCGTCGCGCAGCCAGATAGGCGTCCCAGCCCTCGAGCATCAGCGTTTCGAAGTCGCGCGCGTAGCGGGTCATGTCGAAGAGCGGGGAGCTTGTGCGGTTGGCAGTCAGGCGCGCCCGATAGGTGGCGAGCAGCCCTGGCTCGCGGGTGAGCTGCAGTGCCAGCGCCTCGT
>DASVFM010000167.1:0-19089 GCA_036380055.1 Casimicrobiaceae bacterium
GCGCCGCCCCCACTCTTTCGCCTTGGCGATCGCGATGCGAATTGCCTTGCCTTCGTCCATTCTTTCATCGAGCAGCGCGTTGGCGATTTCGATCGCCGTCTCGCGCACGCGGGGCGGTAGATGTTTCATCGATGCGGGAAAGTAGTTGGAATTCCAGGGCATCGCCGCACCTTCGCCTCAGCGCGGCCGCGAGGCAGCGCGGGCCCGCGAGGCGCCGCTGCGCGCCCGCTCGAGCAACGGCAACAGATCCTTCAGCACGCGACTGTTGAGAACGTCGCGCGGAACGAGCCAGCCGCGCTGCGCCTGTCCGATCCCGAAGCGCAGATTGGCGAACTCCCCGCTGTCGTGCGCGTCGGAGTCGATCGCCACCAGTACGCCTTCGTCTTTGGCCATCCGGCAGTTCGCATCGGTCAGGTCGAGCCGCTCCGGGTGCGCGTTCAGCTCGAGATGGACGCCCGTCGCCCTGGCCTTGCGCACGATCTTCAGCATGTCGACGTCGTAGGGCTCGCGCTCGCCGATGAGGCGTCCGCTCGGATGGGCGAGGAGGGTAACGCGCGGGTTGTCCAGGGCGCGCAGGATCCGCTCCGTCTGCCGGGCGCGCGCGAGGCCGAAGTTGCTGTGCACCGCGGCGACGACGAGGTCGAGTTCGTCGAGCACGCTGTCGGGAAGGTCGAGCGTGCCGTCGTCCAGGATGTCGACCTCGATGCCCTTGAGCACGCGAATGCCACTGCTCTTGGCGTTGAAGCGATCGATCGCGTCGATCTGCTTGCGCAGCCGCTCGGGATCGAGGCCGTGAGCCATCGTCTGCCGCCGCGAATGTTCGGTGACCGCGAGGTACTCGAAGCCGAGCGCCTGCGCCGCTGCGGCCATCTCTTCGAGCGTGTTCCTGCCGTCGGTGGCCTTCGTGTGCGCATGCAGGTCGCCCTTGAGGTCCCTGAGCTCGACGAGCTGCGGCAGCCGTCCCGCGCGTGCGGCCTCGATCTCGCCGCGGTCTTCGCGCAGCGTTGGCGGTATCTCCGGCAGTCCCACGGCGCGATAGACCGAAGCCTCGGTCTCGCCGGCGATCCGCTTCTCGCCCTTGTAGACCCCGTACTCGTTGATCTTGAGCCTGCGCTCCTGGGCGATCCGGCGCAGCGCGATGTTGTGCGGCTTGGAGCCCGTGAAATAAACGAGCGCGGCGCCGAAGCTCTCGATGGCGACCACGCGCAGATCGACCTGCAACCCGCATTTGAGGCGCGCACTTGCACGCGTGTCGCCCTGCGCGGTCACCTTCTCGACCTCAGGGTAGGTGACGAAGCGCTCGACCGCCGCCTTCGCCTTGCGCGCGGTAACGAGAAGATCGAGGTCGCCCACGGTCTCGCGCATGCGGCGGAAGCTGCCTGCGGCGACGACGCGGTCCACTCCTGGCGTGCCCTCGAGGTGCTTCACCAGCGCCTCGGCGTACTGCGCGGCCACCGCGAGCTTCATGCGCTGTTTTTTCGAGAGCTGCGCCGCGACCGCCGCTTCGATCTGCCGCTCCATCTTCTCGCCGAACCCGGCCAGCGCCTGGATGCGTCCCTCCCTTGCCGCGCGGAGGACCTGCTGCGGGGTCTTCACGTCGAGCTTGTGCCACAGGGTGCCGACGCGTTTCGGCCCGAGGCCCGGCACCTTGAGCAGCTCCGTGATCGCCGCGGGCATCTCGCGACGCAGGCGCTGCAGCAGCGCGCATTGGCCGCTGCGCACGATCTCGGCGATCTTCGCTGCGAGGTCGTGGCCGATGCCCGGCAGCTCGGTGAGATCGTCCCCGCGCGCGAGCATCTGCTTCACGTCGGGACCGAGTCCCTGCAGCATGCGCGCGGCGTCGCTGTAGGCGCGGATGCGAAACGCGTTCGCACCCTGGATCGCCAAGCGGTCGGCGATTTCCTCGAAGATGGCGGAGACCGCGAGATTCTGGACCGACATCATCGGCTCCCGTTGTCGCGCACCCGCACGCGCACACCGTCGCGCACCGCGTCGCCCGGATACACGATCACGCGCTCGCCCGGCTCGAGCCCGCCCTCGATCACCGCCTGCTGCCCGCCGCGCGGACCTATCTGCACGCTGCGCAGCCTCGCGCGGCCGCCGTCCAGAACGAAGGCCGACCAGTTCCCGTCATGCCGGAAGAGCGCGCCGACCGGCACGGTGAGCGCATTGTCGCGCTTTTCCGCGAGGATCCGCGCATCGACCCGGTGCGCGTCGCCGAGGTTCTGCCACTCCGCCGGCGCGGCGACGAAATCGATTACTACGTTGACGCGCTGCTCCTCGACGCCGAGGGCGGACACCTTAGTGAACGCCGCCGGCTCGATCAGGCGCACCTGCCCGGCCAGCGGCCGCGCGCCGCCGCCGTGGTCCAGTTCGACCTCGGCCCCCGGGCGGATCGTGGCCGCGTCGGCAGTGAGCACGTCGACCACGACCTCGAGATTGTGCGGATCGCCCAGCTCGAGGATCGGCGCGCCCACCGGCACCACGGCCTCGCTTTCCTGCACGACGCGCAGTACCTGCCCCGCTACCGGCGAACGGATCTGCCAATGCTGGCCGCCCGCCGACCCGCCGGCCCCCTGCCGCGCGCGCAACTGCGCTGCCCGCGCGAGACCCACCTGATGCTCCGCGATATGCTCGTCAAACTGAGCGAGCTTGAGCTCTTTGTCCTTGAGCTGGGCCTCGCGCTCGACCCGCTCAAGGCTCTCCTTGGACGTGAAGCCCTGTGCTGCGAGCTGAGTTGCCCGCGCGAAGTTCGCGTTCGCCTGGTCGAGCGCGACCCGCGCCCGCTCCACCGCCGCCCCGGCGCGGAGCTGCTCGGCCTCCGCGGCCCCGAGCCGCTCGGCGAGCTCGCGCTCGGTGCGCGTGTCGAACAACGTGGGCGAGGATGGAACGAGCGTCGCGAGCAATGTGCCGTCCTCGACCCGATCGCCGGGCTTGAGCTCCACGCGCAGCAGTCGCCCCGCCAGCGGCGCGGAAACGATGTAGCGCTCGCGCACGCGGGTCTTGCCGTCCTCGTCGACCGTTTTGCGGAACGTGCCGCGCGTCGCCGTCGCCGCCTCGACGTCGACCGCGCGCGGCATGAACGCCCACGCAAGCAGACCTGCCCCGACCAGGCCGGCGAGCGCCCATGCAGCCTTCGCGATCCAGGTCTTGCCCATCCCCTATTCCCGCGTCTTGAGCACGCCGACCAGGTCGAGCTGATCGATGCGCCGACGAACGATCAGCGCGCTGGCGACGCCGGCGGCGACGATCGCCAGGGCGGCGAACGCGTAGGTCGGCGGCGCGACGACGATGGGGATGGCAATCATGTCATGGTGGCTCATGCGCACGATCGTCCACGAGAGAAGATAGCCCAGCACGCAGCCGAGCGGAATCGCCGCGACGAGCTCGAGCGCTAGCTCGCCGAGCAGAAAGGTCGAAACCTCGCCGCGGGTGAAGCCGAGCACGCGCAGGCTCGCGAGCTCCCACGAGCGCTCCTGCAGGGCGATGCGCGCGTTGTTGTAGACGACTCCGATCGCGATCACCGCGGCGAAGGCCGTGAGAATCGACGTGAAGAACAGCACGTTGCGCGCCGACGTTTCCCGGAAGTTGGCGAGCATCGCGGTCTTGCTGGCCGCGATCGCCACGTGCGGGAACGACTTGAGGTGGCGGAACAGCGCCTCGCCCTGCGCCGCGTCGAGCCGGACCGAGAACGTGGAGAGCATCTCGCCTTCGCCCATCAACCGGTTCAACGCATCGAGATCCATGTACGCGGACAGGCCGATCAGATCGCGCACGGTGCCGACCACCGGCACCTGCCGCTTGTTGCGCTGCCCCTCCAGGGTCTCGACCAGGATGCTGTCGCCGGCGCGGACGTCAAGCCGCTCCGCCAGGCGATCGGTCAGCAGGATCCCTTCGGGCGGGAGGGGAACCACATTCAGGTTCTCGTCGAGCAGCCGCCGCAGCTCGCCGCCGGGCCGAATGCCCTGAATGGCCGTCCGGTAGAAGCGATGGCCGGCGACGAGGCGCGCCGGAACGTCGCGCGAGCCCTCGCTCAGTATCACGCCGGGCATGCGCGCGATCTCGCGCTCCGCCCGCGGACCCTGCGCCTCGACGAGCGCGATGTCGGCATCGCCGCGCTGCGCCGCCTCGAACTGTACGCCCATCATGTAGTCGAGCGCGTCGCGCCAGAACATGCCGCAGACGATGATCGCCATGGCCGAAGCGATGCCCAACGTCGTAAGGACGGCGCGCCACGGCCGCCGCTCCATCGTGCGAATCGTCATGCGCATCGCCGGAGTGAGGAACCGGCCAAGACCCAGCCGCTCCATGAGCGTCGGATGATAGACGCCGGGAAATGGCGGTCGCATCGCTTCGGCCGGCGCCATGGCGACCGCCTTGCTCACGGCGCCCAGCGCACCGGCGACCGCGGCAACGAACGTCACCGCAGTCGCGGTGAGCGCGATCCACGCCGGCATCACGAAGCGGTAGCTCGGGAAGTGGAAGAACCTCGCGTAGAGGCCGGTGACGGCCTCGCCGAACCACGCGCCGACAAGGATGCCTATGACCGTGCCGATCGCCACGATGAGCGCGACCTGCAACAGATAGTGCACCGCGAGCGTCGCGTTGCCGTAGCCCAGCGCCTTGAGCGCGGCGATCTGCTCGCGCTGCGTGGCGACCTGGCGATTGAGCACCACGTTGAGCAGGAAGGCCGCCACGGCGAGGAAGATCGAGGGGATCAGCGTGCCGGTGACGCGCCACTGGTCGATCTCTTGCCCCAGGATGCGGTGCGAGAGCTGCTCCTCGCGCCCGTAGGCGCCGGTGCCGCCGAACGGCTCGAGCAGCCGGTCCAGCTCGGCGATCACGCCGCGCTCCGAGGCGCCTGGCGCGAGCCGCACGGTCAAGTGGTTGAACGCGCCCTCCATGTTGTACGCGGCCGCCAGGCGCGCGCGGCCGATCCAGAACACGCCGAAGCTACGGTCGTCGGGAAAAGCGCCGCCACGGCTCGCGTAGACGTATTCGGGCGAAAGGCCGATGCCGACGATGCCGAGCGTCTCCTTCCTGCCGTTGATCAGCGCGGTGATCGTCTGCCCCGGGCTCAGATTTCGCGTCGTCGCGAAGCCCTCCGAGACTACGACTTCGGCGAGCTGCCCCGGCTCGGGCGCGCGTCCGCGCCGGATGACGAGCTGGTTGAGCCGCGGCAGCCTCGCCTCGTCGACGCCGATCATGCGTCCGATAACCGGCTCGGCCACGCCGGGAACGTCGAGCGTGACGTCGAACACCACCGTCGTCTCGGCGTCGGCGACGCCCGAGATGCCTGTGATCCGGCGCTCGATCTCGCGTGGCGCGCGCTTGAGGTCCGAGAACACGTCGCCGAAGCGCGCCGATTCGTAAAACGACTCGCGCGCATTGACGAGCGAATAGTAGGTAGCGAACGAGCCGGCGAAGCCTGACAGCGCGCTCGCGACGACCAGCGCGACGGTCACCACCTGGCTCCTGAGCTGCCACAGGTCGCGCCAGAGCTTGCGGTGGATAGCCTTCACCAGGAAAGCTCCGCCGGCGTGAGCTTGTGCGCGTTCTCATCGACGCGCGTGATGCGTCCGTCGGCAAGGTTGAGCACGCGGTCCGCCATTCCCGCGATCGCGGCGTTGTGAGTGATCACCACCGCGGTCGTCCCGAGATCGGCGTTGATCTTCGCGATCACCTCCAGCACGACCTTGCCCGTGGGATAGTCGAGCGCACCGGTCGGCTCGTCGCAAAGCAGGACGTCGGGCCGCTTGGCGATGGCGCGAGCGATCGCCACGCGCTGCTGCTCGCCGCCGGAGAGCTGCGAGGGAAAGTGATTCGCGCGCGGCGTGAGCCCCACGAGATCGATCGCTTCGTCGGCGTTCATCGGCCGGGGCGCGATATCGGTGACCAGCGCGACGTTCTCCCGTACGGTCAGGCTCGGGATGAGGTTGTAGAACTGGAACACGAAGCCGACGTGGTCGCGCCGGTACTGCGTGAGCGTCGCTTCGTCCGCCGCGCCGAGATCGTGATCGCGCCAGCGCGCCAAGCCGCTCGTCGGCACGTCGAGCCCGCCCAGGATGTTGAGCAGCGTCGACTTGCCGCTGCCCGAAGGCCCGAGCAGCACGACGAACTCGCCCTCGAAGATCTCGAGGTCGAGATCGCGCAGCGCCCGTACTTCGACTTCGCCCATCCGGTAGGTCTTGCACAAGTCGCGCGCCACGAATACCTGCGGCCTGTCCGATGCTTTCATGCGTGACCGAGGGCCGCTGCCATCATAAGGCATGCTGCTACGGCCGCGCCCCGCGGCGCTTGACTGGGGTCAAGCCTGCAGCGCAGACGACGTATTGATCTCACGCAAGGACGCCCGAGGCGCCGCTGCCTATGCTTGAGGTGTCGGGCCGCCGGATGGCGGATCCGCCAAAGCCGGCCTATGGGACACGCGAGAGACATGACCTACGAATGCATTTTGATCCCGATCGATCCAGCAGCGGAAGCGCCGGCCACGCTGGGCGCCGCGATCAGGCTGGCGCACGACTTCGAAGCGCAGCTCATCGGCATTTATCTCGATCATCTGCCGGAAATGGCGCCTTCCGTCGCGGCCCTGCTCCCGCAGGAGATTGTCGAGCAGTATCTGCGCGGCGGTGCCGATAGCCAGCGGATCGCCGAGGATCATTTTCGGCAGACCGCCGCCGCGGGCGGCGTGACCGACGTCGAGTGGCGTGCCCCGGCGGGTCCGCCCATCGACGCGCTCGTCGCGCACTGTCGCTGCGCCGACCTGATCGTCGTCAGCCAGCCTCAACCTGCCGAAGCCGGATGGTCCTTCTCCGCGCAGCTCGTCGCGGCCGTGCTCCTGGAATCAGGGCGTCCCTTGCTGATCGTCCCGTACGTCGGCGCACCGAAGAGCGTCGGCTCGAACATCCTGCTCGCGTGGGATGGCGGGCGCGAGGCGACGCGCGCGATGGCTGATGCCATGCCGCTGTTCGCCCGGGCGCGACAGGTAATCGCCGTCAGCCTCGACCCCGCTGCTGCGAAACGCGGCGTCGATGCTCCGGCACGCGAGCGGCTTTCCGCCTACCTGCACCGGCACGGGGTGTCAGCCCGCGTCGAGTACGACTCGCTCGGTTCAGACGATGTCGCCGTGGGAGGGTGGTTGCTGTCTCGGGCGGCCGATCTCGGCAGTGATCTCCTAGTCATGGGAGGGTATGGTCACTCCCGCTGGCGCGAGCAGGCGCTCGGAGGCGCCACTCGGGCACTGCTCGCCGCCATGACTGTACCGGTGCTTATGGCGCATTGAGCCTCCGCTCCAGGACAAGTCGCATGCCCAAGGACGAACCCACCGGCGTAGCGTCGGCCCGCGAAGGCGTAGCCAAGGACCGGATGCGGCTCCTGCATGGCAAGCTGCCGGGGCTGGTCGCGCTCGTCTGCGCGCTTGCTCTCGGCATCGCGCTGTGGCAATTCACCGCGCAGCGCGGCGCCGAAAAGATGTACCGCACCGCGCCGGCAGCGAAGGCTGAGGTGACGCAGACAGTCTCCGCTAACGGCACGCTCAATCCGGTCGTGCTCGTCAACGTCGGCACGCAGGTATCGGGAACGGTCAAGAAGCTGCTGGTCGATTTCAACGACCGGGTCAAGGCGGGACAGGTGCTCCTCGAGCTCGATCCCGCGCTGCTCGAAGCGCAGGTGCGCCAGGACGAAGCGAACATGGCCAGCGCCAAAGCCAGCCTCGATCTAGCGCTCGCCAACGAAGAGCGCAGCAAGACGCTATGGGCGCAGGACTCAATCGCCAAGCAGGCGCTCGATACCTCTGTTCAGGCGCGCGAGTCGGCGCAGGCGCAGGTGAAGCAGGTCGAGGCCCAGCTCGCGAAAGACCGCACGAACCTCGACTACAGCGTGATTCGTTCTCCGGTCTCGGGCGTGGTGGTCAACAGGGCGGTCGACATCGGGCAGACAGTCGCCGCAAGCTTCCAGACCCCGACGCTATTCCAGATCGCGCAGGACCTCTCGAAGATGCAGATCGACTCGAGCTTCGCCGAGGCAGACGTGGGCAGCATCAAGGTCGGCCAGCCCGTGCAGTTCACCGTCGACGCGTTCCCCGAGCGGACGTTCCACGCTTCGGTGAGGCAAGTGCGCCTGAACCCAACCACGGTCCAAAATGTAGTTACCTATGACGTAGTCGTCGCCGTGGACAATCCGGACCAGATCCTGATGCCCGGGATGACCGCCTACGTCAACGTACAGGTCGCGCAGCACAAGGATGTCCTCACGGTCCCGAACGCCGCGCTGCGCTACCGGCCCGTCAATGCGGCGGAAGTCGCGTCGCGAGCCAAGCCGCCGGCTCGGGCCGAGGCGCGCTCGGGGACCGTGTATGTTCTCGCAACGGGAAAGCTGCGCGTCGTTCCCGTGCAGACGGGAATCAGCGATGGCCGCGTCACCGAAATCGTCGCGGGCGACTTGAAGGACGGCGACGCCGTGGTCGTAGGCGCGATAGAAAACCCGGCCGAGGGGTCGCAAAGCACGCTTCGCCTGAGGCCTTTCTGATGGCGCAGGACACGCTCATCCGCACCGAGAGGCTGTGCAAGCAGTACGAGACTGCCGCGGGGCCGGTGCCGGTGCTCAAGGAGGTTGATCTCACCATCCAACGAGGGGAGTTCGTCGCGATCATGGGCCCCTCGGGCTCGGGCAAGTCGACCTTCATGAACATCCTTGGCTGCCTCGATCTGCCGACGAGCGGCCGCTATACGCTCGACGGACGCGACGTCCGCACGCTCGATGCCGACGAGCTCGCCCGCCTGCGCAACCGGGTGATCGGTTTCGTGTTCCAGGGTTACAACCTGCTGGCGCGGGCGACGCTTCTCGACAACGTCGCGCTGCCGTTGCTCTACGCCGGTGTCGCCAAAGCCGAACGCAATCGCCGCGCGCTGGAGCTTCTTGAGCAGGTCGACCTCGGCAGCTTCGCCGGCTACGTTCCCAATCAAATCTCCGGCGGCCAGCAGCAGCGTGTAGCGATCGCCCGTGCGCTGGTCAATCGCCCGCAACTGATTCTCGCCGACGAGCCCACGGGTAACCTCGACACCAAGACGAGCCACGACATCATGGCGCAGCTCGTTCAACTCAACGCCGAGGGCGGGATCACCATTGTCGTCGTGACGCACGAGGCCGATATCGCAAAATATGCCAAGCGGCTGGTTCGCTTCGTCGACGGACGGATCACCCACGATGGCGGCGTGTCGATCGAGGCGATCGAGACGGAGCCGGCATGATCGCGCCGATGCTCGAAGAAGCGTGGCACGCGATGGGCGCTAACCGCCTGCGCTCGTTTCTCACGATGCTCGGGATGATGATCGGCGTCGCCGCGGTGATCATGATGCTCGCCGTCGGCCAGGGCGCTCAGTTCGCGGTCGACCAGTCGATCGCCTCGATGGGAAGCAACCTGTTCATCGTGCTGTCGGGTTCGACGACTTCGGGCGGGCTCCGTATGGGGATGGGCGCGACGCCGACCCTGACCACTGGCGACGCGGAAGCGATCGGCGAGCTTCCTTCGATCGCTGACGTGGCGCCGATCGCCCCCGGCACCGCCCAGCTCATCTACGGCTCGAACAACTGGAGCACCATGGTGGCCGGGACCACGCCGGGCTACCTTGCGGTGCGCGACTGGAGCGTCGAGTCAGGCTACGCGTTCACCGACTCGGACGTGCGTTCTGCCACGCGGGTCGTGCTCCTCGGGAAAACGGTAGTGCAGAACCTGTTCGGCGACGCCGCCCCCGTCGGCAAAACGATCCGCATCAAGCAAAGCCCTTTTCTCGTGATCGGCGTCCTCGCGCCCAAAGGACAGAGCCTCGACGGCCGCGATCAGGACGACACGGCCTTCATCCCCGTAACGACTGCGCAAACGCGCGTCTTCGGGACGCAGTTCCCGGGGAGTGTGCGCTTCATCGTTGCCCAAGCCGTCTCCGCGGATGCCATGACGGCGGCGGAGCGCGACATGACGCAGCTCCTGCGCCAGCGGCATCACCTTCCCGAGCGCACCGACAACGATTTCGACATCCGCAACCTGACCGCGCTCGCCAATGCGGCGGCGCAGACCACGCGCGTAATGTCGATCATGCTTGGTGCGATCGCCTCGGTGTCGCTCCTGGTCGGCGGCATCGGCATCATGAACATCATGCTCGTGTCGGTGACCGAGCGCACGCGCGAGATCGGCATCCGGGTCGCGATCGGCGCGCGCGAGCGCGAGGTGCGCACGCAGTTCCTCCTCGAGGCGATCATCATCTCGCTCATCGGCTGTATCGTGGGGGTGGTGCTGGGGGTCGGCGCAGCGGTTGCTGCGAACCTGGTCGCGCGCGTGCCGGTCGTCATCACCGGGGCCGCCGTGCTGCTCGCCTTTCTGGTCGCGACCGGCGTTGGCGTATTCTTCGGGTTCTACCCGGCCAACAAGGCTGCGCGACTGAAGCCGATCGACGCGCTTCGCTACCAATGAAACGCATGGAGTGAACCATGTTCCGCAGGATCCTAGTCCCCATCGACGGCAGCCCCACTTCCAACCGAGGGCTCGACGAGGCCATTGGGCTCGCGCGCAACCAGAAAGCGCGCATCTGCCTGCTGCACGTGGTGGACGAGCTGGTGATCGCCACGGGCTCGGACGGCATGATGGCGATGCCGGCGAGCTACGTCGAGGATTTCATGCGCTCGCTGCGCGCCGGCGGCAAGAAGCTTCTCGCCCGCGCCGAAGCGAAGGTGCGCAAGCATCGGGTACCCGTCGACACCGTGCTGGTGGAGACGCTGGGCCGCCGCGTGGCCGACCTGATCGTGAAGCAGGCGAAGAAGTGGCGCGCCGACGTCATCGTCCTCGGCACGCACGGACGGCACGGACTGGTGCGCATGGTGATGGGCAGCGACGCGGAAATCGTCGTCCGCGAAGCTACGGTTCCCGTGCTGCTCGTGCGCGCGCCGCAGCGCGCCCGCAGGCGCTAGTCGGGCCTCGGTCCGATCACCACGTGATCGACCGCCGTCTCCGCTTCGAGCCAGTCCTCGCGGTCGTAGTCCTCCTTGTTGTAGACGCGCTCGGACTGGCGGTGAAACGCCGCCTCGCTGATCAAGCGATGCCGGAGATCGGGATCGAGTTGATCGGCGACCCCTTCCGCGAAGGGCTGATCCGCCACTTCCTCGAGATTTGCCGGCGGCACGATGGTCGCGATGGCGTGCGGGTGCGCTCTCACACTCCGCGGCTTGTGCTTGCGGTGGCTCGTTGGCTTGCCGATTTTCCTGTGCGTCATCGTGGCCTCCATCGCTGCGGCGGGCCGCTCCACACGGCGGCGCATTGCGGCTCGCAGGTCCATTCTCTACCCGCTTGGCCGGGAGGCCTTGATCCGTGTCAAGGTCACGGCTTTTGCCTCGCGGCGCCCGGCGCGATCGAGTCGGAGCGATGACCACCGGCGGCGAGCCTGTCCTCTTTGCGCTCGGCGCGAGCCGCACCTGGGGCGAGGCCGTGGCGCGCGAGCTCGGCGTCGCGCTCGGCGTGCACGAGGAGCGAGTCTTCGAGGACGGCGAGCACAAGACCCGCTCGCTCACCAGCGTTCGCGACCGGGACGTCTATGTTATCCATTCGCTCTACTCCGGCGAAGGACAGAGCGTCGACGACAAGCTCGTCCGGCTGCTCTTCTTCATCGGGGCGCTTAAGGACGCCGCCGCGCAGCGCGTGACCGCCGTCGTTCCCTATCTCGCGTACGCGCGCAAGGACCAGAAGAGTAAGAGCCGGGATCCGGTGACGACGCGCTACGTCGCGCAGCTCTTCGAAGCGGTCGGGGCCGATTGCGTGGTGACGATGGACGTGCACAATCTCGCCGCGTACCAGAACGCGTTTCGCTGCCGCAGCGAGCACCTGCAGGCAGCGCCCCTGTTCGTCGCGCATCTCGCGCCGCTGCTCGGCGGCGCGGAGGTCGCGGTGGTCTCGCCCGACGCGGGCGGCATCAAGCGCGCGGAGGCGTTCCGCACCCGGCTCGCTGCAGCGCTCGGCCGCCCGATCGCGGCCGCGTTCGCGGAAAAATACCGCAGCTCCGGCACGCTGAGCGGCGAAGCCCTCGTGGGTGACGTCGCGGGCAAGGTAGTTCTGATCGTCGACGACCTGATCAGCGCCGGCAACACCGTGGCGCGCGCGGCGCAAGCCTGCCGCGAGCGCGGCGCGACGCGCGTCTTTGCTGCCGCGACCCACGGGGTATTCGCGCCGGCGGCCGCCGGCGTGCTCGGCGCGAGCGCGCTCGAGCGCATCGTTGTCACCGACACGATTCCGGTGCGCATCGGCGATGCGCGGCTAGCCGCGCGGATCGATCAGGTAAGCGCGGCGGCGCGTTTCGCGGAAGCGATCCGCCGCCTGCACAGCGGCAGCTCGCTGGTCGAGCTGCAGGACGGCTGAAGCGCGCCGCTCAGGCGCCAGTGCGGCTCCGCTCCTCGGCAAGGCGCAGGTAGTCGAGCGCCTGGGCGGCCCACCGCGGCTGCCCGCTCAGGGCCGGATCGTCGAGGTGACGGATAGCTATCTTGGCGCGGACGCAGGCGCGATGACTCTGGTAGAAGCGCACCAAGGCGTCAGGAGGTGCGTCGCCAGTCGCGCCTGCGTAGCTGGCGAAGATCACCGACCCGAGGTCAGGCGCGCCGAGGCGCTCGCAGTCGAGCGCCAGGAATCCCAGCTCGTCGACGGCATCGAGCACGCGCAGCTCGTGGGAGAACTCCAGGCAATCGATGATCTGCGGCCGTGTCTCCAGGCAGATGTGCTCTGCCCGCAGGTCGCCATGCGCTTCCACGATGCGACCCTCGCGCACCCGAGCATCGAAGAGCGCGGGCCGCCGGTCGAGGAATGCCAGCTGGCGCGAGCAGATCGTCTCGATGAGCGTCGCGGGCAGCCCATAGACCAGCGCCGCAAGCTCGCGGCGATTGCCGGCGATGTCTGCTGCGAAGCGGGCCCGGTAGGCGTCGGGCGTGAGCGCGATCGGCGGGCTCGCCCGGTAGAATTCCGCCAGCCGCTCGACCGCGCGCCGTACGTCGTTGGCGTCGACCGACCGATCGCGGATCATCCGATCGAGCATTCGCGCTGCGGGCAGGCGGCGCATCTTGACCAGCCAGTCGACGATGCGGCCGTCGCCGCCGATCTGCAGCCTCCCGTTCGCGTCCGCCGCCAGGGGAACGCTCGCGAGGTACACGCCGTCGCTCAGCCGCGCGTTCAGCCGCAGCTCCTCCTCGCAATCGAGGCGGCGCGCTGCCTCGGTGCTGAAGTCGAGGTACTGCGAGCGCACGGGCTTCTTGAGCTTCCACGCTTGGCGCTCCGTGAGGAAGACCCACGACATGTGCGTCTCGATCGCTTCCACCCTCGGCGTGGGCTCGGGGTAGCTCGCCGGCTGCAGGAGGAAGGCGAGCTTGGCGCGCAGCTCGACGCCGTCGGGCGATTCCAGCCGCGAGCGAAGCTGAGCCCAGGCGAGCGGCCCTTGCGCCGCCCCGAGTGGCGCTTCGGCGTCGTACGGCACGGTGAAGATGCGCTCGTCGGCAGCGAGCGGCTCCTGCGTGGCGAGCTGATGTTCGAGCACCGCGAGATCCGCATCGGAAGCGTCGGCGCTCGCGGCGGCACGCCGGGCGATGCGCGCGCGCAGCGTCGCCTCGCGCGTCTGGAAGCTGACGATCGCGAACGCTACGCCGAGCTCGCGCGCGAGGTCGCGGAAGCGGTCACGCTGCCGGCGGGCGAGGAAGGTCGCGTCGACGATCGCCACGAGCCCCGCGCTGAGGACTTCTCGCGCAAGGGTAGCGAGCTTCGCGTAGGTTTCCTCGGTCGCAGCCGCGGTGTAGAGCCCGCCCTCGACGCCGGCCGGCCGCCGCTCCAGCGCTGCCAGTCCGTGCATACGCTTGCGCTCGACGTCGCTGCGGATGCGCACGGCTCGCAACGCTTCCAGAATGGCCTGCGACAGCGTCGTCTTGCCACAGCCGGCGAGCCCGTGAGTGATGACGAGCGCCGGGCGGCGAGGCTCGGCGTAGCCGCGCGCAAGCGTCACGTAGCCCCGGTATTCGGCGAGTAGCGCCCGCTTCGGCTCTCCGGCCTCGATCTGCGCAGCGCGCAGCCGCGCGATCTTGGCGCGCACCAGCGCCCGGTAGGCGAGATAGAACGGGAGCACCGCCAGTCCCGCGTAGTCGCCCGTGCGCTCGAGATACGCGTTGAGGAAGCGATACGCGAGATCGGCCCGCTTGCGGTCCTCGAGGTCCATCACCGTGAAGGCGACCTCGTTCATGACGTCGATCCAGCGCATCGACTCGTTGAATTCGATGCAGTCGAAGATCGTGAGCACGCCGTCGACGCGCGCGATGTTGCCGAGGTGCAGGTCGCCGTGGCACTCGCGGATGAAGCCGTTCTTGCGCCTTTGCAGGAACGCGTCGTAGCGGGCCGCGTACTCGCGCTCGGTCCATGCCGCAAGGGCATCCAGCTCCTCGCGCTCCTCCGCGGTGGCGAGCCGCGGGCGAAGCTGCGCGAAATTCTGCCGGGCGACCCGCAGCACCTCGCCGGGCGCGCCGAACGAGGTCTCCTGGCCGGCCACGCCGATCGCAGCGTGGAACGCGGCAACCTTCTCCGCCAGCGCGTCGATGTCCGTGGGAGCCAGCTCGCCGCGCGCGAGGACCCGGGTTGCGAGCGCGTCCTGGGGGAACTCGCGCATCTTCACCGCGTACTCGAGGGGCTCGCCATAGCCGCCGACGACGGGGGCATCGACGCTGCCGGTGATCGGCACGACCTGGAGGTAGAGCGTCGGGGCGAGCCTCCGATTCAGCCGCAGCTCCTCCTCGCAGAACCGGCGCCGCGCCTCGAGCGTGGTGAAATCGAGGAACCCGAAGTCGATCGCCTTCTTTATCTTGTAGGCGTGCGTCCCGGTCAGGAGCACGCAGGAGATGTGCGTTTCGAGTCGCTCGACGCGCGTGCAATCCGCGCCGAATGCTTCCGCCCGCGACAGGGCGTCGAACAGGCGTGCCTGCTCGCTCGCGCCTTCCGCGACGGTTCCCGCCGGTTCGGGTGGGCGAGACATGACGTGCCCGCAGCTCTAGCGGGAGGCCGAGCGGGTCTTGACCTGGCCGTGCTGCCGGCGAACCACGTCCTCCAGCCGTCGCGTCAGGCTCGCGAACGCGTCGCGCAGCGCGACGTAGACGTCCTCGTCGTGATCGCGGTTGACGATCAGCTCGTGACCGGGAACGCGGACCACGATGCGGACGTTGAACCAGCGCCCCTGCTCGCTGTGCCGGGCCTGCTGCTCCACGACGACGTGGCAGCTGATGAGGCCCCGGTAGAACTCGTCGAGCTTCGATGCGCTTTCGCGGATGCGCGCCTCGAGCGCCGGAGACTGTGGCATGTGCCGGATCGTGATCTGCAGCGGGACTTGCATGTCAGCGGCTCCACTTCACGCGCACCGAATATTCGTCCTCGCCGAAACGCACCTCGAGCTCGCCGTGGTACGCCCTCTCCAGCGACTCGCCGATGCGCCGTGGCGAGTGGATATCGCAGGTCGTGATCACGGTCTCGGCCGGCGTCTCGACCACGTGCATGATCCGGTGCATCGGGTGCTCCGCGCGCTCCTGCTCGGCCGCGTTGCGCGCGAGCTGCAGAAGCTCCGCGCGGTGAGCGTTGAAGAACTCGCCGGACAGGTTCACGTACCCTGCCGGCAGCTCGTCGCGCACGCGGGCGCACGCCGGGCACGTCGAGCGCACGGCGCCGGCCGGTTTGTCGCCCCAGCGCCAGCGTCCGCGCTCGAATACGGCGCCGCAAGTGGCGCACGCGGTCGGCTCGCGGTATTTGCCCCTCGCCTGGTAAGGGTCATGCCGCGGGTCGTCGAAGATGCGGTCGCGGTAGCGAGCGACGCCCCCAGGGGGAGTTTCGGGCGTTCGTACGGATTGTCGCCGTGCCATATGTCGCTCCTGTGTCGTCGCCGAGACTTGGGCGAGCGATTTGCCGATAATGATAGGTCTCCGGGCCGCATCCGGCGTTGATCCGCGTCAATACGAATCTGTCCATGAGGTTGCACTGGGCCGTCCTGGCCGCTTTTCTCGCCGCGACGGCCGCCTCCGCGCAACCGGCGGTTGCGCCCGAGCGCGACGATATCCGCACCCTCATCGAGCGCGGAACGCTTGCTCAGCTCCGCCATCCCGATTTCGGTCCCCTGCGCGAAGCGCTCGACGCTTCGTATCGCACCGGGGCCTATGCGCCGCTGTGGCTGCCTGCGGGCCCTGCGCCCGCCGTGCTCGCGGAGATCAAGAACGCGCCGAACAACGGCCTCAAGCTCGAGGACTACGACGCCGCGTGGCTGGAAGCGGAGCTCACGGCGATCACGGCGGGCGATCGCACCCCTGCGCGCGTCGCGACAGCCGACGTGGCGCTCACCGTCTCGTTCTTTCGCCTGCTCTCTGACCTCAATCGCGGACGCGTATCGCCGGAGCGCGCGGGCTTCAAGCTCGAGGCGCCGGACCAAGCGCTGGATCTTCCGGCCCTGCTGCGCCGGGGGGTCGACACCGGCCGCTGGCGCGCGATCGTCGACAGCGTGGAACCGCAGCTCGTGCTCTACCGCCGTCTGAAAGATGTGCTCGTGCGTTACCGCTTCTTTGCGTCGCGCCCGCTGCCGCCGCTGCCGCCCTTACCTGCGGGCAAGCGCAAGATAGCGCCCGGGGATACTTACGCCGGCGTCGCCGCGCTCGCCGAGCGACTGCGGCTCGTCGGCGATCTGCCGGCGAGCGTTCCCGATCCGGCCGGAGATCGCTACGAGGGCGCGCTGGTGCAGGCCGTGCGCGCGTTCCAGGGCCGCCACGGGCTGCAAGCCGACGGCGTGCTGGGCAAGAACACGCTCGACCAGCTCGCAGTGCCGTTTTCCGATCGGGTCCGTCAGATCGAGCTTTCGCTCGAGCGTCTGCGCTGGCTGCCCGCGCTCCCCGCGAGTCCCATCATCGCCGTCAACATCCCGTCGTTCCGCCTCTGGGCTTTCGCCGACGGCGGCGACGACACCGCGGCGCAGCTCACGATGCCCGTGATCGTCGGTGGCGCCGTCACCGCGCGCAAGACGCCGGTCTTCATCGGCGAGATGCGCTACGTCGAATTCAGCCCGTACTGGAACGTTCCGCCCGCGATCCAGCGCGCAGAGATCGTCCCTCACCTCCAGCGCGATCCGGGTTACTGGGAGCGCGAGGAGCTGGAGGCCGTTCCCGTCGGCTCCAACGGCCCGACGGTGACCACGCTCGACGCGGCAACGCTTGACGGACTGAAGAGCGGCACGCTGCGCGTGAGGCAGAGGCCGGGGCCGAAGAATGCGCTGGGCGCCGTGAAGTTCGTGCTGCCCAACACCATGGATATCTACCTGCACAGCACGCCCGCGCAAAAGCTCTTCGCTCAGACGCGCCGTGACCTCAGCCACGGTTGCATCCGGGTCGAGGATCCGCCGGCGCTCGCGGCGTTCGTGCTGCGCGATCAGCCGGCCTGGACGCCCGAGCGCATCGCCGAGGCAATGGCCGCCGGCACGACGACGACCGCGAGGCTTACCCGTCCGATACCCGTCGTGCTCTTCTACACCACGGCGATCGTCGATTCGACCGGAACCGTGCGCTTCTCGCGGGATATCTACGGGTACGACCGCAGGCTGCAGGAGCTGCTGCACGTGCAGTGACCGCCTCGCGGGCGACTACCCTGCCCGGGATCGCCGCGCACACGAGCGGGGCGAACGGCGAGGCGGAGCGAGGCTCCGCGAGCGAGAGCGAGTGGAGGCGACCTCGCCTCGCGCGATCCCCGCACACTACCCGGGGCCCCTCGCCGCGGGCTCGCGGCGCTAGCTCCTTGGACGGCAGTCTCGAATGGCGCGGCTCGTGTCGCTAGCAGCGTCGACTCGCCTCGCGCGATCCCCGCACACTACGCGGGGCCCCTCGCCGCGGGTTCGCGCCGCTACCACCTTCTTACGCGGCCGGTGTCGATGTGGACGAAATTCGAATCCGCGGAAGGGTAGTAGCCGACACCGCCGGCGCGCAGCGAGAGCGCGGCGTCGCGCAGATCGGCGAGCGCCACGTCGGCGAGGCGTATGTCGATGGCGCGCCCCTCCAGATGCAGACTGTGCGCCGCCACACCGTGCCCCTCGCGCCGGAGCATCTCGTTCGTTTGCGGAGAACGATAGCCGGAGATGACCTGGAATGGCGTGTGTGTCGCCGTGATCTGCGCCAATCGCTGCAGCTGATCGAGCAGCCCCGGATCGATGTCGTGCATCGCGCCGTTACGGAAAT
This sequence comes from Casimicrobiaceae bacterium, assembly GCA_036380055.1. Classification (GTDB taxonomy): domain Bacteria; phylum Pseudomonadota; class Gammaproteobacteria; order Burkholderiales; family Casimicrobiaceae; genus PALSA-1003. Next base: position 18,256 of record DASVFM010000167.1, read on the forward strand.
CGCGCAGGAAATGGCGCAGGCCGTCGAGCGCCGCCGTCAGGTAGCGCGCGCCGGCCGCGTAGGTGAGCGCGAAGCTCTCGCCGGTGTGGGTGTGCTCGAAGCGCAGTTCGCGAGCTGCCTCGACCGCGCCGGCGCGGCGCGACAGGCAGAGCATCGGGGCTGCTACGACGGCACACGCGCCGGTGACAAGCCGACGACGACCACGGCTATGATTCCGCGCCGCCGGCTCCACCGTTCTACCGGGCGATCTGCTGTTCAAATTGAATGGCACGCGTTCGGCAAACGCTCTAGGAAAGCGCGGATTGTAGCCGAAGCGGCTCAGCAAGAGATTGAAAAGGCGGAAACCGGCGTCGGCGGCGCGTCCAGCACGCGTGCCGACGTCGGTGCCCGCGGTGATGCCCGCCTTAGAGGAACGGGGGGTCCGTCCGTCCTACAAACAAGCATCACCCGACGCGCCGAAGGCAAGTTGCCAGTTGCCCGCCGCGCGGCGCCAAAACAAGCGGTCAGTGAACTGCGAGCTCCTTGACCGCCGTACCAACTTTCTTCGGCAGCGTCAGCATCAGCACGCCGTCGTTGTATTTCGCCTCGGCCTTGGCCTCGTCGACCGGAACGCCGAGGGTGAAGCTGCGGCTCCAGCGGCCGTAGTACCTCTCGCTGCGCAGAAACGTCTCGCCTTTCCTCTCTTCTTTCTCCTTCTTCATTTCCGCGTTGATCGACACTTGATTGCCGTCGATCGAGACGTGGATGTCTTCCTTCTTCACCCCGGGAATCTCGGCCTTGAGGTAATACGTCTTGTCGTCCTCGCTCAAGTCCATCTTCATCTCGGGTTCGTTT
>DASVFM010000168.1:0-4811 GCA_036380055.1 Casimicrobiaceae bacterium
CCGTTTCGCGCTTCCCAGCCGGATCAGCTTCCGTCACTTGTACTTCTCCCCCGACCGTCGCGGCACGAATGCGCGCGACGATGCGGCGGCGGCGCTCGTCAAACTCGCGGGGCAGCCCGAAGACTCGAAGCTCGCTGCGTCGCTTGCCGATCCGTTCATGTTCCAGGACTACTACCGCGACCGCGCGCCGGATTACCTCGGAAAGGAATTCGGGCCGCAGTTCGCCGTGGCGCTCGAAAAGCTTCCCCCGAAATCGTGGCAGGGGCCGATCGAATCCGGGTTCGGATGGCACCTCGTGTTCATCGACACCGTGATTCCCGGGCGCATTCCGGCGTTCGAGGAGATCGAGCCGGATGTGAAGACGGCCTGGCTTGCGGAGCAGAAGGCGCAGGCATGGGAGAAGGCATACAAGGACATGCGGGCGAAGTACACCGTGCTGCTGCCCGCGCCGCCCGAAGGGGACGCTGGCGCCACGCAAGCGAAGGTGTCATCCGCGCAGCACGTCGAGGCACCGAAATGATCCGCAGGTTGCGCATCGCTGGATGCTTCGCCGCCGGGCTGTTCGTCCTGCTCGGCGCACTCCCGGTGGCGCGCGCTCACGAAGCTCGTCCCTGCTATCTCGAGATCAAGGAGACAGCGCCCGGGCAGTTCTCTGTGCTCTGGCGCACCCCGGTGCTGGCAGGCATGCGTCTGCCCGTGGGGCTGAAGATGCCCGACGGAGTACGGAACCTGCAGGAGCCGGCAGTTGAAGAGCTGGCCGATTCGCTGCTCGAGCGCCGCTCGATCGATGCAGGGCCGGGCGGCCTCGCGGGCAAGCGCATCGAGTTCCCGGGGTTGCAGCTCACGATCACCGACGTGCTGGTCCGCAGCGAGTCTCTCGACGGCGGAAAGTTTCAGACCATCGCGCGGCCGTCGCAGCCGTGGGTGGAGATCGCTGCCTCGCAGACGGGGTGGCAGGTGATGGGCACCTATGTCGTCGAGGGCATCCGGCACATCCTGTTCGGTGCCGATCACCTCTTGTTCGTGCTCGGCCTGCTCCTGATCGTCAAGGACGGCTGGATGCTGGTGAAGACGGTTACCGCGTTCACGGTCGCGCACAGCATCACGCTGGCGATCGCGACGCTCGGTTATGCGGAAGCGCCCGCGCTGCCGCTCAACGCTGCGATCGCGCTCAGCATCCTGTTCCTCGGACCGGAGATCGTGCGCTCGTGGCGCGGGGAGACGAGCTTCACGATCCGCCATCCGTGGGTGGTGGCGTTCGCCTTCGGCCTGCTGCACGGCTTCGGCTTCGCCAGCGCGCTCACGAGCGCCGGCCTGCCCCACAGCGACCTGCCGCTCGCGCTCCTGTCGTTCAATCTTGGGGTAGAGATCGGTCAGCTCGGCTTCGTCGCCTTGATTCTGGCGCTGAGCCGTTCATTTCATGTGCTGCAGATCCGCTGGCCGCGCTGGGTGCAGGTGTTGCCGGGCTACACGGTGGGCTCGCTCGGCGCCTTCTGGACGCTGCAGCGCGTGGCGCTCTTGATCGGCGCATTGCGATGAAGGACGGGGCGAGATATCGACCGACATCGGCCGTAGCCGCGCTCGCCGTGCTGTGGGCACCCGCGGCACTGGCTCACATCGGACAAGGACAGGCTTTCGGGCTGCTCAGCGGATTCCTGCATCCGATCTCGGGTCCGGATCACGTGCTTGCGATGGTCGCCGTCGGCCTCTGGGGCGCACAGCTCGGCACTCCTGCGATCTGGGTGCTGCCCGTCGCATTTCCGCTGGTGATGGCCATGGGCGGGATGCTGGGGTTCCTGGGCGTGCCACTTCCCGGCGTCGAGTACGGTATCGCGGCGTCCGCCATCGTCCTCGGCGCTGCAGTTGCGTTCGAAGTGCGCCCGCCACTCGTCGTCGCGGCGTTGGTCGTCGGCGCCTTCGCGATCTTTCACGGGCATGCGCACGGAACGGAGCTTCCGCAGGGCGAGAGCGCGCTTCTCTACAGCATGGGCTTCGTGATCGCGACCGGCTGCCTGCACGCGATCGGCATCGGCATCGGGACGGTTCACCGCCGACCGTGGGGCAGAAGGTTCCTGCGCGCCGCCGGCACGGTGGTCGCAGCGGGCGGCGTGTTCTTCATGTGGAAGGCGGTCGCGTGATCCTGACCGAGAAATGGGGAGATGCATCATGAGAAGAATGCTTGCTGTGGCAGCGGTGACCGAAGCGGCAACAGGACTGCTCGTTCTCGCGTTTCCGTTGCTCGCGGCACGGCTGCTCTTCGGCACGGAGCTTGCCGGCGCGGGAATTCTGGTGGCTCGCGTGGCGGGCATCGCCATCATCGGTCTCGCGATCGCGTGCTGGCCGAGCGCCTCGGCACGCCAGCCGTGTTACGGGATGCTCGTGTACGGAACGCTCGTCATGCTGTATCTCGCGTACGCAGCCCTCGCAGGAGAAGGCTCCGGCGTGCTGTTGTGGCCGGCGGTGGTCGCTCACGCGATCATTGTTGCTCTGCTGGTCGCTCCGTTGATCAAGGACGGTGCCGGCGGCACGGGTCGCCCGGAGGGTTGAGTCGCCGTGGACGACCGATTCCGTCGCCTGTGGGGACGAGCGCGATCTTCCGCGGTGCGGTTTGCGCGGCACGCATGCGGCCTCGCGCTGCCGGCGGCCGCGCTGTACTGTGCTCCCGCGGAGGCGCACCTCAACGCGACCGGGATGGGGCCGATCTACGACGGCGTAGTGCACTTCCTGACGAGCCCGGAGGATCTCGTGCCCGCGCTTGCGCTGGCGCTCCTCGCCGGCTTACGCGGCGCAGAGTACGGACGCCGTGCGTTGTTCACGCTGCCGGCCGCATGGCTGCTGGGAATCCTGGCGGGCTTGACGGCCGCCTCCGCCAGCGTCGGCATCCTCGGCACGGCTGTCTGGTTCCTGCTGATGGGCGGACTGGTCGTCGCGGACGCGAGGCTTTCGCTGCGCGCGCTGAGTGCGCTTTGCGCCGCGCTCGGGCTTTTCCACGGCTACCTCAACGGGACGGGGCTTGGCGTGTCGCTGCAAGCCGTCGCTGCCGCCCTGGGGCTCGCCGCCACCGTGTTTGTTCTGGTCGTGCTCGTCGCCGCGCTGGTCGTGCCGCTCCGAGCGCGCTGGGCGCGTATCGCCGTGCGCGTCGGCGGGAGCTGGATCGCCGCGAGCGGCGTCCTGATGCTGGGCTGGTTCATTCGCGCGGGCTGAGGCTGCGCGGCTGTCTCTAGGGGTCCGCGAGAATCACCGACCCTGGCGTCGCTCGAAGGCACGCCGGCCGACCGGCCGGCCCCTTTGGACAGCAGCACGCCGCCAACGGTCGGATAGAGCAGCATCGAGAATACGGCGGCAGCGATCAGCGCGTGGGCGATATCGGGGTTCATCGCTTTGGCCCGCAGGCCGATCTCCGTGATCGCGACCACCAGCCCAAGCGAAGCGACGGACGTCGAGAAGGCGAAAGCGAGGCGTTCGTTCTTCGGGAGATGGTCGCGGTAGAGAAGAACAGGTGCGCCGCGGGCCAGCAGGAAGAGCAGCAGGAATGCCGGCGTCAACAGCATCGTCGCGGCGCTATGGGTGAGTGCGCCGAGATCGAACGCGATCCCCGTGGCGACGAAGAAGAAGGGGCTCAGAAAGCCGAAACACACGGCATCGAGCTTGACGCGAATCGACTCTCCGTCCTCGCCACGGGTAGCGAGCCCAACGATCATCCCGGCAGCGAACGTGCCGAGGATGCTCTCGAAGCCGAGTTCCACCGAAAGGACGGACAAGCTCGCCACCGCGAAGAGCACCAGGCGCACGGGAAGCTGCGCGCTCGCGTGCATGGTGCGGCTCAGGAGCGCAAGCGCCCAGCGCGGCCGGAAGCCCATCCCGATCGCCACCGCGACGGCCACGAGCGCCAGGAAGGCGAGCAGATAGATGAATTCGTGCAGCGTCGTGTAGCGGGTGGACATCAATAGCGAGACCCCGACGATGGGGCCGATTTCGCCGACCGTGCCGGCCGCCAGAACCATCCCGCCGAACGGGGTGTCGAGCAGGCCCTGGTCACGCAGCAGCGGTATGAGCGCGCCGAGCATCGTCGTGGTCAGGGCAGCCGTCACCATGAGCGGTGCGTCCACGCCGGGAATCACGTGCAACAGACCTACCGCTGCGAACGCCAGCGCTACCGAGGCGAGCCAGCCGCGCAGGCCGAGCGAGAGCGGCAGGCCGTTGATCCGGCTGAAGTCGATTTCCATGCCGGCCATGAACAGCACCGCGCCGAGGCCGGCGCGCTGCATGACGTCAAGAAATTCGTTCGGCCCGCCCACGACCAGGCCGAGCACGTGCGGCCCGATGACGACTCCGAGCACGATCTCGAGGACGACCACGGGGAGGCGCAGGCCGATCGGTATCTCGGCGAGCAGCGGCGCCAGCACGGCGATTGCCATCACGACGAAGATCGGGTGGTGATCAAGCATGGATGAATCTCAAGGTGCGAATGCCGGGGGGCGCGCGTCAGAAGCCTTGGCTTTGGGGCGCACCGTCCTCGATCTCGTAATAATCCCCCTTGTCGCCTACGAAGGTGTGCTTCGCTATTCGCAGACCCGTTGGCGTGTCGAAGGCGCCCATCGCAATGGCGATGAATTCGTACCCCTCGATGGTCGGGTTCCAGAACAGCGTCGAACCGCACACCGAACAGAATCCCCGCTGCACCTTTTCGGATGAGCGATACCACGCGACCTTGTCGGCCCCATGGAGCGTCAGCGCCTTGCGCCGCACATTCACCGCGACCAGGAAGTGACCTGTCTGCTTTCTGCATTGCGAGCAATGGCAGGCCTCGG
>DASVFM010000169.1:0-3694 GCA_036380055.1 Casimicrobiaceae bacterium
CGCCCGCGTCGTCGAAGCGCTCCGCGAACTGCCCCGCGTCGAAGTGCGGCCGGCGGTAGCACTTGTCGTGCACGCGCTGGCTGTAGAACATCTTCGGCCGTCCCTGCGCATCGACGTCGGGCAGGCGATCGAACGTCAGAATGTAGGTCACGACGCCCGTCATCACCTCGGGGATCGGCGGACACCCGGGCACCCGGATGATCGGCTTGTTGGTGATCACCTTGTGGATCGGCGTGGCCTGCGTCGGATTGGGCTTGGCGGCCTGCACGCATCCCCACGAGGCGCACGACCCCCACGCGACGATCGCCTTGCAATCCTTCGCCGCGTGACGCAGCTTCTCCACATACGGCTTTCCGCCGGGAATGCAGTAGATGCCGTCGTCGGCGAGCGGCGGGTTGCCTTCGCACGCGAGGATGTAGTTGCCCTTGTACTTGGTAATCGTCTGCTCGAGCGCTTCCTCGGCCTGGTGTCCAGCGGCCGCCATCAGCGTGTCGTCGTAGTCGAGCGAGAGCATGGACAGCACGATGTCTTTGGCCAACGGGTGGGCGGAACGGATGAACGATTCGCTGCAGCACGTGCATTCGAGCCCGTGCAGCCAGACGACCGGCGTGCGCGGCTTCGTCTCCATCGCCTTCGCGATCTGCTGCGCGCCCGCATCGCCGAGTCCGAGCGAAGCCGCGGTCAGGCTGCAGAACTTGATGAAGCTCCGGCGCGAAATGCCCTGCCGGCGCATGAGTTCGTAGTAGGTTTCGTGCATCGGATGTCCTCCACCGCGCCTCTCGCTCATCGCGACCGGCCACATGGCAGTCGGCCGCGCCCTTTTCTCAACGCGTACATTTAGAACCGATTGCCTGCGTCGCTCATTGACGGTGATCAACATCGCGCCGTGGCGAACGCGATACTGTTCGCATCGCGTGCGCGGCGCATTTTGCTATCGCGACCTGTAACGGGTAATGTAACAACCGATCGAGGAGGAAAGCCATGAGACGACATTCGGCCTTAGTTGCAGGTGCGATCGCGCTCGGAGCGCTGGTGTCGCAGACTGCGGACGCGCATTTGCTCGGGGCGCATGGCGGAGTGCTCGCCGGCTTCACACATCCGTTCCTCGGCCTCGATCACGTCCTCGCGATGCTCGCTGTGGGACTCTGGGCCGCGCAAATGGGTGGACGCGCGCTCTGGGCAGTGCCGCTCACGTTCATCGCGACGCTTGCGGGCGGGGCGTGGCTTGGGAATGCTGGAGTCACGCTGCCCGCAGTAGAGGCGGGTATCGCAGCGTCTGTGCTGGTGTTCGGGCTGCTTGTCGCCCTCGCCGTGCGGTTCCCGCTGGCCGTGGGGATGCTGCTCACTGGAGCTTTCGCGCTGTTCCACGGTCATGCGCACGGCACCGAGCTGCCGGCGATGGCGTCTCCGCTCGCCTACGCAGGGGGCTTCGTGGTGGCGACTGGACTATTGCACTTGACCGGAGTCGCGCTCGCCAGTGCGTTCCATGCGCGCAGCCTCCGCGTCGCTGGTGCGTGCGTGGCGGCCGCCGGCGCCTTGATCGTGGCCGGCCTGTAGGGCCGCGCGCTTGCTCTGTACCGTCTACCGCAGCTTGCGGACCGTGGCTGGCGCAGATGGTTGACCAAGGTCAATGCGGTTGAGCGGTCCCCCGACTAGAGTCGCTCGGAACGACTTTCCGATCCCGCCTTCGATGCCAGCCACCCGCGTTCGCGCCGCCGCCGCTATTTCCGTATCGGTCCTGGCGGCTGCCGGCGTTTTCGCCGCGCTCGAAGGCATGGAGCGCGCGCCGCTCGGCGCCGAGCGGTTCCTGACGCTCCTGTTGCCGGCCGTATTGATCGGCTTGATGCTCGTCGCCTACGTGCTCATGCCTCTCTGGCAGCTTTTCACCGCGCGCTCGAATCCGCGCCTGGGGTTCGTTCTCGTCGCCAGCACGATCTGGGTACCGGTCGGGCTCGCCCTGTTCGCGCCGGGCGCCCACGGCTGGCAGGGCACGCTGAGCGAAGCGCTGCCGCTGCTCGTCCCCGGCTGGGTGCTGATAGTGACGTTCGGCCTTCTGGCCGAGAAGCGCGATCGGGCCGCAGCGCGGCCTATTGGGTCCGACGACCGGCCAGCTGCCGCAGTGCCGCCAGGTCGAGGAGCTTCACGACTCGACCTTGCACCTGCAGCAAGCCGGACGCTTGGAAGCGCGAGAGCAGGCGGCTGATGGTCTCCAGCTTCAGGCCAAGATAGCTGCCGATGTCCTCGCGCGTAAGACGCAGCACGAACTCGGTTGGGGAGTACCCGCGCTCGCGATACCGGTGCGAAAGGCTCAGCAGAAAGACGGCGAGGCGCTCTTCGGCGCGCATGCTGCCGAGAAGGAGCATGACGTTCTCGTCACGCTCGATCTCGCGCGAGAGCACGCGGTGCAGATTGTGCTGCAGCGGCAGGACGTGGCGCGCGAGCTCTTCCAGCCGGTGGAACGGGAGCACGCACAATTCGCTCTCCTCGAGCGCTATGGCGTCGCCGGCGTGCCGCTCGGCGCCGATGCCGTCGAGGCCGATGATGTCGCCGCTCATGTGGTAGCCGGCGATCTGCTCGTATCCTTTTTCGCCGAGAACTGTGGTCTTGCATGAACCGACGCGGATCGCATACAGCGCAACAAAGGGGTCGCCGGCGCGATACGCCGCCTCGCCCTTGTGCAGGCGAACGCGCTCCGACACGAGCGTGTCGATCTGGTGCAGGCTTTCCGCATCGACGCCGATCGGAAGGCAAAGCTCGCGCACGCTGCAGTTCATGCAATGCGCCTTCAGCTCGCGAATGGAAATCGCGATCGTTGCAGTGTCGCCTGCGGGCGAAGGGCCCTTGACGGTCGTCTTGAGACTCGTGGCATCACCCTGAGGAAAGAAGGCGTGCCAGTGTAACACCCCCTGTCGAAAGGGTGAAAAGGCGGAACCGGATGGCCGGACCCGGCTCCCGAACGAGAAGGGAAAGAACGTGGCAGCAGAGCGCAATGCGGAGGTAGGCGGAAGCGCTGGGCGGAGCCCTTGGCAGCTCGGCCTGCGCAGCGCAGGAAAACTGCTCCTTGGCGCCGCAATCGCTATCGGTGCCGCAGGCCTGACCGCGACCGCGTTGGCGAAGGACTCGGTCTGTCTCGCCTGTCACGGCGAGGCCGACGCGAAGGGCGCGAGCGGCAGATCGGTCGCGGTCGATCCCGCGGCATTCGCGAAATCGGTGCACGGCGAGCTCGGCCTCGACTGCACCGCGTGCCATGCCGACGTGTCGCCCAACAAGATCCCGCACGCCGACAAGCTGAAGCCGGTCGATTGCGCGAGCTGCCATGCGCAGCAGGTGAAGGAGTACGCGCAGACCGTGCACGGAGCGGCGCGCAAGGGCGGCAGCATGGTTGCCGCGACGTGTACCGACTGTCACGGCAAGCATGACATCCGCCGCTCGAAGGACCCTGCGTCGCGTACCAATCACGCGAACCTGGAAGCGACCTGCGGCGCATGCCATGGCAACGAGAAGATGGTGAAGGAAGCAAATCTTCCGGGCGGCAACATCGGAAGCCAGTTCCACGACAGCATTCACGGCAAGGCGCTCACAGGCGCCGCCCAGGCGTCAGCGCCGACTTGCACGAACTGTCACGGCGCGCACGACATGCGCGCGAAAGGCGACGCCGCGAGCCGCGTGAACCGAGGGCGCATTCCTGACACCT
>DASVFM010000170.1:0-55922 GCA_036380055.1 Casimicrobiaceae bacterium
TGGTCGCGCTTCTCGGCCTCCTCCAGCCGGTGCAGATAGAGGTCGAGGTCTTCCTTCTTCGCCCAGGCGGTGCCGTAGATCCGCTGCAGCATCTCGTTGCGGGAATCGCCGCGCCAGTAGGCGCCGGCGAGCTTGGTGAGCTTGAACACTTTGAGCTTGCCGGTCGAGGGCACGTGCGGACCGCGGCAGAGATCGGTGAACTTGCCCTCGCTGTAGAGCGAGATCGGCTCGTTCGCGGGAATCGAGGCGATGATCTCGGCTTTGTAGTGCTCGCCGATCGATTCGAAGTATTTCATCGCGTCGTCGCGTGCCATGAGCTTGCGCAGGACCGGCTCGTCGAGCTTTGCGAGCTCGGCCATCTTCTGCTCGATCGCGGCGAGGTCCTCGGGCGTGAACGGCCGCTTGTACGAGAAGTCGTAATAGAAGCCGTCCTCGATCACCGGGCCGATGGTGACCTGGGCTTCGGGGAAAAGCTCCTTCACCGCGTAGGCGAGCAGGTGCGCCGTCGAGTGGCGCAGCACGTTGAGGCCCTCGGGACTCTTGTCAGTGACGATCGCGACCTCGGCGTCACGATCGACGGTGTAGGACGTATCGACGAGCTTGCCGTCGACCTTTCCGGCAAGCGCGGCCTTGGCGAGACCGGGGCCGATCGCGGAGGCGATCGCGGCGACGGACACCGGCGCGTCGAAGTGCTTGACGGCGCCGTCGGGCAAACGAATATCGGGCATGACGGGCTCCTCAAACAAAAAAGTGCGGACGAGCCGCACTTTTCCGCTAAGACAGCGTGCGAGCTCGCGCTCCGATCAGTCGGTGCCCCTACGCGTTCGCGGTGTCATAACGCTGCCTTTCCTTGCCGACCGTTGTGCCTCGTGTGTCTGGTAGGCGCGATTGGACTCGAACCAACGACCCCCACCATGTCAAGGTGGTGCTCTAACCAGCTGAGCTACGCGCCTCTTGAAGCTAGTGCGCGGGCGGGCTGCTTCCTTGCGGCTGACCCTGCTCGCGACTGTTCTTATTATAACCCACGCGACCTTCTAGACGACCACGCGGAGAATGCCAACGAGCACGGGTTGATGCACCATGTACACCAGCAAGCTGTGGCGCCCGAGCCAGGCGAGCCAGCCTGGGGCGCGCTGTCCAAGCCATCCCAACGGCGCGCGGTCGCGCGCCGTGAGCGAGGCGCCAAGCCCCACACCCACGAGGACGACGCCGAGCCACGGAAAAAGCGGTACGTAGTCCTCTGTCAGCGGCCGGTGCGTCATCATGCCGACCCAGTTCAAGAGCGCCGAGTCGAAGACAGAGAAACGCAGCGTGGCTCCCGCCGCGATGATCGCAGCGCCAAGAGCGAAGGAGACGCGTGGTAAGCCGACGAGCGGTCGGGCGAGCACCGAGGCGACGGCGATGCTGTGCAGGACCCCGAAAGTGATGAAGGTCTTCGGAAAGATCACGTAGCTCGCTGCGGTAACCAGCGCCGCGCAGCCAACGATCAGCCCGATGCGGCGCCAAAACGCACGCGCACTCTGGCCAGCACGCTGCGCTAGCACGAGGCTCACGCCGACGAGCAGGAGGAACGAGCTCAAGATGATCGCGCGCGCCGTGAGCCAGAATGGATCGTTGTTGAAGTCGACGCTGACCACGCGGAAATAGCCTAGGTCGAAGACGAAGTGGTAGGCCATCATGAGGCAGAGCGCGAAACCGCGCAGCACGTCGATCCCCGCGAGGCGTCTTGGTTGCATGCGCATATGGGCGGGCGCGACTGACTGCGCCGAGCCGCGGCGGCGGCGGTGCCGGCTCATCGGGTGCGGCTTGACCAGACAACGCGATAGCCGCCCTGTCCGTCGGGGACCCCGACAGCGGCGAGTGCTTTGGCTATCGCATCCGCATGCGCCTTGTCGATACCGGGCCGTGGCCGGATGTCGGCTTCCAGACGCGTGCTGCCGCTTGCGCTTGCAGTTGCCTTGCCGGAGAGCTCGACTTCGCCGCCGCGGTTGGTGATGGGACCGCTCACCTCGGCACCGCGCCCCGACAGCTCGGCCTGGATGTCGCCGAGCGCCATGCGCGGAACGATGCCAGGGGCGGCGACGCTGGCGTCGCTCCACCGCAACGCGAGTTGAACATCGAGCGCATCCGTGTCACGAACGAGGCGATCGATGCGGATCGATACATCGCCGCCGGCGGTCGCGAGCAGCGAGCTCACCCCCGCTGCCCGAAGCAACGCAGCAACCGGCATCGCCAGCGAAACGCCGTCGAGCTCGGCTCGGTCGCGACCTATGGCGAAGCGCGCGTCGGGCGCCGCGCCGTCGCCCGACAGCGTGCCGCGCACCTCGCCGCGCAGCGCTGCCCAAGGGTCGAGGCGCCAGGCGACGCGCCGCCGGACCCCGTCGTCGAGGACCAGCTCGCCGGCGCCTTGCCACAGCGTCCCGCTCGCGCTTGAGATTTGCGCTCGGCCGCCGGAGATCTTGGCGAGGCGCCCCTCGAGCAAGCTCGCCGGCGCGGTGATGATCAGCGCAAGAACGATGAGGATTGCGCCGCAGACGATGGCGAGCCACGGACGCATCGCCGATCAACGATGTCCGTGAGCGGAGCGGCGCGGCATGCGAGCGCCTTCAGCTCCGCGCCAGCGTTGCTTCAGCGCGCACCTGGCCGGGTTCGACCCGCGCCGTTACCGAGACCTCGACCGCGCGCACGGCCGCGTCACGCTGCAGCGTGTCGAGAAGCACCGTCAGGGATTCAAAGGTGATCGCATCGAAGCTCAGGCGCCAGCGGTCGGCATCGACGCGCTCGACGCCGGAGATTGGCTTAAGCGCAAGGCGTGCCAGTGCGCCCTCGATCGCAGCGCGCGCGTCGCCGCCTGCGGGGGCCGGCGCGGTCTGGGTGAGCCGGGCGATCTCGTCCGCGCTCCGCCTAGCCGTCGCCATTGCCATCCGCTGCTCGGCGAGCTGTCGTTCGAGTCGCTCGGTGTCGCGCTGCAACGGTTGCCACGCCAGTGCCCAGAGCAACAGCAGAGCCGCGGCGGCGGCGGCGAGGAGCAGTGCGCTGCGCTCGCGGCTGTCGCGCAGCTCCCACCAGCGCGCCAGGCGCTCGCGTCGGCCGACGGGCATCGTGGCGGACATCGGGTCAGTCCAGCCCGATCCGCACGCGCGCGCCGGCGGCCGTCGACGCGGCGATCGCGACCAGGCCCGCGTCGAGAAGCTCGCGTTGCAAGCTCGAGGTCTGCGAGGGATCGAGCTTCTGCAGTTGCACGACGAGATGGCCGTCGGAGTACGCGAGCGCGCGCAGCGCGCCCGGCGGCAAGCTGCCAAGGGCAGGTGCGGCCGCTGCCAGGAGCGGAACCAAGTCGTCGCGTGCAGCGAGTCCCGCCCGGTGCCTGAGGTCGCGCTCGCGCCGCGCGAGCGCAAGCGACGGCGTCAGTCCCGGCAGCGATCCTGACGCGTACTCGGGGACTGCGGCGCGCACCAACGCATCGAGCGCGCGCTCCGCGGAGGCAACCTGCCAGCGCAGCCACAGCCAGTCGCCCGCGCCGGCGATCACGGCAATGGCGAGCGCGATCGCTGCGACCCAGAGCGCAGGCTGCAGGATCTTGGCGAGCTTCGGCGCAGCGGCGCGCGGCGATGCGCCGTACGCACCGGTAAGAAGATTGATGGCGCTCGCGAAGGCGGGCGGCGGTGCATCGGCCCAGCGCCATGGAGTACCGGCGACGAACTCGACACCGGTCCGTTCGCGCGCGTTGGCGAGCAGCGCCGCGGTCGCTCCTGCGGCATCAACGCGCACGCTGCGAGGCCGGCGCTCGCCAGCACTCGCGAGCGCTTGCGCGAGTTCCACCGGCGGTGTGTCACCGCTCGCGGGGCCAACTGCGAGCGTCGTCCCGCGGTCGGTGCGCGTGAAGCCGTCCTGCGTCGCGGCGGGCGCGCACCAGCGCCAGCTCCCCGGCGCAGCGGGAGCAAGGTCGCTCTCGAGCAGCGCGCGGTCCCAGATAATGCCGCAGCGCTTCGATGCGGCGACAAACGCGCGCATCCACTCGTCGGAAACGATGGCGCTGCGCACGCTGCCGTCCTCGGCCTGCGAAGCGAGCGCCACGTGGCTTGCTTCGGCGGCGCCGGCGAGCTGATCCTCGAGCGCGTAGCGCGCGGCCGCGCTCGCGCGCGCCGCAGGTAGCGACGGCACCGTGACGACAACGAGCCTGCCCTGAGCGGCCGCGATCACCGCTTCGCGCCGGTCTGCGGCCGGCCAGGCACTCGGCCCGTCGCGTCCCTTGCGCACGCTGCGATCGGCCCCATCGAAGAGAACCCACTCGGCGGCGCGACCGACCTCGGGGAGGTCATCGATGAACACGCGCAGGGTCGTCGCGGCCGGCATGGTGAGCGCCATGGAAATCCGCGCCGATTGTACTCGACCGCTCCGCCCGGACAGAACGCGCACGGGTTGCTGGGGCGTTCTATTCCACGGTCTGCCAGATCACGACCGGCCACTCGGTGGCGTTGGTCGTGCGCTTGAGCACGGCTCTTGCGTGCGTCAGCGTATCGCCCTGCCGCGCCTCGATCGTCACGATGAACCAGTCGCTGCGCACGGCGAGCTGCGTCTCGTCGAGGACGAGCTGGGGGCGCGCGAGCCGGGCGCGAAAATCGGCGACGCTGGTGAATGGTGCCTGCGCACGTGCCGCGACGAGTGCCGCCGCGGCGCTCGCGTCGAGCCCGTCGATGGCCGCCATCAGCACTTCCGCCGGAGCAGTGTTCACGTTGATGGGGGCGGGTGCATCGACTGCCTCCACGAAGCCACGCAGCCGCGCGAGGGTTTGTGGATCAACACCGCGGACGGTGAGCAGTTCCGCGACTCGGCGCACCGGGGCGTTGGCCGCGAGGCCGGGCACCGCAAGCGCCTGGTAGTACGCATCCTCGGCGCCGCCTCCCGGCGTGACCTGATCGTCCGCGTCGACCCAGTCGATCATCGCGTTGAGCAGCGCAACGGGGATGCCAAGGATGCCGAACAAGCGCTGCAGCGCGGCGCGTGTGGGCAGCGATGCATTGCCGCCGGTGGCGAGGTTGTTGACGTTGATTCGTGCCTCGGCGTCGGTAATGTAGCCGCCGATGGAACCGTTCTCGATCGGCGTGGGCGGCAGCGTATAGGCCCAGGGCTGGCCGAGGTGCGTGACGGTCGAAGTGCGTGTCGCATCGAATAGTATTTGCCTTGCCCACTGCACTCCGGCCATGGCAAGCACCTGGGCCTGAACCTGGTCGCGACGGCGCTCGTATTCGCCTGCCCAGAGTTGCTGCTGCCAGAGCAGCGTCGCCGCGATCGTCGCCGCCAGCGCGACGAGCAGCATAGCCATGACGATGGCGGCGCCGCGCTGCGACGCTGCCGGCCGCGCAAAAGCGGTCACCGCAAGGCGAGCCATCGTTCGATCGATTCGCCGGAGGCCAATGTGAGGCGCACGCGCACCGCTCGCGGCAGGTCCGCGTCCCCCGTTAGCGGCCAGGTATCGCTCCATTGGCCGTCGCGCGTGAGATACGACAGCCGGAATTCGGTGATATCGGTCACCAGCGGGTAGGCGGTCGGCTCCGAGTTGCGCGGCCGGTCGTAGCTCGCCCAGTAGCGCACTTCGACGGCGCCGTCGCGAAACGCGTAAGTCAGACGCTGGCCGGCGCTGCCCGCCTCGAGCGCGAACTCCGGACCTGCGCGCGAGAACTCGAGCGCGCCATTGCCCGCCGCGTCAGCCTGGCCGACCCAGGGAGGCATGCGCGCTTCGTCGAAGCGCGCCGGACGCGGCACCGCCTGCCGCAGATCGCCTTCGAGCCGCGCAAAAAACTGGTCGAGAGTACGCCATCGCGTCGCCTCGGCCGAAAGGCGAGTCTCGCTGTCGGAAAGCGACGCCACCGCGCGGTAGCCGAGAACGGCGAGGAGCGCGAGGATGCCGAGCGCGAGCAGCACCTCGATCAGCGTGAAACCGCGGCGATGCAGGTGGGTGTTCATCGTTGCGCGGATTGCCCGATGTAACCGACCAGCCGAGCCAGCACATAGTCGGCCCGTGCGCTTTCTGCCACGCTGATCTCGATGCGGCGAAATGCGGGATTCGGCGTGCCGACGACCGCTTCGTGCCACGCGAAGCTCACCCCTGCTTGCTGCTCGACGCCGTCTCGCTCGCCGATCGCCGGTGCGGGAGCTTCCAGTTGCGCGGCCGCAAGGCGGTTTTCAGCGACCCACAGTGCGAGGGTGCGCGCTTTGAGCGCAGTCGCGGTTGCGGCCGTCTGGCTCACGCTGCGAAAACCCGCAGCGAGCGCCACCGCGAGGATGGCCAGCGCCACGAGTACCTCGACCAGAGTGAACCCGCGGCCTATCTGTGCACGGGTGCCCGCGCGCATGCTCAGCGCGGCGACGGGCCGTAGACTGCGACCCGGTTCAACGGGTCGGCGGCGAGCAGCAGCCGCCATTCGGGCGTATCGAGCTCGATCACGAACGGTTCGTTGCGCCCGCTGGGCACGAGCGGTAGCACGGCGCCGGGGGGAACGACCTGTCCCGCGTAGCTGCGGGGCGCGACGGCGAGCGGCGCGGGGAGCGCGCGCGGCGCCAGCACGTCGTCGTCCGACAGCGCAATCCAGCTATCGCCGGCGTCGGTCGCTTCGCGCTGCCAGAAGCGATAGCCTCCATCGAGAGCCGACAAGCCCAGCGTCCGATTCTTCCATTGGGCGAGCTGCGAAGCGTGCTCTATCGCGCTCGCGAGGCGCCGCCCTTCGCGCTCCAGGGCCTGTCGCGGATCGCGCTCGAGCTGCGCATAAGTAATAGCCGCGGCCAGCCCGATCACGAGAATCACCACCAGCAGCTCGACGAGAGTGAATCCGTCGCCTCGCCGCGAACTCACAGATCCCACGAGCCGATGTCCGCGTCGAAACCGGTTCCGCCGGGCTGGCCGTCGGCGCCGAAGCTGAACACGTCGATCTCTCCGTGCAGGCCGGGATTGAGATATTGATAGGGATTGCCCCACGGATCCTTGGGCAGCCGCTCGAGGTAGCCGTTCGGTCTCCAGTTCGGCGGCGCAGGGGGCGTGACCGGCTTCGTCACCAGCGCGGCGAGGCCTTGCTCACTCGTCGGGTAGCGCTGGTTGTCGAGCCGGTACAGCTTGAGCGCCTGCATGATGGCGGCGATGTCGGTCTTCGCCGCGATGACGCGCGCCTCGTCGGGTCGCTCGATGAACCTGGGCACGACCAGCGCAGCGAGGATGCCGAGGATCACGATGACCACCATGATCTCGATCAGCGTGAAGCCGCAACGTCGCGCGGCGGCGAGCGATCTGCGCATGCGGCCATTATAATCGCGCGATCTCCCTCTCGCTTCGCGCGCTCCCGTGCAGCGGCGCCTATTTGCGTTGGTGATTCTCGCCGCTATCGGCGCAGCGTTCGCCTACTGGTGGCTGGCGCTGCGCGCCCTGCCGCTGCCGCAGGATCCTTACAGTTTCACCGTGCGCACCGGCGCGACGCTGCGCGCGGTCGCCCGCGAGCTGTCGGACGACGGCGTGCTGCCGGGAGAATGGGAGCTGGTGGGGCTTGCCCGGCTCCGCGGCGTGGACCGTGCGATCAAAGCCGGAAACTACGAGCTCGCCGCGGGAACGACGCTGACCACGCTGCTCGCCAAGCTCATGCAGGGCGATGCCACGCAGACGAGCTTTACCATCGTCGAGGGCTGGACGATACGCGACCTGAGAGAGGCGCTGCGTGCCGACGGAGAGATCGTGACGCAGGTCGCCGACCTACCGGGCCCTGAGCTGATGGCGCGCCTCGGGTCGAGTGAGAAGGAACCCGAGGGATGGTTTTTTCCCGATACTTATTTCTTTGCGGCGGGAGCGACCGACGCGTCGCTCCTCAAGCGGGCGAACCGCCTCATGCGCGAGCGGCTCGTCGCGGCGTGGGCAGCGCGGGCGCCGGACCTGCCGCTATCGACGCCCTATGAGGCGCTTATTCTCGCCTCCATCGTGGAGAAGGAAACGGGACGCGCGTCGGATCGGCCTCTGGTCGCCTCGGTATTCGTGAATCGCCTGCGCCAGGGCATGCGCCTGCAAACCGACCCGACGGTGATCTACGGCATCGGCGAGCGCTTCGAGGGCAAGCTTACGCGGCGCGATCTCGATCGCGACCAGCCGTTCAACACCTACACGCGCGAGGGCCTGCCGCCTACGCCAATCGCGCTCCCGAGTCAGGCGTCGATCGACGCGGTCCTGCATCCGCCGCCGACGCCGTATCTGTATTTCGTCGCCCGCGGCGACGGCTCGAGCGAGTTCTCTACGAGCCTCGCCGATCACGATCGGGCCGTGGCAAAATACCAGCGCGCCGGCCAGTGACGTTGCCACCGGTGCGCTACGTTCGGCCACACCTCACTTGACGCCAGCAGCCAAGCCGCAGCGCGGCCGCTTCATCACGCTCGAAGGCATCGACGGCGCGGGCAAGAGCACCCACCTGCCGGCGTTGCAGAGGCTGCTCGAGCGCGGTGGCCACAGCGTGTGGGTCACGCGCGAACCGGGCGGAACGCCTCTCGGCGAGCGGTTGCGCGAGTTGCTTCTGAAGGAGCCCATGGCGAAGCTCGCAGAGACGCTGCTGATGTTCGCGGCGCGCCGCGAACATTGCGAGCGTGAAATCTGGCCGCGGCTCGACGCCGGGACCTGGGTCCTCTGTGATCGCTTCACCGACGCGACCTACGCTTATCAGGGCGGCGGCCACGGCGTGTCGCGGGAGACGATCGCCGCACTCGAGCGTGACACACTCGGCGAATTCCGACCGGACCTGACCATCGTCTTCGACGTGCCCGCGCAGATAGCGCGTGCGCGGCTCAGCGACGGCCGCGCGCTCGACAAGTTCGAGCGTCAGGATGCCGAGTTCTTCGAGCGAGTGCGCGCGGTCTATCTCGAGCGCGCTCGCGCCGATCCGCAGCGCTACCGCGTAATCGACGCGACAGTGCCGCGCGAGGCGGTCGAACGCGAGCTGGCGGCGGTCGTGGCGCTGCTGTGACCGAGCTTCTTCCCTGGCAGCGCGACGCGGCAGCAGCGGCGCTCGCCGCCCGCGCCCGCTGGCCGCACGCGCTGCTGCTGGAAGGGCCGCGTGGCATCGGCAAGCGCGCTCTAGCGCTGCACTTCGCGCGGGCGCTGCTGTGCGAGTCGCCCTCAAGCGATGGTGCACCATGCGGTCGTTGCCCGAGCTGCGGCTACGTCGACGCTGGCGCGCACCCCGACCTGCGCGTGGTCGAGCCAATCGAGCGCGACGAGGACGGCAATGAGACTCCGGTGGAGGAGATCGTCGTCGATCGCATTCGCGAGCTGATCGACTTCACGCAGCTCTCTGCGCATCGCCAAGGAGCCAAGGTCGCGATCATCATCCCGGCCGAGCGCCTGAATGCAGCGGCCGCGAACGCCCTGCTCAAGACGCTCGAGGAACCGCCGCCCGCGACCTATCTCATGCTCGTGTCCCACCAGCCGGGCCGCCTTCGCGCAACGCTCGTCAGCCGCTGCCTGCGTTTCCTCGCGCCGCGGCCTGAGCCGGCGGTGGCCATGGCGTGGCTCGCGCAGCAGGGTGTGGCGCAGCCGGACCTGTTGCTCGCGCAAGGAGGTGGAGCGCCACTGCTGGCCGCGGCGTTGGCCGATCCCGCCGTGCAGCGCGAGCGGGAGTTCCTGATCGACGCGCTCTCCCGCCCGCATCGCTTCTCACCGGTGACATTGGGTGGGCGCATCGACGGCTACCGCAAAGACGAGAGAAAGGCCGTGCTTGCCGATGTAGTCTACTGGCTGACGACCTGGGTCGCGGATCTCGCGACGAGCATGAACGATGGCCCGCCCAGGTTTCATCCCGACCGTGCGGGCGCGCTGGCGCAGCTGGGCCGTCAGGTGGCGCGGCTATCGCTGTTCCGCTATTATCAAATGCTGCTCCGGCAGCGCGGGCTGCTCGGCCATCCGTTGACGCCGCGGCTCGTCGCCGAAGCAATGTTGTTCGAGTATCAGGGACTCTTCACGAACGAAGATGGCGGGTAGCGGCAACGGCGAACGCTTCAACGGCAGCTCGACAGTGTCGAGGCCGGGGGTGCTTTCGCTCAACATCCGGGAGAAAGCCGCCCTTTACGCTGCGTACATGC
Organism: Casimicrobiaceae bacterium; assembly: GCA_036380055.1. Classification (GTDB taxonomy): domain Bacteria; phylum Pseudomonadota; class Gammaproteobacteria; order Burkholderiales; family Casimicrobiaceae; genus PALSA-1003. The sequence continues at coordinate 10,105 of DASVFM010000170.1, forward strand.
CCTTCCTGAAAGGCGGGGGGATCTTCATCCCCACCAATCGTCAGTACGCGCTCGGCGAGGAAGTGTTCATGCTGCTGTCGCTCATGGACGATCCCCAGCGCATCGCCGTGCAGGGCAAGGTTGTGTGGATCACGCCCGACGGAGTCCAGGGCAACCGGACTCCGGGCATAGGGGTGCAGTTCACGAACGACGAAACCGGTGCCTCGGCGCGCGCGCAGATCGAGAAGATGCTGGGCGAAGCGCTGGCATCGAATCGACCCACGCATACGATGTAGTTAGTGCGTCACGCGTTGCGTGACGGCACAAATTGCCGCGTTTGAACGCGGCAATGTTTTTTGGACACCCAGTGTTCGTTGATTCCCACTGCCACCTCGACTTTCCGGAGCTCGCCGGGCGTTTGCCCGATGTGCTCGACGCAATGGCGGCCAACCGCGTCACGCACGCGCTCTGCATCGCCGTGAATCTCTCGGAACTGCCCGCGGTGCTTGGGATCGCCGCCGCGCATGATCAGCTCTATGCCAGCGTCGGCGTTCATCCCGACGCTCAGCAGACGCGCGAGCCGACCGTCGACGAGCTGGTCGCCCTGGCAGGGCGTCCGAAGGTCGTGGCGATCGGCGAGACCGGGCTCGATTACTACCGGTTGGGTGGCGATCTCGAGTGGCAGCGGGAGCGCTTCCGCACCCATATTCGCGCCGCCCGCGCCTGCGGCAAACCGCTCGTGATTCACACGCGCGCCGCGCGCGAGGACACCCTTGCCGTGATGCGCGCGGAGCGCGCCGGGGAGGCGGGTGGGGTGATGCACTGTTTTACCGAGAGCTGGGAGATGGCGCAGGACGCTCTCGAGCAGGGTTTTCACATCTCCTTTTCGGGTATCGTCACGTTCAAGAATGCTGAAGCCGTGCGGGACGTGGCGCGCCGCGTTCCGCTCGAGCGCCTGCTGATCGAGACCGACGCGCCCTATCTCGCTCCGGTGCCGTACCGCGGCAAGACCAACGAGCCGGCCTACGTGCGCTATGTCGCGGAGGAAATCGCGCGACTGCGTGCTGTCACGCCTGAGGAGATCGCGGCTACGACTTCGGCGAATTTCTTCCGGCTCTTCCGGATCGACGCCAATGCGCAATAAGCCGCTCGGAAGGTCCTTGGCGTATCTGCTTTGCGCCCTGGTATCGTTCGGCGCGGCCGCCGCTACGCCTCCGCAGGGTCTTTACGAGCGCTTCGTCCAAGCCGTCGCGACCGATCGCAGCGACGACGTGCAAGCGATGCTTGCACGCGGGATGGATGCGAACACGGTGGATCCCAATGGCGATCCGGTGCTGCTCGTGGCGGCGCGTGCCGGCTGGGAGCGGACCGTCGACTTCCTGCTTGCCGCAGGCGCCAAGGTGGACGCTCAGAATCGCTATGGCGACCGACCGATCATGGTCGCGGCGCTGAACGGCCATCTAGTCGTGGTGAAGAAACTCTTTACCCGGGGTGCCGAGGTCAACCCGCCCGGCTGGTCGCCGCTGATCTATGCGGCGAGCAATGGGCACGTCGATGTCATGCGCTACCTGCTCGAGGTTGGAGCCGAGGTCGACGCCGAATCGCCCAATGGGACAACCGCGCTGATGATGGCCGCGCGCGGCGGTCACACCGAGGCGGTCGCCCTTCTGCTCGCGCGCGGCGCGGACGTGAACCGCCGCAACCAGAGTGGCGCAACGGCCCTCGTCTGGGCGCAGCGCGGCGGGTTCTACGACATCGAGAAGGCGTTGCGCCAGCGGGGGGCGCGGCAGTAGGCACTCAGCGCGCGTCGCGGGCGCTTGCACGGCGACGGCGGGCGGTTTTGGGGTCCGCCCGAAGAGGACGGTAGAGCTCCACGCGATCGCCGTTCGCCAGCGCCTCTTCGCGCCCGACGCGCTTGCCGAAGATTCCCGTCGGAGCGTGCTCGAGCGCCGCTTCCGGGTGTCGCTCGGCAATGCGCGAGCGCGCGATCGCATCGGCCACCGTGGCTCCCGCGGGCAGCTCGAGCGCGACCTCGGTCGCACGATCGGGCAGCGCATACACGACGGTCACGGCGATCGTGGGCATGGCGTGGTGCCGCTACAATACGAACGCAAGGATTGGATCGCGGCGATGAGCATCGTCGAGAACAGAAAAGCCTATCACGACTACTTCATCGAGGAGAAGCTCGAAGCCGGGCTCGCGCTCGAAGGCTGGGAAGTGAAGGCGATCCGCGCCGGACGCGCCCAGCTCAAGGAAGCCTACGTCGTCGTCAAGGGCGGCGAAATCGTTCTGCTCGGGGCGCACGTCACGCCGCTGCCTACAGCTTCGACGCACATTCGCCCGGATGCCACGCGCACGCGCAAGCTGCTCCTGCATCGGACGGAGATAAACCGCCTTATCGGGAAGGTCGAGCGCGCCGGGTACACCCTGACGCCGCTCGACCTGCATTTCAGCAAGGGGCGCATCAAACTCGAGATCGGGCTCGCGCGCGGCAAGAAACAGTACGACAAGCGCGCCGCGGTACGGGAGCGCGAATGGAACCGGGAGAAGCAGCGCCTGCTGCGCGATCGTCCGGGGAGCGCGCGGCGTTCCAGGCGATGAGCAGGCAAGCCGCGGAGATCGCGCTGCGCACGGCGCGGGAAGACGACCTCGCGGCCGTCACGGCGATCTACGCGCTGCACGTGCGAACGGGCACCGCCAGTTTCGAGCTGCAGGCTCCGGACGAAGCCGAGATGGCCCGGCGCTGGCGCGACGTCGTCGAGGAGGGGTGGCCGTATCTCGTCGCGGTCTCCGCCGGTCGAGTTGTCGGCTACGCGTATGCGGGCGTCTATCGGCCGCGACCGGCGTATCGCTTCACGGTGGAGGACTCGGTCTATGTCGAAAGCGAAACGCGTGGCCGCGGCATCGGCCGCGCTCTGCTTGGCGCGCTGATCGACGCTTCGGAGACGGCTGGAGCGAGACAGATGATCGCGGTGATCGGCGATTCCGCCAACGCGGCGTCGATCCGGCTGCACGCAAGCTTCGGCTTTCGTCAGGTCGGACTCCTGCAGAGCGTGGGCCGCAAATTCGAGCGCTGGCTGGACGTCGTCCTGATGCAGCGCGCGCTCGGTCCCGGCGACCGGACCGACGCGGAATAGGGCGACGCGATGACCGAGCGTGCCTCGTTCGCCAGGCTGGCCAAGAACGCGGCGAACTTCGTCGCGCTCTCACCGGTGCAGTTCCTGGAGCGCAGCGCCCTCATCTGGCCCGACAAGATCGCCGTGCGCCACGGCGATCTCGCCTACAGCTACGGCGAGTTCGAACGCCGCTGCCGACGACTCGCGCACGCGCTCGCTTCGCGAGGCATTCGACCGGGCGACACCGTGGCCGTGCTGGCCCCCAACGTTCCGGCGTTGCTCGAGGCGCACTACGCGGTGCCCGCGGTCGGCGCCGTGCTCAATCCCCTGAACTACCGTCTCGACGCGCGGACGATCGCCTTCTGTCTCGCGCACGGCGACGCGAAGGTGCTCATCACCGACGTCGAGTTCGCACGTGTCGTCAAGCCCGCGCTCGCGGGCCTCCCGCGGCCGCCGCTCGTGATCGACATCGAGGACCCCCAAAGTCCTCCCGGCGAGAAGCTCGGGTCGCTTTCGTACGAGGCGCTGCTCGCCGAAGGCGACCCGGCATTCGCTTGGCCCGGACCGAGCGACGAGTGGGATGCGCTCGCGCTCCTATACACGTCGGGTACCACCGGCGACCCCAAGGGCGTCGTCTATCATCACCGCGGCGCTTACCTCAATGCGTTGGCCAACGCGCTCGCCTTCGGACTGAAGCCCGACAGCGTGTACCTGTGGACGCTCCCCATGTTCCACTGCTGCGGCTGGACCTACACCTGGGCGGTGACGGCCGCAGGCGCGACCCACGTGTGCCTGCGCCGCGTGGATCCGGCCCTGATCTTTCCGGCGATCCGCGACCATAGGGTCACGCATCTTTGCGGTGCGCCGATCGTGCTCAACATGCTCGTGCACGCGCCTGAGTCGGCGAAGATCGTCTTCAACCATGTCGTCGAAGTCGCTACGGGCGGCGCCGCACCTCCCTCGGCCGTCATCGAGGCGATGGAACGGATGGGCTTCCGCGTAACGCATCTCTATGGGCTCACCGAATCGTACGGTCCGGCCTCGCTCTGCGCGCCGCAGGAGGCCTGGCGCGGCATGGCGCTCCCGGATCGTGCCCTGCGGATGGCCCGGCAGGGCGTGCCGATGCCCGCGCTCGCCGGCCTGATCGTGGCCGACCCGCAAACGCACGTCCGCGTTCCCAAGGATGGAAAGACGCTCGGCGAGGTAATGCTTCGGGGCAACACCTTGATGAAGGGCTACCTCGGCAACGATGCCGCGACGGCAACCGCGTTTCGCGAGGGCTGGTATCACACGGGCGACCTTGCGGTCTGGCATCCGGACAACTACATCGAGATCAGAGACCGCTCCAAGGACATCATCATCTCGGGAGGCGAGAACATCAGCTCGCTCGAGGTCGAGGAGTGCCTGTACCGTCATCCGCAGGTCATGGAAGCGGCGGTGGTTGCGCGGCCGGATCCGAAATGGGGGGAGACCCCCTGCGCCTTTGTAACGCTCAAGCCCGACGCGGGCTCGCTCGCCGCCGAGGAGGTCATTGCGTGGTGCTGCGCCCATATAGCGCGCTTCAAGGCACCGCGTACCGTGATCTTCGGGCCGCTTCCGAAGACCTCGACGGGCAAGATCCAGAAGTTCGTCCTGCGCGAGCGCGCAAAGGCGCTGTAACTAGTGCCGCGCCGCCAGCATTCGCCGCGCGGCTGCCACGCCGCTTCGCGTGGCGGCCTCCAGCGTGGCCGGCAGCTCTGCATCCGTATAGTCGCCCGCGAGGTACAGACGGGGCGCAATCGCGCCCGCCGCGGGGCGCTCCAGCCCGGGCGTGCAGGCAAAAGTCGCGCGTTGCTCGGCGATCACCTGCGACCAGGCCGGCGCGGGGAGATCAGGGATGGTGCGCCGCAGTTGCGCATCGATCGCACGCACGAGGTCCGCGTGCGCGAGACTTGCCGCGCCGGTGTCGGCGCTGATCACCGCGGCGGCGAGGCCAGGCGCACCGCCCAGCCGCCCGCGGTCGAAAACCCATTGCGCCGGGTTGCCGTCGAGCTTGAGCAGCGGCTGTCCGAACGTAAGGGCGCGAGGATAGCCGAGATACGCGGTCACGATGGGCTCGTAGGCGAAGCGGGCAACCTGGGCGCAGGCGAGGCTCGCGCCACCCTTTGCCGCGCTCGTGTCACCAAGCAGCGCGCCGAGCTGATGCGGAGCCACTGCGACGAGCGCAGCTGCGAAATGCTCCGGCTCGTTGCCGCTCGTCACACCGATGCCGTCCGCGAGCAGGGCAAGCTCGCCGACGCGGCGTCCGACGCGGATCTCGCCGCCGCGGGCGCCGACATAGCGCGCTGCGGCTTCGGGGAAGAGCGCGCCTAGATCGACGCGCGGCAGCAGAAGGTCACAATCGCGGGCGCGCCCCGCGAAGACCCGCTTCAAGAGATTGAGAAAGATTCGCGCCGAAGCGCGTTCGGGCGGCGTATTGAGCGCCGACAGGCAAAGCGGCTCCCACAATTCGCTGATGACGCTCACCGGCTGGTCGGCGAGCACCGCGGCCACGCTGAGCTGCTCCGAGCACTGGAAGCGCAGGCGCCGCAGCCGTCGCGCGAAAGCGACCGTGGCGAGGCGCTCGCGCCGGGTCGGGCCGCGCATCGTCAGCAGCGCGGTCAGCGCGTGCCACGGCGCGGGCAGCGGTGGCACGCGCAGGCGGAACACGCCGGGTTCCTCGAGATGTAGGCGGCAGCGCTCAAAGAGATCGCTCTCGGCGCGCGTCCCATGAACCGTTCGCAGCAGGGCGAGCGTCTGCTCGTAGGCTCCGAGGAGGATGTGCTGGCCGTTGTCCACGACCGCTTCGCGCAGCTCGACTCGCCGCGCGCGTCCTCCGAGCGCCGAAGCGGCCTCGAAGACCGTCACGGCGCGCCCGGCGCCGGCGAGCGTGACCGCGGCGGCAAGACCGCACCAGCCGCCGCCGACGACCGCGATGCGCTCTGCGCTCATCTCGGCGTCAGTACGACCAGGAGGTCTTCCACGCGAGCCACGCCTTCGTGAGCGGCGTAAGCACCACACGCCGGTCGAGCACGCGAAACCCGTCGCGCTCGATCTCGTCCAGCAGCCGGCGGTAGATCGCGGCCATGATCAGCCCCGGTCGCTGCGCGCGTCGATCGGCTCGGGGCAACGCGGCTAGCGAGCGGGCATACCACGAGCGGGCACGGGCGACCTGGTGCTCCATCAGTGCCTCGAAGCCCGGCGTCGTTCGACGCTGAAACAGGTCGGCGTCGGTAACGCCGAAGCTGGCGAGCTCGTCCTGCGGCAGGTAGACGCGTCCACGGGAAGCGTCTTCGCCGACGTCGCGGATGATGTTGGTGAGCTGAAATGCGATGCCGAGATCGCGGGCGTAGTCCCGGGTGCGCGGATCCCCGTAGCCGAAAATCTCGGCCGACAGTAGTCCGACCACGCCCGCCACGTGATGGCAGTAGCTCTCGAGTGTCGCGAAGTCGAGGTAGCGGGTCTGCCGCAGATCCATCTCCATGCCATCGATGATCGACTGAAAATGCTCCTCGGGGAGACCGAACGGCTTCACCGCGCCTTGAAGCGCCAGCGCGACCGGATGCTGCGGCCGGCCCGAGAAGACCGCGGCGATCTCGCCGCGCCACCAGGCGAGCTTGATGTGGGCGAGACCGACATCGGCGACCTCGTCGACGACGTCGTCGACCTCGCGGCAGAACGCATAGAGTGCGATGGTCGCTCGCCGGCGCTCGAGCGGCAGAAAGCGGAACGCGTGATAGAAGCTCGACCCGCTTCCCGCGGCCTTTTCCTCGCAATAGACTTCCGGGCTCATCGGCGGACGAGGACGGGCATCATCGCGATCCAGTCGCGACGGCGCAGTTGCGGGCGGCGGCGGAACACGTCTCCGCGCGCCGTGTCGATCGCATCGAGAATGCGCAAACCGCCGGCGATGACGAGCTTTAACTCGAGCGCCAGGCGCAGGCGCAACGTGTGCACCAGCGGCCAGCCCGAGAGCAGCAGGTCGCGTGCCCGCTCGACCTCGAAGGCGAGCAGCCGAGTCCAGCGGGCGTCGCAGACGCCGGCGGCGATCTGCGCTTCATCGACCTCGAATCGGGCGAGGTCTTCAGCGGGGAGGTAGACGCGGTGCCGCCGCCGGTCGGCTTCGATGTCCTGCCAGAAATTCGCAAGTTGCAAGCCGCTGCATATCGCGTCGGCGTGACCAGCGCTCTCGGCGTCGGTTACGCCGAACAGATGGAGCATGAGCCGGCCGATCGGATTTGCCGAGCGGCTGCAGTAATCGAGCAGCTCGGCGAAGCTCGCGTAGCGCGTCTTGAAGACGTCCTGGCGAAACGCGGAGAGCAGGTCGCGCAGGGGAGCCAGCGGCAGGGCGTGGCGGCGCACGGCCGCGGCGAGCGCGTCGAATGGCGCCTCGGTTGGCACCTCGCCGCACTCGATGCGCTCGATTTGCCGGGCGTAGGCGTCAAGCCGCGCGAGGCGTGTCTCCGGCGAGTCGTTGCCCTCGTCGGCGATGTCGTCGGCGGTGCGTGCGAATTCGTAGATTGCCAGCACCGCGGGACGCAGCGGCGCGGGCACCAGGCGCGACGCGACCGGAAAGTTCTCGTAATGGGCTACCGACATTGGTTTCGCCGAATTGCGTACCAAAAACGAATGCCAAAGGCCGCTTCTGCCTCGCGTTTTGTTGGTGCGGGCCCCGGGTTTGGGCTATACTGTTTTGTTTGGCGGAACCGGCTGCGAAAGTGGCGGAATTGGTAGACGCACCGGCCTTAGGAGCCGGAGCCGAAAGGCGTGAGAGTTCGAGTCTCTCCTTTCGCACCAACGCACATCACAACGCAATGAGCGAAACGGCGCAGCACCATAGCAAGGAATCTCAACGCATGCAAATGACTCTGGAAACGCTCGGTCAGCTGGAGCGGCGCCTGCACGTCGCGGTGCCAAAGGAGCAGATCGAGGGCGAGGTGCAGAAGCGCCTGGAGCAGCTCGCCAAGACGGTGAAGATCGCCGGGTTCAGGCCCGGCAAAGTCCCGCTCAAGATGGTGGCGCAACAATACGGCCCGCAGGTTCGCTCCGACGTCATCACCGACACGGTGCAGGCGAGCCTGAACGATGCGATCCGCACGCAGAACCTGCGCGTGGCGGGCTATCCCCGGATCGAGGCCAAGCCCGATGCCGCAGGGGACGAATTTGCGTTTTCCGCGGTATTCGAGGTCTACCCGGAAATCAAGATCGGCGACCTCTCGGCGGTCACCATCGAGCGTCCCGTTGCAAAGGTCGGCCCCGAGGACGTCGAGCACACGATCGAGATCCTGCGCAGACAGCGCGCGCGCTACGAGCCCGTGTTGCGGCCCGCGCGGACAGGCGACCAGGCCGTTGTCGATTTCACGGGCACGATCGACGGCGTCGAGTTCCAGGGCGGACAGGCTCGTGATTTCGCGATCAACCTGGGCGAAGGCAAGATGCTGCCGCCGTTCGAGACCGCGCTGACCGGCATGAGCGCCGGCGAAAGCAAGACCTTCCCTCTGCAATTCCCGAGTGACTATCACGGGCGGGAAGTGGCGGGCAAGACAGCCCAATTCGTGCTCAGCGTGAAGGCAGTGAGCGAGCCGCAGCTGCCTCCGGTCGATGAGGAGTTCGCCCGCAACTTCGGGATCGCGAGCGGCAGCCTCGACGAGTTGCGCTCCGAGATTGCCGGCAATCTGGACGTCGAGCTTACGCGCAAGATCGAAGGCGTCCTGAAGGACCAGGTGATGAAGGCGCTCCAGGCGACCTGTCAGACCGTGGTCCCGAAGTCGCTGATCGAGATGGAGGCTCAGAGCCTGCTCGAACGGGCAAGTGCGGAGCTTAAGAACCGCGGCATCAAGATCGAGGACGTGGAGCTCAACGTGGACATGTTTCGGCCTCAGGCCGAGGAGCGTGTAGCCTTCAGCCTGATCCTGAACGAGCTCGTCCGTCTGCACGAGCTGCAGGCCAAGCCTGAGCAGATCCGCGCGCTGGTCGAGGAAGCGGCGCAAAGCTTCGAGCAGCCGGACGCAGTCATTCGCTGGCACTACGAGCAGCCGGAGCGACTGAACGATTACGAAGTGCGGGCCGTCGAACGCAACGTGATCGACTGGGTGCTTGCGCGGGCCCGGGTGCAGGATCGTCCGACCCCGTTCTCGGCTCTGATGGAGCCGACGAGCGGTCCCGCGACCGTGCCCGGCGCGGCTTGATACCGGGCAACCATCTGGCGAGCGAACATGAGCCATAAGCGCAACGAAGAACCCCGGGGCCTGGGCCTGATCCCGATGGTCATCGAGCAGAGCGGGCGCGGCGAACGCGCCTATGACATCTACTCGCGGCTGCTGAAGGAGCGCGTCGTCTTCCTGGTTGGTCCGGTCGACGAGGCCACGGCCAATCTCGTCGTGGCGCAGATGCTGTTTCTCGAATCGGAGAACCCCGACAAGGACATCAACTTCTACATCACCTCGCCTGGCGGCTCGATCCCCGCCGGTCTCGCGATCTACGACACGATGCAGTTCATCAAGCCCGACGTGTCGACGCTTTGTGTGGGCATGGCGGCCAGCATGGGCGCCTTCCTGCTCGCGGCCGGGGCGAAGGGGAAGCGCTTCGCGCTGCCCAACTCCACCGTGCTCATCCACCAGCCGCTGGGCGGCTTCCAGGGCCAGGCCTCGGACGTCGCGATTCATGCCAAGTACATCCTGTCGCTGCGGGAGCGGCTCAATCGGCTGTTCGCCCAGCACACCGGCAAGCCGATCGAGCAGATCGAGCGGGACACCGACCGTGACAATTTCCTCACCGCCCAGGAGGCGCTGGAGTACGGTTTGATCGACAAAGTCTTGCAGAGCCGGGCTTAGGGCCTGTAAAGTGTATTTGAGCCTCGGGGGTGCCCCGGGCCTTGAAGGTAGGTGAATGGCGGACAAAACGGCGGGCGACAAGCTCCTCTACTGGTCCTTCTGCGGCAAGAGCCAGCACGAGGTGAGGAAGCTTATTGCCGGCCCCTCGGTGTTCATCTGCGACGAGTGCATCGAGCTCTGCAACGACATCATCCGCGAGGAAGGCAGCACTGCCGATACCACGCGGCCGGACAAGAGCAAGCTCCCGACGCCGCACGAGATCCGCCAGATCCTCGATCAGTACGTGATCGGCCAGGACCTTGCCAAGAAGATCCTCTCGGTTGCGGTCTACAACCACTACAAGCGCCTCGACAGCAGCGTCAAAGAGGACGACGTCGAGCTCGCGAAGAGCAATATCCTGCTCATTGGGCCCACGGGCTCCGGCAAGACGCTGCTCGCGCAGACGCTGGCCCGGCTCCTCGACGTGCCCTTCGTGATCGCCGACGCAACGACGCTGACCGAAGCGGGATACGTCGGCGAGGACGTCGAGAACATCATCCAGAAGCTGCTGCAGAAGTGCGACTACGACATCGACAAGGCGCAGCGGGGTATCGTTTACATCGACGAGATCGACAAGATCTCGCGCAAGAGCGATAACCCGTCGATCACTCGCGACGTGTCGGGCGAGGGTGTGCAGCAGGCGCTGCTCAAGCTGATCGAGGGGACGATCGCCTCGGTCCCGCCTCAGGGTGGCCGCAAGCACCCGAATCAGGAGTTTGTCCAGGTCGACACGACCAACATCCTGTTCGTCTGCGGCGGTGCCTTCGACGGCTTGGAGAAGATCATCCGCCAGCGCACGGCGAAGACCGGGATCGGTTTCGGCGCCGAGGTGTCGAGCCCTGACGACCGGCGCGACATCAGCATTCTTCTGCGCGAGACCGAGCCGGAGGACCTGATCAAGTTCGGGTTGATTCCGGAGTTCGTCGGCCGCCTGCCGGTGGTTGCAACGCTTGAGGAGCTCGATGAAGCGGCGCTGATCCAGATACTGGTCGAGCCGAAGAACGCGCTCATCAAGCAATATCACAAGATCTTCCGCATCGAAGGCGTCGAGCTGGAGGTCCGCGAGCCTGCGCTGCGCGCCATCGCGAGCCGCGCCCTCGCCCGCAAGACCGGCGCGAGGGGCTTGCGTTCCATTCTCGAGCAGGTACTGCTCGATGTCATGTACGACCTGCCGTCGCAGACCAACCTGTCGCGCGTCATCGTGGACGAAACCACGATCACCAACGACGGCAAGCCGCTTCTGATGTTCGCCGAGCAGCCCAAGGTGGCTGCCGCGCACTCCTGACGCCAGGGGTGCCTGTGAAGGCTGCCTGCCGGCTTGAAACGCCGGGGGGCACCCCCATCTTCACGTATGACGCCCTTATCTAGAGACCTACGCAACCCTCATGGCCACCGATCTCAGCAAGTCCCCCGACGTGACGACATTCCCGCTGCTGCCGCTGCGCGACGTCGTCGTATTTCCGCACATGGTGATCCCGCTGTTTGTCGGGCGCCCGAAATCGATCAAGGCGCTCGATGTGGCGATGGAGTCAGGCAAGCACATCCTGCTCGTTGCACAGAAGTCCGCCGCGAAGGACGATCCTGCGGCCGAGGACCTTTACCACATCGGCAGTGTGGCCACGGTGCTGCAGATGCTGAAGCTCCCCGATGGCACGGTCAAGGTGCTGGTGGAGGGCACGCAGCGGGCGCGGATCCTGCGGGTCGACGAGTCGGGCGAGCACCTCTCGGCCGAGGCTGCCCTAATCACCGGTGGAGAAGGGGCGACGCACGAGATCGAGGCGATGCGGCGCGCGCTGCTCACCCAATTCGATCAGTACGTGAAGCTGAACAAGAAAATCCCGCCGGAGATACTGACGTCGATGTCTGGCATCGACGACGGCGGGCGGCTCGCCGACGCGATCGCGGCGCATTTGCCGCTCAAGCTCGAGCAGAAGCAGGAGATCCTCGAGATGCAGGAAGTAGGCAAGCGGCTCGAGCACCTGCTTGGCCTCCTCGAAGGCGAGGTCGACATCCTCCAGGTCGAGAAGCGCATCCGCGGCCGCGTGAAGCGGCAGATGGAGAAGAGCCAGCGCGAGTACTACCTGAACGAGCAGGTCAAGGCGATCCAGAAGGAGCTTGGCGAGGGCGACGACAATGCGGACCTCGACGAGACCGAGAAGAAGATCAAGGCCGCCAAAATGTCGAAGGAGGCGGAAGCCAAGGCGATGGCCGAACTCAAGAAGCTGCGCATGATGTCGCCGATGTCCGCCGAGGCCACGGTCGTTCGCAACTACATCGACACGCTTCTCGGCCTGCCGTGGCGGAAGAAGAGCAAGATCAACAAGGACCTCGCCAACGCGGTCAAGGTCCTCGACGCTGATCACTATGGCCTGGAAAAGGTAAAGGAGCGCATCGTTGAATACCTCGCCGTTCAGCAGCGGGTCGACCGGCTGAAGGCACCGATCCTGTGCCTCGTGGGTGCACCCGGCGTGGGCAAGACCTCGCTCGGACAGTCGATCGGACGGGCGACCAATCGCAAGTTCGTGCGCATGTCGCTCGGCGGTGTGCGAGATGAAGCGGAGATCCGCGGCCACCGGCGCACCTACATCGGGTCGATGCCGGGCAAGATCCTGCAGCAGATGAGCAAGGTCGGGGTGCGCAACCCGCTGTTCCTGCTCGACGAGGTCGACAAGATGGGCATGGACTTCCGCGGCGATCCGTCTTCGGCGCTGCTGGAGGTGCTCGACCCCGAGCAGAACCACACCTTCATGGATCACTACGTCGAGGTCGAGTACGACCTTTCCGACGTGATGTTTGTCGCCACGGCGAATACACTGAACATTCCCCCGCCGTTGCTGGACCGGATGGAAGTCATCCGGCTCTCCGGTTATACGGAGAACGAGAAGATTGCGATCGCCAAGCAGTATCTGCTGCCCAAGCAGATGAAGCAGAACGGCATCAAGGAGAATGAGCTGCACCTGGCCGAATCGGGGCTGCGCGACATCACCCGCTACTACACGCGCGAGGCGGGCGTGCGCGCTCTCGAGCGCGAGATCTCCAAGATTTGCCGCAAGGTCGTCAAGGACCTGCTGCTCAGGCAAAGCGAGGGCAAGCCGCGCGCGGCGAAGGGTCCCGTCGAGGTCAATGCGAAGAACCTCGACAAGTACCTCGGGGTGCGCAAGTTCACCTATGGCATCGCCGAGAAGAAGAACCAGATCGGGCAGGTGACGGGGCTCGCGTGGACCGAGGTGGGCGGGGACCTGCTGACGATAGAAGCAGTATCGCTGCCGGGCAAAGGGAAAACCACGACCACGGGCAAGCTTGGCGACGTGATGCAGGAGTCGATCCAGGCGGCGCTCTCCGTCGTTCGCCATCGCTCGAAGCAGCTCGGCATCGCGGCCGACTTCTATCAGAAGACGGACCTGCATATCCACCTTCCAGAGGGCGCCACACCCAAGGACGGACCGAGCGCAGGAACGGCGATCTGTACCGCGATGGTGTCCATCCTCACCGGGATTCCGGTGCGCGCCGACGTGGCGATGACCGGGGAGATCACGCTTCGCGGCGAGGTCCTTCCGATCGGAGGGCTGAAGGAGAAGCTGCTCGCCGCGGGTCGCGGTGGGATCAAGCAGGTGCTGATCCCGGAAGAGAATGTGAAGGACCTCACGGAGATCTCCGACGAGATTAAGAATCGCCTGGACATCCATCCGGTGCGCTGGATCGAGCAGGTGCTCGAGCTGGCGCTCGAGCGTCAGCCGGTGCCGCTGCAGGAAGCCGCGGGGCAGGCCGGCGAATCGGCAGCCGTCCCGTCACCGAAGGATGAGCCCGCAGCTGTCATCAAGCATTGAGTGACACGTGCCCGCGCGCGACAGCGCGCGGGCACGCTTGACACGTCGATTTGGCGAGCGCTATAAAGTACGCTCGCACGTCCCGCCGCATCGCCTCCTAACCTTCAGCAGGTGCCCATCGTGAACAAGGCCGAACTGATCGATGCAATCGCCAAGCATGCCGACATTTCCAAGGCGGCGGCCGGACGCGCGCTCGACGCGACGGTGAACTCGATCAGAGCCTCGCTCAAGAAGGGCGAGCTGGTGACGCTCGTGGGCTTTGGCTCCTTCTACGTCGGCAAGCGAAGCGCGCGCCAGGGACGCAACCCGCGCACCGGCGCCGCGATCAAGATCAAGGCAGCCAAAGTGCCCAAGTTTCGTGCTGGAAAAGAGCTCAAGGATTCGGTAAACTAGCCAATTTCGCCCGGCAGAGCGAAGCGCGGGTGCTTAGCTCAGTTGGTAGAGCGTCGCCCTTACAAGGCGAATGTCGGGAGTTCGAGCCTCTCAGCACCCACCAACAGCGGCCGGTCCGGATCCAGGAGTGGTAGTTCAGCTGGTTAGAATACCGGCCTGTCACGCCGGGGGTCGCGGGTTCGAGTCCCGTCCACTCCGCCAGTTAACCGTAAAGGGCGAACGCGAGTTCGCCCTTTTTTGATCTGCCGATTACAAGAGGCTCGCGGGCCATGTACGATTTCCTGCACCGTAAAAAGCGCCTGGTCCAGATCATCCTGGCGCTGATCACGCTTCCCTTCGCGTTCTTCGGGGTCGATTACTATTTTCGCAGCGTGAGCCAGGCGACCGAGGTTGCAACCGTATCGGGACAACCGATTACGCAGCAGGAATTCGCAGAGACGATGCGCGACCAGCAAAATCGCATGCGGCAGGTCGTCGGGCCCAGCTTCGACGCCAGTGTTTTCGACGATCCCGAAGTTCGCTATTCGGTGCTCGAGCAGCTCATCAACCAGCGGCTGCTGCAGGATCAGGCGCGGCGCGACCGCTTCCGCGTCACCGACGCGCAGCTCGCGCAGTTCATCAGCGAGATTCCCGCCTTTCAGGTCGAGGGCAAGTTCTCCCACACGCGCTACGAGCAGGTGCTGCAGGGCCAGAACAAGACGACCGGTCAGTTTGAGAACGACCTGCGCCAGCAGCTCGCGCTCTTGCCCCTGCAGGAACCGGTGGCGGGGGCCAACATCGTGGCGCGGAGCAACGTTGAGCGCTACCTGGGCCTGCTGGAGCAACAGCGCGAGGTCGCTGCGGCGGTGATCGACCCCGACGCGTTCCTCAAAGACGTAAAGATCGACGACGCGGCGGTCAAGGCGTTCTACGATGCGAACGCCGGCGCCTTCCAGATTCCCGAGCAGGTGAAGCTCGAGTACGTGACCCTAAGCCCGGAAACGCTCGGCGCGCAGATCCCGGTCGATGCCGCGGAGGTGCGCCGGCAATACGACGAGAACACGCGGCGCTACGGTAAGCCGGAGCAGCGGCAGGCTTCGCACATCCTGATAGCGGTCAAGCCCGATGCCAGCGAAGCGGATCAGGCGGCGGCGAAGAAGCGCGCCGAGGAGCTCGTGGCGCAGGCGAAGAAGAATCCGGCGCAGTTCGCCGAGCTGGCGAAGAGCGCGTCCCAGGATCCGGGCTCGGCGGGGCAGGGCGGCGACCTGGGCATGGTCGAACGGGACGGTTCGATGCCCAAACCTTTCGAGGACGCCGTCTTCTCGATGAAGCAGGGCGAGATAGCCGGCCCGGTCCGGACCGATTTCGGCTGGCATGTCATCAAGCTGGTCGCGATCGAGCCGGCCAAGCTGCAGAGCTTCGACGAGGTCAAGAAGGAGATCGAGCAGGACCTAAAGAAGCAGAAGGCGACGCGCAAGTTCGCGGAAACCGCCGAGCAGCTCCAGAACCTGGTCTACGAGCAGGCCGACTCGCTGCAGCCGGTTGCGAAGGCACTCAATCTGCCGGTGCAAACGACGGACCTCCTCACGCGCGCGCAGGTGCAGGCCCTGGGGCAGAACAACCCCAAGCTCGTCCAGGCCGTGTTCAGCCCCGAGTCGCTGCAGGCGAAGAGAAATACCGAGGCGATCGAGATCGCGCCGAACGTGCTGATGGCCGCTCGTGTGGTCGAGTACAAGCCCGCGGCCCCGCGCGCGTTCGCCGACGTGCAGACCGAGATTCGGCGCCAGCTCGAGCGCAAGGCGGCGAGCGATCTCGCCCACAAGGCCGGCCAGGAGAAGCTCGCGTTGCTGCAGGAAGGCAAGGACGCCGGGACCGCTTTCGGCAAACCTATCGTGCTCACGCGCAACCAGCCGCAGGCAGGGTTCCCGCCCGGCGCCCTGACGGTGATCTTTCGGGCCGACACGAGCAAGCTGCCGGTGTATGCGGGTGCCGCGAATGAAGGTGGCGGCTACTCGATCTACCGTGTCCTGCGGCTCGTTTCGCCCCCGGCGCCGGATGCCGCGAAGCTGGCCACCGTGAGCAACCGCGTGGGCGAGCAACAGGGCCGCGAGCTGCTGAACGCTTATGAGGGCAGCCTGCGGGCCAAGGCCGATGTCAAGATAAACCAGACCAATCTGGACAAGCGCTGAGCCGGCGAGCGCCGGCCGCTGCTACTGGATCGCGGGCGTGCAGCCGATGTCGCGCATCAGCTTTTCGTTCTGGGCGATCGCCGCTTGCCGCCCCGCTTCGTCGAGAAGCACCTTCTCCCCCTTCTCGTCAAAGACGTAGACGTTCGTTCCGCCGTCGCGCATCGTTTTGAGCCGCCCCGCGGCCTGCTGGCACTGCCGGCGCACGAGGTTCTGATCCGCACGAGACTTCTCTTCTTTTGCGGCCTCGTCGGCGCGATCCTGCTGACGCTTCTTGATCTCCGCGTCCTTGTTGGCCATATCGCGCACGGCGTTCGGATCAGCGGGAGGCGTGGCGACGTTGATCCGCTCGGCCTTGACGCCCGGAGGCGGAGTGTCGCCGTAAACGACGCGGCCGTTCTCGTCGGTCCATTTGTAAGTGGCGCCGATTGCGGGGCCGGCGCCGCAGATCGCAACGCAGGCGACCGCAAGCAGCGTCATCCGCAGGCGCGCACAAGCCGTTTCGTGGTTCCTCATGCCGCAAAAGGTAATGCAACGGCCGCATGGCGTCAAACCGAGCGCGAGATGCGGTGCTTTGCTCGCTCGCCGTTTACCGTGGGGCATGACCCGCGTATAATCCGCTTTTGCGCATAGGAGAAAGGCACCATGCGTGTCGTGCAGAAGGCGCTGACTTTCGACGACGTCCTGCTGCTCCCCGCCCAGTCCTCAGTCGTTCCCCGCGACGTAAGCCTTCAGACCCGCCTCACCCGCAGCATCTCGCTCAACATCCCGCTGCTCTCCGCGGCGATGGACACAGTCACCGAAGCTCGCCTCGCGATCGCCATCGCGCAGGAGGGAGGTCTCGGCATCGTGCACAAGAACATGCCGCCTAAGGCGCAGGCGGCCGAGGTGGCGAAGGTGAAGCGCTTCGAGAGCGGCGTGGTCAAGGACCCGATAACGATCCCGCCGACGATGTCGGTGCGCGAAGTGCTCGCGCTCACGCAACAACACAGGATCTCGGGTCTCCCGGTGGTCGATCGCCGCAAAGTCGTCGGCATCGTGACCAACCGCGATCTGCGCTTCGAGACCAATCTGGACCAGCCGGTCGCTTCGATCATGACGAAGGGCGACAAGCTGGTCACGGTACCGGAGGGAACGGACCTCGAGCGCGCCAAGGCGCTCATGCACCAGCACCGCCTCGAGCGCGTGCTGGTCGTCAACGACCGCCTCGAGCTCAAAGGGCTGATTACGGTCAAGGACATTCTCAAGTCGACCGAGCACCCGCTCGCCTGCAAGGACGATCTTGGACGCCTGCGCGTCGGCGCTGCGGTGGGCACGACCGGCGACAGCGAGGAGCGTGTCGCAGCGCTTGTCGCGGCCGGCGTCGACGTGGTCGTCGTCGACACTTCGCACGGCCACTCGCAGGGTGTGCTCGAGCGCGTGCGGGCGATCAAGCGCGCTTACCCGCAGCTGCAAGTCGTCGGCGGCAACGTTGCTACTGCCGCCGGCGCGCGCGCGCTCGCCGATTACGGTGCCGACGCGATCAAGGTCGGCATCGGCCCGGGCTCGATCTGCACTACGCGCATCGTCGCCGGAGTCGGCGTGCCGCAGATCTCCGCGGTGCTGAGCGCCGTGGAGGGCGTGGCCAATCTCGACGTGCCGCTGATCGCGGACGGCGGCATTCGCTACTCCGGGGACATCGCAAAGGCGATTGCCGCAGGCGCCTCGGGTGTGATGCTCGGCAGCCTCTTCGCCGGCACCGAGGAATCCCCCGGAGAGATCGAGCTCTACCAGGGCCGCTCGTACAAGAGCTACCGCGGAATGGGCTCGCTCGGCGCCATGCAGCTCGGCTCGAGCGATCGCTACTTCCAGGACAGCGAAGGCGAGGACCAGTCGGAGAAGCTCGTTCCCGAGGGCATCGAGGGGCGCGTCCCTTACAAGGGGGCGCTCGCCGCCGTGATCCACCAGCTCATGGGCGGCGTGCGCGCAGCGATGGGCTACTGCGGTTGCCCCACCATCGAGGCCATGCGCACCCGCGCTGAATTCATCGAGATCACCACCGCGGGCATGCGCGAATCGCACGTGCACGACGTGCAGATCACGAAGGAGGCGCCGAACTATCGTGTGGAATGAATAAGGCGACCGTTAGGGATCCTGCGCCGAAGGCGCCGAGGGTCGGCCGCCGGGCGGCCCTGCCGTTCATCTTCGTCGTCGTCTTCATCGACGTGCTGGGCATCGGCATCGCGCTTCCCGTGCTGCCGTTGCTGGTTGGCGAGTTCACCGCGAGCCGCGAACTGCAGTCGTACTGGTACGGCGCGCTGGTGGTGACGTATGGTCTGATGCAGTTCTTCTGCGCTCCGCTGCTCGGGGCGCTGTCCGACCGCTTCGGGCGCCGGCCGCTGCTGCTCTGGTCGCTGCTCGGGCTCGGCACGCACTTCCTGCTGCTCGCGCTCGCGCCCTCGCTTCTCCTCATGCTGGCAGCCCGCATCGTCGGCGGCGCGGCGGGGGCAAGTTTTGCCGTCGCGAATGCTTATGCCTCCGATGTGAGCACGACCGAACAGCGCGCGAGGGCCTTCGGGCTCATCGGTGCGGCGTTCGGGCTGGGGTTCATCTTCGGGCCGATGCTCGGCGGCCTGCTCGGGAGCATCGATCTGCGGCTGCCGTTCTATGCCGCTGCCGGGCTGTCTCTGCTGAATGCAACGTACGGATATCTCATCGTCCCCGAGTCTCTCCCCAGGGAGCGACGGGCACCTTTCAGCCTGGCGCGCGCAAACCCATTCGCGGCCCTGCTTGCGCTGACGCGCCATCGCGAGGTCGGAAGCCTGGTGATCGTATTCGCGCTGATCGTGATGGCGCAGCTGATGCTGCAATTCACATGGGTGCTGTACACGCATTTTCGCTTCGGCTGGGGCCCGCGCGAGAACGGGTTCGCGCTGTTCTGCGTCGGGTTGGTCGCGACTCTCGTGCAAGGCGCCCTGCTCGGGCCTCTGCTGCGCCGCTTCGGCGAGGTGCGTCTGGCGCTGGCTGGTGTCGGTGTGGGCGCGATCGCCTACCTTCTTTACGGCCTGGCGCAGCACGGCTGGATGATGTACGCGGTGATCGTGGGCAACTTCCTGTCCTTCGCCGCGGGTCCCGCGCTGCAGAGTATCGTCTCGAACGCCGTCGATCCCAGCGAGCAGGGGGTGACGATGGGCGCGCTCAACTCGATCAACAGCATCATGTTCGTCGTGGCGCCCGCGATCGGGACCCCGCTGCTCGCGCAGGTAAGCCACCTTCCGCCCTCGGACTGGCGCGTCGGCGCGACGTTCTTCGTGAGCGCGGTGCTGCAGCTTGTCGCCTTCTGGCTCGCAAGGCGGCACTTCGCCCCGCGCGGCGCAGGGCGCTCGGTGTAGCGAGGCGACGGTGCACGCGACGATCCTGATCCTCGATTTCGGTGCGCAGTACACGCAGCTCATTGCGCGCCGCGTGCGCGAGCTCAACGTGTACTGCGAGATTCACCCGTTCGACGTTTCGGACGCGTTAATAGCGCAGGCGAGGCCCGCGGGGATCATCCTCTCGGGTGGTCCCGAGAGCGTGACCGAGGGCGACACGCCGCGCGCGCCCGCGGCGGTTTGGACGGCGGGCGTGCCGGTGCTCGGTATCTGCTACGGCATGCAAACGATGGCTGCGCAACTCGGCGGAGGGGTCGAAGGCGGCCGCGTGCGCGAGTTTGGCTATGCGCAGGTGCGGGCGCGGGGCCACGGGCGCCTCCTCGACGGCATCCAGGACAGCGTGAACGCTGAGGGGCACGGCCTGCTCGACGTGTGGATGAGCCACGGCGACAAGGTGACGGCGCTACCGCCGGGGTTCTCGCTGATGGCGAGCAGCGAGGCGACCCCGATCGCCGGAATGATGGACGAGTCGCGACGCTTCTACGCCGTTCAGTTTCATCCGGAGGTTACGCACACGAAACAGGGCAAGGCGGTTCTGGCGCGCTTCGTGCGCGACATCTGCGGCTGCAAGGGCGACTGGAGCATGCCGGCCTACGTCGAGGAGGCCGTGGCGAAGATACGGGCCGCGGTCGGCCACGAGGAAGTGATCCTCGGGCTTTCCGGCGGCGTCGATTCCTCCGTGGCGGCAGCAGTGATCCAGCGCGCGATCGGCGCCCAGCTCACCTGCATCTTCGTCGATACGGGGTTGCTGCGTTTGGGCGAAGCGGAACAGGTGATGGATACCTTCGCCCGCCATCTCCACGTGAAGGTTGACATGGTCGACGCAAGCGAAACGTTCCTGCGTGCGCTCGCGTCGGTCTCCGATCCCGAGCAGAAGCGCAAGATCATCGGACGCGAGTTCGTCCACGTGTTCCAGGCCGAGGCGGCGAAGCTGGCGCGGGCGAAGTGGCTCGCGCAGGGAACGATCTACCCGGACGTCATCGAATCGGCGGCCGCGAAGACCAAGAAGGCACACACCATCAAGTCCCACCACAACGTGGGCGGCCTGCCCGAGACGCTGCACCTCAAGCTCCTCGAGCCGTTGCGCGAGCTGTTCAAGGACGAGGTGCGCGAGCTGGGCCTCGCCCTCGGCCTGCCGCGCGAGCTCGTCTTCCGCCACCCTTTCCCGGGGCCCGGCCTCGGCGTGCGCATCCTCGGCGAGGTCACGCGCGAGCGCGCCGAGCTGCTGCGGCGTGCCGATGCGATCTTCATCGACGAGCTCAGGCGTGCCGATTGGTACGACAGGGTGGCACAGGCCTTCGCGGTTTTCCTCCCGGTGCAGTCGGTCGGCGTGATGGGCGACGGAAGGACCTACGAGCACGCCGTCGCGCTGCGCGCCGTGCAGACCAGCGATTTCATGACTGCACACTGGGCGCCACTGCCGCACGACCTGTTGTCGCGTGCCTCCCATCGCATCACCAACGAGGTGCGCGGGATCAACCGGGTCGTCTACGACATCTCGGGCAAGCCGCCGGCGACGATCGAGTGGGAATGAAGCGCGAGCACTTCGCCACCGGCACGCCGTGGGAGCCCAAGGTGGGCTATTCGCGAGCGGTGAAGGTCGGCAACATGGTCTGGGTTTCCGGCACGACCGCGACCGACGGCAAGGGCGGCATCGTCGGGCCCGGCGATCCCTACGCGCAGGCGAAGCAGGCGATCGCCAATATCGAGCGTGCGCTGAACATGGCAGGCGCGAGACTCGCCGACGTGGTGCGCACCCGCATCTACGTTATGGACATCGCCCAGTGGGAGGCGGTCGGCCGCGCGCACGGCGAGGCCTTCGGCGACATCCGGCCGGCGAGCACGATGGTCGAGGTGAAGGCGCTGATCTCGCCTGAGCTGCTCATCGAGATCGAGGCTGAAGCGCTTATCGCGGAGGAACGATGAGCGTTCGCAGCGAGCCGCGCGCGCCTTACAGCGCTGCGGGGCAAACCTCGGGAGAAGACGAGCGCTGGATGCGGGAAGCTCTGGCGCTGGCGCGCGGCGCGCAAGCGCGCGGCGAGGTTCCGGTCGGAGCGATCGTCGTATGCGACGGCACGATCGTTGGCCGCGGCGGCAACGCGCCGGTTGCCAGCAACGATCCGACGGCGCACGCGGAGATCGCCGCGTTGCGCAGCGCGGCGGCCGCGCTGGGCAACTACCGCCTCCCGAGCTGCGACCTCTACGTGACGCTCGAGCCCTGCGTCATGTGCGCGGGAGCCATCATGCATGCCCGCATCCGCCGTCTCGTGTTCGGCGCATCCGATCCGAAGACGGGAGCGTGCGGCAGCGTGATCGATCTGCTGGCGCAGCCGCGGCTCAACCATCACACGGCAGTCAGCGGCGGTGCGCTCGCCATCGAATGCGGCGCGCTGCTCTCCGCGTTCTTTTCGGCGCGCCGCGCCGAGTCGTAACCAAGTCAGGTTGCACGATCCCCATCCGCCGCAGTTGCGGAAGCCGCATTAACGGACGCGGTGCCGCCAGCGGAGCGCCGCTCGAAATCGAACGCCGCGCGCCCGCTTTCGCGACCGAGCGCGTCGAAGCTGCGCTCCTCGAAGCGTGCCCGTCCGCCTAGCGCGATCGCGAGCACCGTCGAGCAGCGCGTTCCGTAGCCTGGGTCGACGATGAAGGGACTCGACAGGAGCCGTTCCCACTCGGGCGACACGCCGGTCGCGGGCAGCGCCGTGGGGTCCGCCTGGTGGCGATCGCCGAGCAGCTCGAACAGTGGCTCGATCCGTTCGCTTCCGGATGCCGCCCAAGCGGCCAGCCGCTTCTTGCTCAGTACGAGCTTCGGCCACGGCGTCTCGAGGAGGTGGTTCGACAGCCCGTAGATCCCGGGGCCGAGCGCGATCGCGCCGCTCGCGCGGTTCGAAGCGTAAGCCGTCGTGGCGGCGACACCGATGAGCAGGCTGAAGCCGTGATAGCGCTCGCCTTCAGCAGCGATCGCGGCGGCGCAGACGAGCGGCGGCGCCTCGTCGGCAAGCGCGCGGAGCACGAGTTCACCGCGCGAAGGCGCGTTCGGATCGCGCGGCGCCCCCTCGCGGTAGTTGGTCACGAGGGCCCAGCGGCCGCTCGCGTTCACGCCGAACCAGGTGCCGCCAGCCACGAGATCCCTGCCCGAGAGCACGCCTGAAGGCTGCCAGCGCGCTGCTTCGGCCGCGCGCGCATGGAATTCGTCGCGGTTCGCGGCGATCGCCAGCGGGAGCCGCGGATGCACCCCCAGGGCAAGCACCGCGAGGCACATGCCGTCAGTCGCCTCGAGCCACCGTGGGTAGCGTCACGCTGCGCGCCCGCGCGAGCGCTCCGCGGCGGGGAAGGCGTATGGGAGAGACAGCTGCGAAAGCGCCGGCCCGTCGCGGGCGCCGAGCCGCAGGTCGGCGCCGACCGCCGCCGTCTGCACAACTGCCAGCAGGTCGCTTCCGCTCGCGGGCGCCGGGGCCGCGTTCAGCACGGTGCCACAGGCCTGCTCGCCGAAGCGCTCGCTGAACACGCGTGTGCCGGGCGAGGGAGGAGGCGCGTCGGTGTGCGCCAGCATGCTGCGCTCCTTGACGATCCCGAGGTGCTGCGTACGAGCGACGATCTCCTGTCCGGTGTAACAGCCCTTCTTGAAACTGACGCCGCCCAGGACTTCCCAGTTGAGCATCTGTGGGATGAACAGGTCCTGCGTCGGTGGAAGAATGGCCGGAACTCCTGCGCGCACCGCGAGCCACTCCCAGCAGGAGAATCCTGCCGGTCGCGCATGCGCGGCCAATAGGTCCCACAGCGGCGCGGCGCGCTCCGGCGCAACGATGGCCAGGAAGCGATTGCTCGCGAGCCCGAGCAGGACTCCTCCCGCCAGCGCAACGCTTCGGTAGACGGCGGGCGCGACACCCGCGATCGCTTCCGCGCAACGCATCGCCCTCGGCCCACCGAGGCCGATGCGCACACTCGCCGCGCTTTCGTCCTCGAGCGCGACCTTCGAGCGCAGTACGAACATTCCCAGGCGTTTTCGGATCGGCGCGAGCAACGGAGCCGGCAGCAGCAGCTCGAAGCGTTCCGCGTCGACTCGCCGCAACAGGAAGTTCGCAAGCACCCGGCCTTTGGGCGAGCACCATGCCGAGTACTGGCTCGAGTCAGGCGCCAGGACCGCTACGTCGCTCGTCAGCTGCCCCTGCAGGAACGCTTCCGCGTCCGGTCCGCTCACCCGCAGGACGGCGATGGGCGCAAGGTCGCAGATAACCGCGTCGTCGCGTGCCGCGGCGCGTTCCTGCGCCGGATCCGCAAAGCTCGACACGCTCGCGCCATCGAACTTCGCGCCGCGTGCGAGCAGTGAGTCGTGCCAGGAAATCATGAGCGGCGTGGTGCCTTGAGGGGCTTTCTCGTGAGCTAACGCAGGGGGTCGTGAGCCGGGAAAACTGTGCTAAAATCTGCAGTTAGCCTGATTCAAGCCGCCCCAACCGGGACGGCAGGTCGGGCAATTCGCAGATCTGCCCGTTCAGGGTGCCCGCAGGCGGCTTATGCGCAGCTCGGGCCCGGTGGCGGATCGAGGCTCAACCCTGACAAGGAGTGTAGTGATGTCGGTCACGATGCGTCAAATGCTGGAGGCCGGGGTCCACTTCGGTCACCAGACTCGGTACTGGAATCCGAAGATGGCGGATTACATCTTCGGCCAGCGCAACAAGATTCACATCGTCAACCTGGAGAAGACGCTGGCGATGTACCAGGAGGCGGTGAAGTACGTTCGTCAGCTCGCCGGCAACCGCGGCACCATCCTCTTCGTGGGGACCAAGCGCCAGGCGCGCGACATCATTGCCGAGGAAGCTCGGCGTGCGGCGATGCCGTACGTGGATCACCGCTGGCTCGGGGGCATGCTGACCAACTTCAAGACGGTGAAGGCGTCGATCAAGCGTCTGAAGGACCTGGAGACGATGGCGCAGGACGGCTCGTTGGAGAAGATGAGCAAGCGCGAGGCGCTCACGCTCCAGCGCGAGATGGACAAGCTCAATCGCAGCCTCGGCGGCATCAAGGAAATGGGCGCGCTGCCCGATGCGCTGTTCGTAATCGACGTCGGCTATCAGAAGATTGCCGTAACGGAAGCGAAGAAGCTGGGAATCCCGATCGTGGGCGTGGTCGACACCAACCATTCGCCCGACGGCATCGCCTACGTGATTCCCGGCAACGACGATTCGAGCCGTGCCATACGCCTCTACGCCCGCGGTGTAGCCGACGCCGTGCTCGAGGGACGCAGCCAGGTGATCCAGGAGATCGTTCAGGCCGACGAATTCGTTGAGGTATCCGGGGACGAAGCAACCGCTTGACGGACGAGGGGCGGCAGCCCCTTTTTTTTGGGCATCGGAGAAGAGCGAGTACAGCATGGCGGAAGTGACCGCAAGCATGGTGATGGATCTGCGCAGCCGGACCGGGCTGCCGATGATGGAATGCAAGAAAGCGCTGCAGGAGGCTGCCGGCGATCCCGCCAAGGCGGAGGAGCTTTTGCGCGTACGCAGCGGAGCGAAGGCTTCCAAGGCGGCCGATCGCGTCGCGGCGGAAGGCGTGATCGGCGCGTTCGTCTCTGCAGACGGCAGGAGCGGCGCGATGGTGGAGCTCAACTGCGAGACCGATTTCGTCGCCCGCAGCGCCGACTTCGTCGGCTTCGCCCGCGCGCTTGCGCGGCTCGTCGTCGAGAAGCAGCCCGCGGACGTGCAGGCGCTGTCCGCGCTCGCCCGCGACGGCGGGACGGTCGAAAGCGTTCGTCAGGCCCTCGTCCAGAAACTCGGCGAGAACGTGTCGATTCGCCGTTTCGTCCGCATGAGCACCCCCGGTCAGCTGGCGCAGTACCTTCATGGGGGCGGGCGCATCGGCGTTACCGTCGCTTACGAAGGTGGCGACGCGCAAACCGGCAAGGACATCGCGATGCATGTCGCGGCGTCGGTCGCGCAACTGCGACCGATCTGCGTATCGCGCGACCAAGTCCCCAAGGATCTCGTCGAGCGCGAGCGCGCGATCTACGCGGCCCAGGCAGCGCAGAGCGGCAAGAGCGCGGATATAGTCGCCAAGATGGTCGAAGGCAAGCTCAACCGCTTCCTGTCCGAGGTGACACTCCTCGGCCAGCCGTTCGTCAAGGATCCCGATCAGAGCGTGGAGAAGTATCTCAAGGCGAATGGCGCCAAAGTGAGCGCGTTCGAGCTGTACGTGGTCGGGGAAGGCATCGAGCGGAAGAAGGACAACTTTGCCGCCGAAGTGGCGGCGATGGCGAAGACGGCCTGAAAGAAGAAGCGCGCAGCAGACAGCCCAGGGAGCGAACGCCATGACCGCATCCACCACGGCACCGAACGTTGCGACGCTGCCGGGTGTGGCTCCGGCGGCGCGCGCTGAGCCGGTTTACAAGCGGATTCTGCTCAAGCTGTCGGGCGAGGCCCTGATGGGCGACGATGCCTATGGCATCAACCGGCAGGTGATCGATCGCATCGTCGCCGAAATCGGGGAGGTCGTGCAGCTCGGCGTCCAGGTTGCCGTCGTCATCGGCGGGGGCAACATCTTCAGGGGCGTTGCCCCGGGCGCGGCCGGTATGGATCGGGCGACTGCCGACTACATGGGCATGCTCGCGACGCTGATGAACGCGCTCGCGCTGCAGGACGCCATGCGCCGCGCCGGCCTCGTCTCCCGCGTCCAGTCGGCGCTGTCGATCGAGCAGGTGGCGGAGCCGTACATCCGCGGCAAGGCCCTGCGCTACCTGGAGGAGAACAAGATCGTCATCTTCGCCGCGGGCACGGGCAACCCGTTCTTCACTACGGACACTGCCGCGGCGCTCCGGGGGCGCGAGATGGGTGTGGATATCGTGCTCAAGGCGACCAAGGTCGACGGCGTCTACACCTCCGATCCGAAGCGCGACCCCAGCGCTCGCCGCTACCTCACGCTCACCTTCGACGAAGCGATCGTGAAGAACCTGAAGGTGATGGATGCCACCGCGCTCGCGCTGTGCCGCGATCAGAACATGTTGCTCAAGGTGTTCAGCATCTATGTGCCCGGCGCTCTCAAGCGCGTCGTGATGGGCGAGGACGAGGGCACGCTTGTCCAGTGCTAGGTGTTGCGAGGAGGGTCGCTGCCGATGATTAACGAGCTGAAGAAGTCCGCCGAGCAGAAAATGCACAAGACCGTGGAAACGCTCAAGCACGACTACCAGAAGGTGCGCACTGGGCGCGCTCACACCGGGCTGCTCGATCACATCCAGGTCGACTACTACGGCTCGATGATGCCTATCAATCAGGTGGCGAACGTGACTCTCGGCGACGCGCGAACGATCGCCGTGCAGCCGTGGGAAAAGAAGATGGTGCCGGTGGTGGAGAAGGCGATCCGCGACTCGGATCTGGGCTTGAATCCGGCGACATCGGGAGACGTGATCCGCGTGCCGATGCCGGCGCTCACCGAGGAGCGGCGCAAGGAGCTGATCAAGGTCGTGCGCCACGAAGCGGAGAATGCTCGCGTCGCGGTGCGCAACGTTCGACGCGATGCAAACGAGCACCTCAAGAAGCTGCTGAAGGAACACAAGGTTTCCGAGGACGACGAGCGTCACGCCCAGACCGATGTGCAAAAACTCACCGACCGCTACATCGCCGAGGTCGACAAAGTACTGCAAGGCAAGGAAGCCGACTTGATGGCGGTGTGACCGGGCACGGATCGATCCGCGCGGCCTCCGGCCCGAGGGACGAAACGACCGCCGGGTTCCGGCGCGAACCATGTTCCAAAGCTCCACGCGCGAAATTCCCGAGCCGCCGCTGATCCCGCGCCATATCGCGATCATCATGGACGGTAACGGCCGCTGGGCGAAACAACGGCTGCTGCCGCGCGTGGCGGGTCACCGCAAGGGCGTCGAGGCGGTTCGCGCTACGGTAAGGGCCTGCGTCGAGCGCGGCGTCGAGTACCTGACGCTGTTCGCGTTTTCCAGCGAGAACTGGCGCCGGCCAGCCGACGAAGTGTCGATCCTCATGCAGCTGTTCGTGCGCGCGCTCGAGCAGGAAGTGACGAAACTCGACGAGAATGGCATCCGCTTTCGCGTCGTCGGAGACACTTCGCGCTTCGAACCCCGCATCCGCAGCCTCATCCAGGCGGGCGAGGCGCTCACCGCGCGGCACAACCGGCTGACGCTCAGCATCGCTGCGAACTATGGCGGCCGCTGGGACATCGCGCAGGCGGCGAGCCGGCTCCTCGCGGAGCACCCGGAGGCGGCTCGGGGCTTCGAGCCGCAGGCGCTGGAGCCGTACCTTTCGATGGCCTACGCGCCGGAGCCCGACCTTTTCATCCGCACCGGCGGGGAGCAGCGGATTTCGAACTTTCTGCTCTGGCAGCTTGCCTATACCGAGTTTTACTTCACCGACCTGCTCTGGCCCGACTTCGATGCCAATGCGCTCAATGCCGCGATCGCTTCCTATCAGCAGCGCGAGCGCCGGTTCGGGCAGACGAGCGAGCAACTCCTGGCGGCGCGGCGCTGAGATGCTCGGTACTCGCATCTTGACCGCCGCGGTCCTGGTGCCGCTCACGCTGGCCGCGCTGTTCCTGCTGGGGCCGGTGGGCTGGGGCCTCGCAACCCTGGTGCTCGTGGTCATCGGAGCCGTCGAGTGGGCTGACCTCGCGGGGTACTCGCAGCGGACCTGGGCCCTGTTTGCGGGAGGCGTGTTCCTGATCGGCCTGACGCTGCTCTTTGCGCGGGCGAGCGCGTTTTCTCCCGAGGGAGGCTGGCCCGCGGCGGTGACGGTGGCTATCTGCGGCGCTGCCACCGTCTTCTGGCTCCTTGTCGCGCCCTTCTGGCTCGCGGCGCGCTGGCGCGTCGCCTCGAGGCTGACGCTGGTCTTGCTGGGGCTGCTGCTCCTGCTCGCCACCTGGGTGGCGGTGGTGCAGCTTCAATCGCGCTCGCCATGGCTGCTGCTCGCCCTCATGGCCGTCGTGTGGATTGCGGACACAGCGGCCTATTTCGCAGGACGCGCGTTCGGAAGGCACAAGCTGGCGCCGTCGATCAGCCCGGGGAAGACCTGGGAAGGCGTCTACGGTGCTCTTCTGGCTACCGCCGTCTATGGCGCTTTCCTGCTTCGCTTCGCACCCGATCGGATCGAGCTGTCTGCTGGCGCGGTCGCCGCCTGGATCGCCGGGCTGCTGGCCCTGACCGCGCTGTCGATCGTCGGCGACCTCTTCGAATCGCTGCTCAAACGGCAGCGTGGCGTCAAGGACAGCGGAAAACTGCTTCCCGGTCACGGCGGCGTGCTCGACCGCATCGACGCACTGTTGGCAGCCATGCCGGCGGCGGCGCTCATCGCGCAATACGCGCTACGATGAGCGCCGCGATGTCCACGAAACGGCAAATTGCCATCCTGGGCGCCACCGGGTCGATCGGCGCCTCTGCGCTGGACGTGATCGCGCGCCATCCGGATCGTTTCGACGTCGTGGCGCTCGCCGCCAACCGGCGTTGGGAGACGATGCTCGGGCTCGTGCGCCGCTTTCGTCCGCCCTATGCGGCGCTCGCGGACGAGGCCGCGGCAGGCGAGCTCGCCGCGGCGCTGCGACGCGAGGGCCTTCCGACGCGCGTCCTGCGCGGCACGGACGGCGTGGTCGAAACTGCTTCACTTCCGGATGCCGACACGGTCATTGCCGCCATCGTTGGCGCTGCGGGACTCGCTCCGGCACTGGCCGCAGCGCGTGGCGGAAAACGAGTGCTGCTCGCGAACAAGGAGGCGCTCGTGCTCGCCGGCGGCGTGTTCATGCGCGCGGTGCGCGAAGGCGGGGGCATGTTGCTGCCGATCGACAGCGAGCACAACGCGGTTTTCCAATGCCTGCCGGGAGCCGCGGGACCGGTGCGTGAGGCGACGGGCGTGCGCAGGATCCTGCTCACGGCGTCGGGCGGCCCCTTCCGCACGCGCGCGCGCAGCGATCTCGAGCGGGTCACCCCCGACGAGGCGTGCGCGCACCCGCGCTGGCGCATGGGGCGCAAGATCTCGGTCGACTCGGCGACGATGATGAACAAGGGCCTGGAGGTGATCGAGGCGCACTGGCTGTTCGGCTGCGCTCCCGAGCAGATCGAAGTCGTGATCCACCCGGAGAGTATCGTCCATTCGCTCGTCGAGTACGTCGACGGTTCCGTCTTGGCGCAGCTCAGCCACCCGGACATGCGTACGCCGCTCGCGCAGGCGCTCGCCTGGCCGGAGCGCGTGGCCGCGGGTGTGGAGCAGCTCGACCTCGCGCAAATCGGAGCGCTCAGCTTCGCGGCTCCCGATCGGACACGCTTTCCATGTCTGGATCTTGCCTATCAGGCGCTCGCCGCGGGAGGGACTGCACCGGCCGCGCTCAACGCCGCAAACGAAGTCGCGGTCGGCGCATTTCTCGAGCGACGCCTGGGCTTTCTGGACATAACCGGCGTATGCGCAGAGACGCTGGCAGCGCTCCCCGTCGGGACGATCGGCTCGCTCGAGGACGCGCTCGAGGCCGATCGTGCAGCTCGCGCATTCGCGACCCGCCGGCTCGAGAAGCACGCGCTCCCCGTATGATCGATGTCATGCAGAAGTTGCTGGCGTTTGCCGTGACCCTGGGGGTGCTGATCACTTTTCACGAACTCGGCCACTACGTCATGGCGCGACTCGCAGGCGTGAAGGTGCTGCGCTTCTCGATCGGCTTCGGTCGTGTCATATGGATGCGCCGAGTCGGCGCCGATCACACCGAATGGGCGCTGTCCGCCCTCCCGCTGGGCGGCTATGTGAAGATGGTGGACGAACGGGAAGGCGAGGTTGCGCCTGCCGATCTGGACCGCGCGTTCAACCGGCAGAGCGTCTGGAAGCGTGCCGCGATCGTCGTAGCGGGCCCGCTCGCCAATCTGTTGCTCGCAGTCCTGCTGTTCGCCGGGACTTATCTGGTCGGAGTCCCGGCACAGCGCGCGCTGCTCGCTGAGCCTCCGCCGAACTCCGCGGCCGCGAGTGCCGGGCTTGCTGCGGGCGACCTCGTCACCGCGGTGGACGGCGAGCGCGTGCGCTCGTGGCAGGACCTGCGCTGGCGCTTGCTGAGCGCGTCGGGCGCCGACCGGGTAAGCCTGACCGTGGAGCGCCCGAGTGGCGCATCGACGCGCGTCCTGTCGCTGGCTGCACTTGGCGCGGCGGATTGGGAGGGCAACTACCTCAGCACACTCGGGCTCAAGATCGATCTTGGGGCACCGCTGCTCCGCGAAGTCCTGCCGGGCAAACCCGCGGCGGCCGCTGGGCTGCGCACCGGCGACGCCATAGTTGCCGTCGATGGTCAGGAGATGCGCTCGCCCGCGGACGTCGCGGCGGTAACCAACGCGCATCCTGGCGAAGTTCTGCGCTTCACGATCAAGCGCGAGGGCGCGCGCTTCGACACACAGTTGACGCCGGAGGCGACGGAGCAGGACGGGCGCCGAGTGGGCCTCGCCGGGATGCGTCTGTCGATCGATCCCGCCGCGGTGGAGGAACTTTCGCTCACCGTGCGCTACGGGCCGATCGACGCGCTGCTCCAGGGGGCCAAGAAGACGTGGGACCTCTCGGTTTTTACGGTGAAGATGCTCGGACGCATCATCACCGGCGACGCCTCGCTCAAGAACATCAGCGGGCCGCTCACCATGGCGGATTACGCCGGCCAGTCGGCGCAGGCTGGCATCCTAACCTTCATCGGCTATCTTGCTCTGATCAGCATCAGCTTGGGTGTCCTCAACCTGATGCCAGTGCCGTTACTCGATGGCGGACACTTGTTGTATTATCTCGTCGAGATCTTCAAAGGCAGTCCCGTTTCCGACCGCGTTCTCGAGGTCGGCCAGCGCATCGGCATGGCCGTGCTGGCCCTGCTGATGGCTTTGGCGCTATTCAATGATCTTTCGCGTTTGCTCTGACGCCGGCGACCACGCGCGGGCAGGCGGGTCGCGTGCGAGCGTCGGGGTCGTCGCATGGGCTGCGTTCCTTCTCACGCTGCTCTGCTCTCTGTGCGCCGGGCCGGCACACGCTTTCGAGGCGTTCGTCGTCAAGGACATTCGCGTCGAGGGCGTGCAGCGCACCGACGCGGGCACGGTGTTCAACTATCTCCCGATCAAGGTAGGCGATCGCGTCGACAACGAGAAGGCGTCGGAAGCGGTCAAGGCGCTCTACGCGACGGGGTTTTTTCGGGACGTGCGCCTCGAAGTCGAGGGCGACGTGCTGGTCGTCATCGTGCAAGAACGCCCGACGATCAGCCAGATCGACATCGTGGGCGTCAAGGAGTTCGAGAAGGACACCCTGAAGAAGGCGTTGAAGGATATCGGTGTTGCGGAATCGCGCATCTTCGACCGCTCGGCGCTCGACCGTGCGGAGCAGGAGTTGAAGCGGCAGTACATCAATCGCGGCTATTACGCGATGACGGTGACGACGACGGTAACGCCGCAGGAGCGCAATCGCGTTGCAATCAACTTCACGGTCGAGGAGGGTGCGGTTGCCAAGATCGCCGTCATCAACTTCGTCGGGGCGAACGTCTTCTCGGAGAGGACGCTGCTCGCGCAGATGCAGCTGTCGACTTCGGGCTGGTTCACCTGGTATACGAAGAACGATCAGTACTCGAAGCAAAAGCTGCAGGCAGATCTCGAATCACTGCGTAGCTACTACACCGATCGCGGGTACCTGGAGTTTCAGGTCGATTCCACCGAAGTATCGATCACGCCCGACAAGGAGCACATCTATATAACGATCGACATCACCGAGGGGCCGAAGTACACGATTTCGGACGTACGTCTGGCCGGAGAGCTGGTGCTGCCGGAGGTCGAGTTCATGCGCTTGATCAGCGTGCACCCCGGTGATGTGTATTCGCGAGGAAAGCTGACGCAGTCGACGAAGGCGATCTCGGACCGGTTGGGCAGCGACGGATACGCCTTCGCCAACGTGAATGCGGTTCCCGACATAGACCGCGAAAAGAGGACTGCGGCGTTCACGTTCTTCGTCGATCCGGGGAGGCGGATCTACGTGCGAAGAGTCAGCATCAGCGGCAACAGCAAGACGCGTGACGAGGTCATCAGACGCGAGGTGCGGCAGCTCGAGAACGGCTGGTACGACGCGACACGGATCGAGCGGTCCAAGGTGCGGATCTCGCGGCTCAACTACTTCGATGATGTCAATGTCGAGACGCCGAGCGTGCCGGGAAGCCCCGATCAGGTCGACCTCGACGTGACGGTCACGGAAAAGCCCACGGGCAACCTGCTCGCAGGCGTAGGCTACTCCAGCGCGGACGGGGTCGTGCTGACCGGCTCGATATCTCAGAACAACATCTTCGGCACGGGCAACTCGCTTACTGCCGCGATCAACACCAGCCGCGTCGGCCGGAACATCTCCTTGAGCTACCTCGAGCCCTACTGGACGATCGACGGAGTCTCCCGCACGCTGGAGCTGTACAACAAGAACATCACGCCATCGTCGCTGCCGATCGCCCAGTATTCGTCAGAAACGTACGGCGCAGCGGTCGGCTTCGGGATCCCAGTGACGGAGACCGATACGGTGAACGTCGGTTTCCGCTACGAACATACCTCGCTATCGGTGCCCCTCGGAAGCCCGCTGATCTACATCGACTTCGTCCACGAGTTCGGCAACGTCACCAACAGCTACATCCTGAGCGCCGGGTGGTCGCAGGACACGCGTGACAATATCCTTTTCCCCAATCGCGGATTGGTGCAGGCGGCGCTGGTCGAGTACGGTCTGCCGTTCGGGGATCTGTACTACTACAAGGCGAACTATCTTATCCAGTGGTTTACGCCGCTGCCTGCAAACTTCGTGCTGATGCTTCGCAGCGACCTGGGTTACGGCGGGGGCCTCGGCGGGAAACCGCTGCCGTTCTTCAAGGCGTATTATGGCGGTGGCGTGGGGTCGGTTCGCGGCTACGAGACCGCGTCCCTCGGCCCGCAGGACGCGGCAGGCAACACGACCGGCGGCAGGCAGAAGATCATCGGCAACGCCGAGCTGTTCTTTCCGCTGCCGGGTGCGAAAGCCACGGATCAGTCGGTTCGGCTCTCGGTGTTCTTCGACGCTGGCGAGATTTACGATGAAGGGACGCAGCCGCAGTTCGAATCCTTCCGGTACTCGACGGGCGTGGGAATCGCCTGGAACTCACCGGTGGGGCCGATCAAGTTGAGCTACGGCTACCCGCTCAACAAGCAGCCGGGTGACCGTATCCAGCGGATGCAGTTCCAGGTTGGGACCGTGTTCTAAGCCTTGTGCATTCAGGCAGGAGAGAACGTTGAAACAGGCAATGAAGCAAGCGATTAATCTGGGCGCAGCCTTCCTCGGCGCGGCGCTTTTCGCGACGGTGAGCTATGCCCAGAGCGGCGACTACAAGATCGGCTTCGTCAATACAGAGCGGCTGTTTCGGGAGGCCGCGCCGGCGAAGCGGGCGCAGCAGAAGCTCGAGAAAGAGTTCGCCGGGCGCGATGCTGACATCCAGAAGCTCACCAAGCAGGTGCGCGATCTTCAGGCGCAGCTCGAGAGAGAGGGAGCCACGATGGCCGAGAGCGACCGCCGCAACAAGGAGCGCGACCTCGCCAACATGACGCGGGACATGCAGCGGATGCAACGCGAGTTTCGTGAAGATCTCAACCTGCGGCGCAACGAGGAGCTTGCCGCAGTCCAGGAGCGGGCCAACAAGGTCATCCAGCAGATCGCCGAGGCCGAAAAGTTCGATCTGATTCTGCAGGATCCTGTCGTGTTCGCCAGCAGTCGCATCGACATCACCGAGAAGGTCATCAAGGCGCTCGCCGACAAGTAGGCGGACGACGTGCAGCGCGCCGCGCATGGCTCAGGACTCCACCGGGATCCCCCTGCGTCAGCTGGCCGAGCGTTGTGGCGTCGAGCTGGCGGGAAACGGCGACGTTAGGATCGATCACATCGCGTCGCTCGACGCAGCCGATCGCGGCGCGATCGCATTTCTCTCCAGTCCGAGATACCGAAGCCATCTCGCGACGACGCGTGCGAGCGCTGTGATCGTCACGCCGGCCGACGCAGCGGCCACCGCGCTACCGAAGCTCGTCACCGCGAACCCCTATGCCACGTACGCCCGGGTGGCCGCCGTCCTGCATCCGGCGGAGGTGGCCGCCCCCGGCGTGCACCCGACGGCGGTCGTGGCGTCGAGCGCGGAGGTCGCTCCGGAAGCGACCATCGGGCCGCGTGCGGTCGTCGGTGAGCGTGCCTCGATCGCGGCCCGGGCCCGGATCGGGGCTGGAACGGTCGTCGGTGAGGAATGTAGCCTCGGTGAGGACTGCATCCTCCATCCCAACGTGGTGCTCTACCCGCGCACAGTGGTCGGCCCGCGCACTATCGTGCACAGCGGGGCGGTCATCGGCGCGGACGGTTTCGGCATGGCCGAGGAGAGCGGGCGCTGGGTCAAGGTGCCGCAGCTCGGGCGCGCCGTGATCGGCGCTGACGTCGAAATCGGAGCGAATACCACGATCGATCGCGGAGCCATCGGCGACACCGTCATCGAGGATGATGTCAAGCTCGACAACCAGATCCAGATCGGCCACAACTGTCATATCGGCGCGCACACGGCGATTGCGGGTTGCGCTGGCATCGCCGGCAGCACGCGGATCGGGCGCAATTGCAAGATCGGGGGTGCGGCAATGATCGCAGGCCACCTCGAGATCGTCGATGGAACCATCATCGGTGGCGCCTCCGGGGTGGGTGATTCGATCACGGTCGCAGGCGCCTACAACGGCGGGCTGCCCGCCCTGCCTCAGAGGGAATGGATGCGCCTGCTGGCTGCGCTGATGCGCCTGCGCTCGCTCGTCGAGCGAGTGCGTGCGCTTGAGCGCGGGCGCGCCGAAGAGGAGTCATGACCATGCTGGCAATGGACGTCAACGAGATCATGCGGCACCTGCCGCATCGGTATCCCTTCCTCCTGGTCGATCGCGTGCTCGAATGCGAAAAGGGAGCGCGAATCAAGGCCATCAAGAACGTGTCCATCGGCGAGCCGTTCTTCCAGGGGCACTTCCCCGGCTATCCCGTGATGCCCGGCGTGCTGATCATCGAGGCGCTGGCGCAGGTGTCGGCCATTCTTGCCTACGTTACCCGGGGAGACAGGCACGACGGCCGGGAGCTGCTTTTCTTTGCGGGAATCGACAAGGCCCGGTTCAAGCGACCAGTTTTTCCGGGCGACCAGCTGGTGCTCGAATCGACCGAGCTCAACGTCGTGCGCAGCGTCTACAAGTTCGCAGCGAAGGCCACCGTGGGCGGGGAGCTGGCTGCTGAGGGTGAGCTAATGGCAGCGGTGCGGGACGTGCGGGCCTAGGCGGCGTGGCGGGCAACATCCATCCCAACGCGCTCGTTGCCGCTGGCGCCCGGCTGGCACCGGATGTGAGCGTGGGTCCGTATTCCATCATTGGTCCCGAGGTTACAGTGGGGAGTGGCACGATCATCGCGAGCCACGTCGTGATCGCGGGCCGCACCACCATCGGGCGCGACAATCGGGTCTTCCAGTTCGCCTCGGTCGGCGACATACCGCAGGACCGGAAGTACGGTGGGGAGCCCACGGCCACGGAGATCGGCGACAACAACGTGATTCGCGAATTCGTGACTATTCACGCGGGAACCGCACAGGATCGGGGGCGCACGACCATCGGCAACCGCAACCTGCTGCTCGCGTACTCCCACGTTGCGCACGACTGCCTTGTCGGAGACGACACGACGTTCTCGAACAACGCCCAGCTCGCCGGCCACGTCGTAGTCGGCGATTACGCCGTCCTGGGGGGCTTCGTCGGCGTGCACCAGTTTTGCCGGATCGGCGCGCACGCCATGGTGGCCGCGGGCTCGATCGTCCTGCAGGACGTGCCGCCATTCGTCACCGCCGCCGGCTATCCGGCCAAGCCGCGCGGCAGCAACAGCGAAGGGCTGCGGCGACGCGGCTTCTCGACCGATGACATCGCGGCGGTGCGGCGCGCCTACAAGACGCTTTACCGCAAGGCGTTGCCGCTGGAAGAAGCGCGCGCGGCGATCGCGAGCGACGCGAAAGCGTCACCGGCGCTGAATGTCATGGTCGAATTCCTGGAGACACCGGGACGCGGCATAATCCGCTGACACGACATGGGCGAGGGGGGCGGGGGGATCACGATCGGCATCGTCGCCGGCGAGGCCTCGGGCGATGCGCTTGCTGCTGACCTGATACGGGCGGTGCGCGCCCGCCTGCCGGCGGCACGCTTCATCGGCATCGCTGGGCCGCAGATGATCTCCGCCGGCTGCGAGGCCTGGTACCCTACGTCGATGCTCTCGCTGCGCGGTTACGTGGAGGTGCTCGCGCGCGTGCCGGAGCTTCTGCGCGTGCGCGCAGCGGTCCGCCGCAGGCTGCGTCACGCCGGCGCCCGGCTGTTCATTGGCGTCGATGCTCCGGATTTCAATCTCGGCCTGGAAGCACGGCTGAAGCGCGACGGCATGCGCACGATCCACTACGTCAGCCCGTCTGTGTGGGCGTGGCGGCGCGAGCGCATCGAAAGGATGGCGCGTTGCGCCGATCGCCTCCTCGCGCTGTTTCCCTTTGAGCCCCCGCTTTACGCCGAGGCGCACCTGCCGGTGACCTTCGTGGGGCATCCGCTGGCGGCGCAGGCTGCGACAGTCGCAAGCCGGCGCGAGACGCGCGAGCTGCTCAAGCTGGAAATGAAGCAGCCTATCTTCGCACTGTTGCCTGGAAGCCGGCTTTCGGAACTGGAGATGCACAGCGAGCTGTTGCTCGCCACTGCGGCGGAGCTTCTCGAGGCGCAGCCTGCCGCGCGTTTCCTTGTTCCGCTGGCGACCCGCGAGACGCGCGAGCACTTCGACGCCGTGCGTTATCGCATGCGTCTCGAGGAGCTGCCGATCAAGCTGCTCTACGGGCACGCCGACGAAGCGCTCAAGGCCGCCGACGTCGGGATCGTCGCCTCCGGGACGGCTACGCTGGAGGCTGCGATGTCGCGCTGTCCCCATCTGATCTTCTACCGCGTCAAGGCGCTCACGGCCTGGATCGTGCGGCGCAAGCTGCTACTGCCCTTCGTCGGCCTGCCCAACGTGCTTGCCGGCCGCTTCGTGGTGCCCGAGTTCCTGCAGCAGGACGCCACGCCGGGCAATCTCGCCCGGGCTGCACTCAACCTCTACGACGATACGATTACGCGCCGCCGCCTCGAGGCGCTGTTCGCGGCCATGGCCGCGGAGCTCAGCGCGGACACTGCGGCGATCGTCGGCGAGGCCGTCGCCAGCGAGCTGCGCGCCGCAGGTGTCGCATGCTGATCGCGGGCGTCGACGAGGCGGGCAGGGGTCCGCTGGCGGGCCCGGTGGTGGCGGCCGCGGTCATTCTCCATCCCGAGCGACGATTGCGGGGGCTGCGCGACTCGAAGCAGCTCACTGCAGCGTCGCGCGACCTTCTCGCGGTCGAGATCCGCTCCCATGCCGTCGCGTGGGCGGTGGCGGCAAGCGAGGTCGCCGAGATCGACGAGTTGAACATCCTGCAGGCGACCTTGCTGGCGATGCGCCGCGCGGTCGAGGCACTCGCCGTCCGACCCGATGTGGTCTGGATCGACGGCTTGCACTGCCCGCCGCTCGCCTATCCCTCGCGGCCGATCGTCAACGGCGACCGCGACATCGCCCCGATCGCCGCAGCGTCGATCCTGGCCAAGACGGCGCGCGATGCGTTTCTGCTGGAACTTGATCGCAGCTACCCGGCCTACGGCTTCGCTCGCCACAAGGGATACTGCACGCCCGAGCATTTGGCAGCGCTGGCTGTCCATGGCCCGTGCCCGGCGCACCGGCGCTACTTCGCCCGCGTTTCCCAACTGGAACTCGAGTTCTGAGCCCCCCGCGAGCAAGGCGCGGCATCGACCGGAGATCGATGGACCGGTAAGATGACGGTCGGAATCGCACGAAGGACCGATTCGATGATTCACTGCGTGCTGCACGACCCGAAGGATTCCGTCGCTGTCGTAGTCGTCGAAGGCGTCAAGGCCGGGCAGACGCTGACGGCGCTGATTCTCGACGAGGACCGTACGATGACGCTCTCCTGCACCCAGGACATTCCACTGGGCCACAAGGTTGCCCTCAAGGACATGAAGGTCGGCGACACGGTGATCAAGTACGGCGTCGACATCGGCAAGGTCGTCGCCCCGATCAAGACAGGTCAGCACGCCCACGTGCACAACATCAAGACGAAGCGCTGGTGATCGCCATGCAGAAAGCATTCCAAGGATATCGCCGCGAGAACGGACGCGTCGGAGTCCGCAACCACGTTGTGATCTTGCCGGTCGACGATCTGTCGAACGCGGCGACAGAGGCCGTGGCGAACAACGTCAAGGGCGTGCTGGCGATCCCGCATCCCTACGGGCGCCTGCAGTTCGGTGCTGACCTCGATCTGCACTTCCGCACGCTGATCGGCGCGGGCAGCAATCCCAACGTGGCGGCCGTCGTGGTGATCGGTATCGAGGAGGGCTGGACCAAGCGCGTGGTCGATGGCATCGCCAAGACCGGCAAGCCGGTGACCGGCTTCGGCATCGAGCTGCACGGCGATCACGACACGATCATGCGCGCCTCGAAAGCCGCACGTGAATATCTGCAATGGGCGAGCGAGAAGCAGCGCGAGGAATGCGGGGTGAACGAGCTCTGGGTTTCGTGCAAGTGCGGCGAGTCGGATACGACGTCGGGCTGCGGCTCCAACCCGACGGTCGGCGACGCGTTCGACAAGCTCTACGCCGCGGGGAGCACGCTGGTGTTCGGCGAGACCACGGAGCTCACCGGCGGTGAGCAGATCGTCGCCGCGCGCTGCCGTGACGACAACGTGCGCAAGGACTTCATGCGCATGTTCGAGCGCTATCAGGAAGTGATCAATCGTCACAAGACGAGCGATCTTTCCGAGTCGCAGCCGACGAAGGGCAACATTGCCGGCGGGCTCACCACGATCGAGGAGAAGGCGCTCGGAAACATCCAGAAGATCGGGAGGAGATGCGTCATCGACGGCGTGCTCGACAAGGCCGAGGCTCCCACGGGCCCGGGCCTTTGGTTCATGGACAGCTCGTCGGCGGCGGCGGAGATGGTTACGCTGTGCGCGGCGGCGGGCTTCGTGGTGCATTTCTTCCCGACCGGGCAGGGCAACGTCATCGGCAACCCGGTTCTGCCGGTCATCAAGATCTGCGCGAATCCGCGAACGGTGCGCACCATGAGCGAGCACATCGACGTCGACACCTCGGGACTCCTGCAACGCGAGATCACGATGGACCAGGCCGGCGACAAGCTTCTCGACATGATGTTTCGCACCGCCAATGGAAGGCTGACCGCCGCGGAGGCGCTCGGCCATCGCGAGTTCGTTCTGACGCGGCTCTACGAGAGCGCTTGATGGCGATGTCCGGGATCCGGCTCGTTTCGACGATCGCCGCGTTCCTGGTGGTCGCTGGACCCGTCCGCGCGGAGATGACCGAGCTCAAGGTCGCGCAGCAGTATGGGATCGGCTACCTCCCTCTCATGGTGATGGAGGATCAAAAGCTCATCGAAAAGCACGCCAAGGCGGCCGGTGTCGACGTCGCCGTCAGCTGGCCGAGATTCGCTGGCGGCAACGTGATGAACGATGCGCTGCTGTCGAACAGCCTGCAGTTCGCCTCGGGCGGCGTCGGCCCGTTCGTGACGCTGTGGGCGCGCACGAGAGGCAATCTCGACGTCAAGGCGGTCGCAGCGATCAACTCGATGCCGCTCTACCTCAACACCCGCAACCCGAACGTGAAGACCGTGAAGGATTTCACCGAGCGCGACCGGATCGCGCTGCCGGCGGTGAAGGTGTCGATTCAGGCGATCACCCTGCAGATGGCGGCGGAAAAGGCGTTCGGCGAGGGTCAGCAGAACAAGCTCGATCCGCTCACGGTTTCGTTGTCGCATCCGGACGCGCAGACCGCGTTGCTGTCGGGGCAGTCCGAAATCACGGCCCACTTCGGCTCGCCGCCCTTCCAGTATCAGCAATTGCGGAGTCCCGCAATTCATACCGTGGTCAATTCCTACGAGGTCCTCGGGGGACCCGCAACGTTCAATCTGGTCTGGACCACGTCGAAGTTCAGGAACGAGAATCCGAAACTCTACGATGCCTTCGTCAAGGCGCTCGACGAGGCTGTCGCGATGATCAACCGCGACAAGCGCTGGGCGGCCGAGGCGTACTTGCGAATCTCCAAGGACAAGGACAGCGTGGACGATATCCTGGCAATGCTCAACGATCCGGCGATCGTGATCACGACAACGCCGCAGAACGTGATGAAGTACGTCGACTTCATGGCGAAGACCGGAGCGATCAAGACGCGCCCGGATTCCTGGCGGGAGATGTTCTTCCCCAACGCGCAAGGTCTGCCGGGCAGCTGAGCACGGCATGGGCGAGAACGCAGCGCCGATCGACCAGGCGCCCGACCTGGCGACCATCCGGGCCGCGCGCGAGCGCATCCGCTCGTTCGTTCGCCGAACCCCGGTTCTAAGCTCGCCTGCACTCGATGCGCTCTGCGGAGCGCACCTGGTTTTCAAGTGCGAGAGCCTGCAGGAAATCGGCGCGTTCAAGGCGCGGGGTGCGAGCAATGCGGTCCTGTCGCTGAGCGATGCGGAAGCCGCCTGCGGCGTCGTCACGCACTCCTCCGGCAACCACGGCGCAGCGCTCGCGTGGGCGGCCGCGCGGCGCGGCATCCCCGCCTGGGTCGTAATGCCCTCGACGGCGGCGGCGGTGAAGCAACAGGCCGTCCGCCAGTTCGGTGCCACGGTGCGGCACAGCGGGCCGGGCGTCGACTCGCGTGAGAAAGTCTGTGCCGCCGTCCAGGCGGAGACAGGCGCCGCGCTGGTCCACCCGTACAACGACTGGCGCGTGATCGCCGGACAAGGAACTGCAGCCCTCGAGCTTCTCGAGGACGTCCCGGAGCTCGATGCCGTCATCGCACCGGTCGGCGGAGGCGGACTGGTGTCCGGCACGGCGATCGCCGCGAAGAGTCTTGCACCCTCGATCAAGGTTTACGGGGCAGAGCCGGCCGGAGCCGACGATGCCTTCCAGTCGCTGCGTGCAGGGCGCATCGTGCCGCAGACCGATCCGCGAACGATCGCCGACGGGTTGCGCTCTTCGCTGGGCGACAGGACATTCGCCGTGATTCGCACGCGTGTGGACGCGATCGCAACGGCGTCGGAGGAGGCAATCGTCCGTGCGATGCGCCTTCTGTGGGAGAGACTCCGGTTGGTGATCGAGCCGTCCGGCGCGGTCCCGCTTGCCTGTCTGCTGGAGAACAAGCTCCCGGTGGAGCACTTGCGCGTCGGCATCATCCTGAGCGGCGGCAACGTCGACCTGGATCGGCTCCCCTGGCAGGACGCGACCGCATGAGCAGCGCGCTGCTCGATGTGCGCGACGTGACGCTGCAATACAAGACGGTCGACCGCCTGGTCACGGCGACTTATCGGGTCAACTTCCAGGTGCTGGCTGCGGACCGTTTCGTGCTGCTCGGGCCGTCGGGCTGTGGCAAGTCCACCCTGCTCAAGGCGGTCGGCGGTTATCTCGAGCCGGTCGAAGGCGAAATCCGCCTCAAGGGCCAGAAGGTCGTGCGCCCTGGGCCCGACCGGATGATGGTGTTTCAAGAGTTCGATCAGCTCCTGCCCTGGAAGACGGTCCTGGAGAACGTGGTGTTCGCGCTCGCGGCCAGCGGCAAGCTCGCCGGGAAGGCCGCCGTGGAAAAGGCGCTCGACTACATCGCCAAGGTGAACCTGGCCAAGTTTGCCGACAGCTACCCGCACACGCTCTCCGGCGGGATGAAGCAGCGCGTCGCGATCGCCCGCGGCATGGCGATGGAGCCCGACATCCTCCTCATGGACGAGCCGTTCGCGGCCCTCGACGCGCTCACCCGACGCAGGATGCAGGACGAGCTGCTGCAACTGTGGGACGAGACGCGCTTCACGGTGCTTTTCGTTACGCATTCGATAGCGGAGGCGATCAAGGTAGGCAGCCGCATCCTGCTGCTTTCCCCGCATCCGGGGCAGGTCAAGGCGGAGATCAACAGCCTGCCGCGCAACCACGATCACGCCGATGCGGCGGCCCTTGAGCGAAAGATCCACGACATGCTCTTCGCCGACGCTGTCGAAGAGACGGAGACACGCCATGACTGATGCTGCTGCACTGCGCCCTGACGTCTACCGCGAACCCAGCGACGCGTCGCATCTCGGCGTGGTCGAGAAACCGCTCTCGACATGGGAGCGCGTCTACAACCTCACCGGGGTGCGCAAGATCGCGATCCTGGTCGTGCTCGCTACGGCGTGGGAGATCTATGCGCGCCTCCTGAACAATCCCCTGCTGTTCCCCAGCTTCGGCGCAACGGCTGCGGCATTCCTGGACATGGCGGTGCACGGCACCTTGCTGCTGAAAGCGTGGACCTCGATCAGGATCCTCCTCGTCGGCTACGCCGCGGGGATCCTCCTCGCTGCCACGCTGACGGTGATCGCCATAAGCTCGCGCATCGGCACCGATTTCCTCGAGACGCTCACCTCGATGTTCAACCCGCTGCCGGCGATCGCGCTGCTGCCGCTCGCCCTGATCTGGTTCGGGCTGGGCGCCGGCAGCATCGTGTTCGTTCTCATCCACTCTGTGCTCTGGGCGGTAGCGCTCAATACGCACTCCGGGTTTCTTGCCGTTTCGAATACGCTGCGCATGGTCGGCCGCAACTACGGCCTGCGCGGATTGCCTTACGTGGGGCGGATACTGATCCCGGCGGCCTTTCCGAGCATCCTCACCGGGCTCAAGATAGGTTGGGCGTTCGCCTGGCGCACGCTCATCGCCGCCGAGCTCGTCTTCGGCGTGTCCTCCGGCTCGGGCGGGCTGGGCTGGTTCATCTACGAGAACAAGAACCAGCTCGAGATCCCCAACGTGTTTGCGGGCCTGCTGACGGTGATCCTGATCGGGCTGCTCGTCGAGAACGTGATCTTCCGGACGGTCGAGGCGCGCACGGTGCGCCGCTGGGGCATGCAGATTTGATCCCGGCGCTCGGGGGCAGCGATGCGCGTCGTGATTCCGGAGTTCATGGACGAAGCGGCCGTCGCCGCGCTCCGGCGGCGCTTCGAAGTGGTCTTTGACGCGTCCCTGGTCGAACGGAGGCACGAGCTCCTGCGCGATGTCGGAGCGGCGCACGGGCTGATCGTGCGCAACCGGACCCGGGTCGACAAGGAGCTGCTGGAAGCTGCGCCAAGGCTGACGGTCGTCGGCCGCCTCGGCGTCGGGCTCGACAACATCGACCTCACCGCCTGCGAGGCGCGGCGCATCGAGGTCATCCCCGCACGCGGCGCGAACGCCCTTGCGGTTGCCGAATATGTGATCGCAGTGTCGCTTATCCTGCTGCGCGGCGCCTTTCTCGCCACGGATGCTGTGGCGGCAGGAAGCTGGCCACGCGAGGCACTCTCCGCCGGGCGCGAGGTTGCCGGCAAGACGCTCGGCATCGTGGGCTTCGGCAGCATCGGCCAGCTTACGGCGCGACTCGCCCGCAGCCTTGGCATGGAGGTCATCGCCTTCGATGCAGAGATTGACTCGATGGCCCCGCTTTGGATCGAGCAGCAGGTCAGGCCGCATGGCCTCGACGATCTGCTGCGCGAGGCCGACGTCGTGTCGCTCCACGTACCTCTGACTCCGCAGACACGGCGCCTCATCGACGCGGGAAGGCTCGCGCTGATGAAACCGGGCGCTGTTCTGGTCAACACCGCGCGTGGCGGCATCGTCGATGAACCTGCGCTCGCGTCGATGCTGAGGGCCGGCCGGCTCGCCGGCGCTGCACTCGACGTGTTCGAGACGGAGCCGCTGCAGGCAACGTCACCGCTCGCGGGTTGTCCCAACCTGCTGCTCACCCCGCACATCGCAGGCGTCACCCGCGAATCGAACCTGCGCGTCTCCACGTTGATCTCCGACAGAGTCGCTGCCGCGCTCGAAGCGCGCGGGAAAGCCTGAGTTCCCCTTGCCGCGTCTTACGCCCGAAGCGCTTCACGCCCTTGCGGCGCGCACGCTCTCCGCCGCTGGCGCCAGCACCGAGATGGCTGCGGCGACGGCGCGAGCGCTCGTCTACGCCGACATGCGGGGCCTCGGCTCGCACGGTGTGCAGCGCCTTCCCCAATATGCAGCGCACCTCAGAAACGGTCGCGCCGACGGCGCGGCGAAACCTCGGA
Organism: Casimicrobiaceae bacterium; assembly: GCA_036380055.1. Taxonomy (GTDB): domain Bacteria; phylum Pseudomonadota; class Gammaproteobacteria; order Burkholderiales; family Casimicrobiaceae; genus PALSA-1003. Next base: position 55,027 of record DASVFM010000170.1, read on the forward strand.
TCGCGAACGCCCGGGGAGGCGCCGTGCTGATCGACGCCGGCTCCGGTCTAGCCTACGCGGCTTGCGCGCTGGCGGTGCAGGAAGCGGTGCAACGTGCACGCGAGTTCGGCGTGTCCTATGCGGCGGTTTGCAACAGCCATCACTTCGGCGTCGCGGCCTATCACCTGGAGCCCGTCGGAGCCGCGGGGCTAGTCGGACTCGCGTTCGGCAATTCGCCTGCCGCGATGCCGGCTGCCGGCGGCAAGCGACCGCTGTTTGGCACTAACCCGATCGCGGCAATCTTTCCCCGTCTGCGTGCGGCGCCGCTGGTCATCGATCTCTCGCTGTCCGAGGGGGCGCGCGGCAAGCTCATGGTCGCCGCGAAGGAGGGCCATCCCATTCCGCTCGGCTGGGCGCTCGACAAGGATGGACGGCCCACGACCGACCCCAAAGCCGGCCTCGCGGGCAGCATGCTGGCGTTCGGTGGATCCAAAGGCGCCGTGCTGGCGCTCGTCGTGGAGCTGCTGGTGACGGCACTCACCGGCTCGGCGGCCGGCTTCGAAGCGAACTCGCTCTTCGTGGACGAGGGCAATCGCCCGCGCCTCGGTCAAGGCTTCCTGGTCGTCGATCCGGACGCGCTGTCCGGGCGCGCAACCTACGACGAGCGCATCGAGACGCTGCTTGGGGCGATGACTGCCGATCCGGAGGTTAGGCTGCCTGGCGAACGGCGACGCGCGCTCGCAGAGGCAGCAGCGCGCGAAGGGATCGAGATCTCCGCGGCGCTGCTCGAGCAGTTGACGGCGCTCGCTGGCCGTTAGGCGCGCGGCAGGTCGCGACGTGCGCCGCCGTGGGCAGGCTTAGCTGGCAGTGATCGCCTCGCGCAAGGCGACGAAGATACCGGGCGTCGCGGCTATGAC
>DASVFM010000171.1:0-66856 GCA_036380055.1 Casimicrobiaceae bacterium
CACCATAGGACGCGCGCAGGAACAATCGCGCGAACACGCGTCTAGTCGCAAGCCAAATATAATGACGGGGCCCGCAAGGGCCCCGTTTTTCTGAGTGCGCTGGCCTCGACTTTCCTCGCACGTCGGCGTAACTTTCCGCCCGGCAAACACTGTGCCTGATCACCGAGGCCCGCAATCGCCCTTGCGCTCGCCGCGATGCTCTCCGCTTGCTCTGTGCCTGCCATGACACCAAACCCGCCCGCAGTAGCCGTCACAGAACTCGCGCCGACGGGCACGCTGCGCGCAGTGATCAACATAGGCAATCCCGTCCTCGCTGCTGGCGACGCGACGGGCGAGCCGCACGGCGTATCGGTCGATCTTGCGCGCGAGCTGGCGCGCCGCCTCGGCAAACCGCTGCAGATGAAAGTGGTGACGACCGCGGCGATGTCGGTCGACGCCGTCAAGTCTGGCGGGATCGACATCGCCTTCATCGCGATCGATCCGGTGCGCGCAGCGGACATGGATTTCACGGCCGCGTATGTGCTGATCGAAGGCGGCTACATGGTTCCGCAAAACTCACCGATCCGCAGCAATGCGGAAGTCGATCGCAAGGACTTGCGTGTGGGCGTCGGCGCGGGAAGCGCCTACGATCTCTTTCTCACGCGCGAGCTCAAGCAGGCGCAGATCGTCCGCGGCCCCACGTCGCAGGCAGTCCTCGACATGATCCTCGCGCAGCGTATCGATGTCGCAGCGGGCGTAAAGCAGCAGCTCGAGGCCGATGCGCGAAGCGCGCCGGGCCTGCGTTTGCTCGACGGTCGCTTCATGGTCATCCAGCAGGCGATGGCGACGCCGAAGGGGCGTCCCGCAGGTGCGCGCTATCTCGCCGAGTTCGTCGAGGACGTGAAGGCCTCAGGCTTCGTCGCGAGCGCCCTGCAGCGGCACGGCATCGACGGTGCGGCGGTCGCACCCGCTGTGCAGCGTTGACGCGCTTGCCTCGGCTCGTGCGCAAGCACTCCAAATTTGCAATCCGGAGCGCAGTTGCCGTAGCCTAGCTCGAGTTCATCACTGGTTTTGCCCCAGGGAGGGGCATTGCTCGACCGCTTCCAGAGAAGCTGGGACCTCGCCGGCGAGTGCATGAGCCTGCTGCTCGAGGACAAGAGCCTTCTCGTCTTTCCGCTCCTGTCGGCGATTGCCCTGGTTGTCACGATCGCGAGCTTCGCGGTTCCCCTGATCCCCGTCTTTGCCGCACTGTCGCGATACGGCGCGACGCAGAGCCTCGGCGCTGCGACCTACGTCACGGTCTTCGTCTTCTACTGGCTCCAGTTCTCGATCGTGATCTTCTTCAATACGGCGCTCGTCGAGGTCGCTCTGCAGCGCCTCGACGGCGAGGAAGCGAACGTGGGCGATGGTCTGCGCCGCGCGTTCTCGCTGCTGCCGGTGATTCTTGCCTACGCGCTGATCGCAGCCACGGTGGGTCTCGTCCTGCGGGCGATCGCCGAGCGCGTCGGACTCATCGGCAGGATCATCGTGGGACTGATCGGCTTCGCGTGGAGCGTCGGCACGGCGCTCGTGGTGCCGGTGCTTGCCGCGGAGGACGTGGGACCGCTGGAGGCAATCGGCCGCAGCGTGGAACTCATCAAGAAGGCATGGGGCGAGGACATCATCGGCAACGCAGGGATCGGCGTCGTGTTCGGACTGCTCATCTTCGTCACGACGCTCATCGGCGGCTTTCTCGTCACGGTGGCGTTCGGCGCGCACAACACCGCCGCCGCGATCCTGCTGCTGGTCCTCGGCGTGCTCGCAGTCAGCCTCCTCGGCCTCGCCTATTCGACGCTGCACGGGATCTACTCCGCGGCGCTGTACCGTTTCGCCAATGGCGATCCGGCCTCCGGCAACATCGATCAGCGCCTGCTCGAGAACGCATTTACCGCGCGCGCGTAGCGGCGCTGAGGTCGAGACGATGCCGTGCGGTGCGCTACGCTTACAGCGATACGCTCGCGGTAAAGCTCGCGGCGGGTTCGGCGAACATGCCTTTCATGCCGCCTCCGCCCATCGATGCGCAACTCGGAAGCGTGACCACCGCGCAGGCGAGCATCGTGGCGATGATGTCTCTCAGCCTGGTCAGGAATGCACGCATGGAAGCTCCTTCTGTATAGGCCTCGAGGCAAACACAGTGAAGAGCCTCGCTATTCCTCTCGGCCGCGCAAGCTCCGGTCACAGCGCCCGCGGATCGCGCTTTTGCGCAGCGATCGAAGCGCTGGCCGTCGCGCTCCTTGCGCTGCTCGTTGGCGCCCCGAACCTGGCGCGCGCGACGGATGTCCAGGCTCCGCCGCGGCTCGACGAGACTGCGCTGCAGCAGCAGTTGTTGAAGGCGGCGGTGGTCGCGCCGAAGCGAGGCGTGTTCTTCGAGGTGAGCAGCGCCTCCAACACGATCTATCTCTTTGGAACGATCCATGCCGGCAGAGCCGATTTCTATCCTCTGAATTCGGTGATCATGCGCGCGCTCGCTGGCTCGAGCCGCGTCGTGCTCGAGCTGGACTTCACCGACCAAACGACCGCAGAGAAGGTTGCGACGGCCGGCGCGTACCCGCCCGGGATGTCTCTCGACCGTGCCCTGTCGCCGGAGCTCATGCAGCGCCTCGAGCGCGCGATGTCCCGCTACGGCGTCGCGAGCGAGGGACTCCGACGCAGGAAGCCGTGGGCGATCACCCTGGAGCTGCTGTCGCTCGAGAGCGAAAGGCTCGGCTACAGCTCTATGTTCGCCACCGACCTCTATGTGGCCGCATTGGCCAAGCTGTTCGACAAACCCCTCTCCGGCCTGGAGTCAGCAGACGAGCAGATAGCGGTGCTGGACGGCTTGCGCGACGAGGAACAGCGCGCGACCCTCGAGGACACGCTCGCTGCCCTCGATGATGGCCGTGCCAAGGCCGAGCTTGAATCCGTGGTGAACGCCTGGGCGAGCGCAGATTCCACTGCCCTCGCGTCGAGCCTCGCGAAGGCGCGCGCCGCCGCGCCACCCGCTCAGCGCTCGCTGCAGCGGCGCGTGCTCGACGAGCGCAACGCCATCATGGCCGAGCGCATCGAGGCGATCGTGCGCTCCGGGCAGCCGGCCTTCGTCGCTGTAGGCTCGGCGCACCTCGTGGGTCCCGGCAGCGTCGTGGAGCTGCTGAGGAAGCGAGGCTTCTCGGTGCGCGAGCTGTAGCACCTCGGGTACCCGAGGTGCGGCCTTACGCGCCGCCGTTGGCCTTCCACAGTGCGATGTGCGCCCCGGTGGGATCGCGGATCACGCTCATCCAGCCGTATTCCCCGACCTTCATCACGCCCTGGACGACGGTCGCACCCAGAATCTGCGCCTTCTTCGTCGAAGCCTCAATGTCGTCGACGCCGACGTATGCGAGCCAGTGTGGCGGGGCCTTCGAATCGGAATCCTTCATCATGCCGCCGCCGGTGCCCTCGCCGACGCCGATCATGGTGTAGGCGCCGCCCCCTCCCGGGGCCGGCAGGTCCTTCAGATCCCAGCCGAAGAGTTGACTATAGAATTTCTTCGCCTTGCCGATATCGTTGGTGTGCAACTCGACATGCACGAATGGATTTGCCATGAACTTGCGCTCCTTTCAGGACGGGCGACCGGCTTGACCCGGCGTTTGCATCATGCGGCGACCGCCCGGTGAACGTCGGTGAACGTCCGCTGACGGTGGGCAGATTGCTTGACCCCGTTCGATCCGTTGCGGGCTCGTCCCCAGCGGAGGCTGCCAAGATGTTGGATTCCACGGCCAGCGTCTGGTTCCGGTTCTGTCAGGCAAACTCGCCGTCGCGCAGCTGACGAGAGCCAGAACGTGCGAGCGACTGCGGAATGCGAAAGCCCCGCGCAAGCGGGGCTTTCCGGTCCTCGTGCTGCCGGGCAAGCTACGCCGGGACTTTCTCGTGCTCCCTTACACTTGGCTTGGGCGCCGGTTGCGCCTGGGGCGCGGGCTTCGCCTGCTTGCTCGCCTGCTCGCGTTCCTGCTTTTCCCTGCGCGCCTGGTCCGCCGCGCGGATCTTGCGTGCCCACTCGCTGAATTCGTAGCACATGAGCAACTCCTTTCCTTGCGGGCGCCCGTCCCATCGCGACCCGCGCCTTGATATTACGCCGCGTCTCGGCGCGCTGTAAACGTGAAATTCAGGCAGCGGAACGCAGTGCTGTCTCTTCTGTCGCCACGCCCCGACGCCTAGCCACCTCGGGCCTTGAGGTTCAGAAACTCGCGCCGCGTTTTCGGACCATAGGTCAGGAACGCCGGGTCCGCCCGCTCGGCATAGGCGAGTCGCTCTCGTGTGACCTTGTCGACGGCGAGGTGCTTCTTGAGCACGTCCTCGGGGATCTTGTAGACGCGCAGGGCGTTGCGTCCGAACACCTTGGCGCGCAGGGCCGGCGTGATCCGCGGATACCCGTGCTTCGCCGCGAGCTCGACGGAGATCTGGAACGTCCTGAACGCCTGGATCTGGTCCTGCGGCGAGCCGTACCAGATCGAATCGGTGCCCCACAGCACGTTGTCCGGGCCGACGTACTTGAGGAGTTTCCCCAGTGCGTGCGCCGCCGAGTCCGGGTCGCGCATCAGGAAGCGCCAGGTCGAGCCAAGCTCGGCATAGACGTTGGCGCCTGGCCGGACGTTGTTCTCTTGCAGGCTCGTGATAAGCGCGTCGATGCCGTCGCTGCGCTGCGGATCGTACGGTCCCTCCGGCGCGCCCGGGACGAAGCCCGAGTGGTAGATGAGGAAGTTGACGTCGGGAAAGCTCCGGGCGACACGCCCCACGTCCACGCACGTCGAGTGGCCGTAGGACTCGGGGCCGAAGGGCAGCCCCTTGTGGACAGCGACGTTGCGGATCCCGAGCTTGCGCGCTTTCGTGATCATCGCCAGGCCGGGCTCGTCGTCGAGGAAGAAGCCGCGACCGTCGGGGCCCCACTGGGTGTAGGTCTTCCACGCCGCGATCGGATAGCGCGCGGCAAGCTCGTCCATGCCTGCAACGTCACCTTCCTGGTTGGGATTCACACGGCCGTGCAGCAGCAGGCGGTGTGTGCCCTCCATGCGTTCGACGATCCCGGCAGTCGCCGCCGCTTCCTCGATCGTGAGCGGCTCGCCCTTTCGGGTCGACGGCACGAACGAAAGCACGACCAGCTCGGTGTCCGAATCGAGGAACACGTCCTTGATGAAGGCCTCTGAGTCGAGGCATCGCAGCGAGGCGATGCCGGGCGCGGAAGCGGAGCTGCAGCTCGCGCGATCGGTGGCGAAGCGCAGCGGTTGCGCGCCGGCCGGGAGGGCCCGGGTCCAGGCGTCGGTCGGGTTCACGAAATGCCCCTGCACGTCGAAGATGAACTCGCCCGGCGCGAGCGTCGCGGCGGCGAGCCCTTCATCGAGGGCGGCCTCGAGGGGGAGCTCGAAATATCCGCCGTGGCGGCCACGCGCGGCGTACGCGGCGTTCATGGCGAGCAGGGTTGCCGCCGCGCCGCAGGACGAGGCGAGGAACGCCCGCCGCGTGAGACTCAGGCGCTTCGCGTTGAGCGCTGCGACCTCGAAGGCGAGCTGGTTCGCATGAAAATGCTCGCGGGCGAGCGGGATCGGCGCGAACTCGCCGTTGGTGGCGGCGTCGAGCTTGATCGGAAGCCGCCTGCCATCGGGATCGTTGCGGTAATGAATCGTTCGCTTCATGGGCATCTTCCGTTGCTCTTTCCGCACAGGTGCGCGCACCCGCGGCGGCTATGGCACGTGGACGAGCCGCCATCAGACTTCGCGATAGTAAACGCTTCTCGGCGCGCGAATGCAATCGACTCCGACGCTGCGCGATTCTGCGAGGACATTTGCTAAGATGCGCTGCCACTGCGCCGCGAGGCGCGCTCTTCCCGGCGATCCGATGAGAATCCTTCAGCTGGCTCTGGCAGTGCTCGCGGCCTTTGCTTTTTTCAACACAGCCCGCGCCGAGTCTTCTCTTCGGCGCGACTTTCCGCCGGGTCTCCAGGTCCCCGCTCAGGCGCAGCCGGGCCCCGGTTTCGACGCCGAAAAGGCCACCACGGCTTGGCTCGATCTGCTCTCGCCCGAGCAGCGCAGGCTCTCCGACGAGTACTTCGAGGGTGGCTACTGGCTGCACCTGTGGGAAACGGTCTACGACATCGGGGTGATGGCAGTTCTGCTGACGACCGGTCTCTCGCGGCAGATGCGCGACTTTGCAGAGCGAGTCAGTCGGCGGCCCGTGCTCAACGTGCCGATCTACGTGGCGCTCTTTGTCGTCGCGACCTTCGTCCTCGGACTGCCGATGCGGATCTATGTGGACTTCGTGCGCGAGCACCAGTACGGGCTGTCGAACCTCACGTTCGTGCACTGGCTGGGCGAAGCGCTGATCGGCCTCGCGATCTCGGTGGTCATCGGGGGCCTCGCCTTGACGGCGCTCTACGCAGCGGTGCGCCGGGCCGGGGCGCGCTGGTGGGTATGGGCGACCGGGATCACCTTCGTCTTCTTCCTGTTCCTGACCTTCGTTACGCCGCTGTTGATCGCGCCGTTATTCAACGACTACAAGCCGCTTCCCGAAGGTCCGGCGCGCGAGGGCATCATCGCCCTCGCCCACGCGAACGGCATCCCGGCCGACCACCTCGCCTGGTTCGACGCATCGAAGCAAACCACGCGCATCAGCGCCAACGTCTCAGGCCTCTGGGGCATGGCGCGCATTTCGCTGAACGACAACCTCCTCAACAACACGTCGCTTCCGGAAATCAAGGCCGTCATGGGGCACGAGATGGGCCATTACGTCCTGAATCATGCGATGAAGCTCGCGGTCTATCTGTCTTTGCTGTTCGGCCTCGCGTTCTTCATGCTGAACTTTGCGTTCGATCGCCTGCTCGCGGCGTGGGGCCCGCGGTTCGGCTTGCGCGGGCGCGCCGACCCTGCGGCGCTGCCGCTCGCGCTGGCCGTCTTCTCGGTGATCTGGCTGCTGCTGATGCCGCTGCGCAACACCGTGGTGCGCGACGTCGAGATCGAGGCGGATGCTTTCGGGGTGAACGCCGCGCGGGAGCCGCAGGGATTCGCCATGGCGGCGATGCGGCTGTCGACTTATCGCAAGATCAAGCCGGGACCGATCGAGGAGTTCATCTTCTACGATCACCCGAGCGGTTACGATCGCGTGCACCGCGCGATGGTCTGGCAGAAGGAGAACCTGCCCGCCGCACCCGGCGGCGAAGCAGCGCGATGATCACGCAACGCTCGCTCGGCGTCTTCGTGTCGGCACTGTGGATCGCCTGGGTTCTCTACTGGTGGATCCTGGCCCGCGACGTGAAGGCGACACGGCGCACGGAGCCGGTCGCTTCGCGTCTCGCGCACATATTGCCCCTTGCGGTCGCCATCTGGCTGATTGCCGCATCAAGATTCCCCGCGGGCCTGCTCGCGCAACGCTTCGTGCCACAGACGACGCTCGTTATGGCCATCGGGAGCCTGATGGTCGCGGCGGGCCTCGGCTTTACCGTCTGGGCGAGAGGCTACCTCGGCCGCAACTGGAGCGGCGTCGTCACGATCAAGGAAGGCCACGAACTCGTCCGCGGCGGCCCTTATCGTTTCGTGCGCCATCCGATCTACAGCGGTCTGCTCGTCGCCCTCGCAGGCTCGGCGCTCGCCCGCGGCGAATGGCGTGCGATCGTCGGCTTCGCAATCGCCTTCGCCGCGCTGTGGCGCAAGCTCAAGCTCGAGGAGCGCTGGCTCGAGGAGACCTTCGGCGACGCGTACGCGCGCTATCGCGCCGAGGTCGCGGCCCTTATTCCGTTCGTCCTTTGAAGTACGGCTCAGTCGACGGCGAAGCAATAGAGCAGCCCCGCGCCGCCTGTGCTGCGCAGCCCCTCGTCGGTGCAGTCTTTGCTGGGGTGCGACGAGTTCCAGGACGCCGCTGCCTCCGGATCCCCCAACCCCTGGCGGTCGTGGTGGCCCACCATCGCGATGCCCGGCCCGTTCTTGGTCCAGTTGCCGCAGGTCATGTCATCGCCGGCGGGAAACGCGGTTCCGTCGGGCTTGCTCCCGGTGAGGATGTCGTGCTTGTTGGGCGTGTCTCCGCGGCCGTTCACGACGTCGCCCTTCTCCGTGAGCGCGGTCTGCTTGTTCAGATTGTTGTTGCCGTGCAGCTCTGCCACGTCCCTGGCGACGACCACGCCTTTCGCGTTCGTCCACGGACCTTTGCCGATGCGGTCGCGCGCGTTCACGGCCGAAGCGCCTTGCGTGGAAAGATAGGCGTGCCAGGTATGCTTGCCGGCGCCTGCGGCGGCGGCCAGCGTCTGACAATGCTTGTCTGCACCCGCAAGCCCACCGAAGTCGGCACCCTTCCCCGACCCCGTGCTGGTTACGAAGAAGGTCATGCTCGACGGCTGCGCCTGCGCGCCCGCCGCGCAAAGAAACGCGATGGCGATCGCTGCGCTCCTGCCCAGACTGCTGGTCATCCTGCCTCCTCACCAAGTAGTGACGCGATTGCGAGTCTACCCCTCACGGCTCAGCGTCCAGCGACGCCAGCGCGAAGGGCACGCACTTCCTCCTCCAGTGCGCGGATCCGCGCCACATAGGACAGCAGCAGCGAGATGGCGTTCGCATCCAGCTCGAAATCGTGTCGCAGGCGTCCCGCCACGCGCACCAGGCCGAGCGTGGAGGCGCTGAAGGACGGTGGCGCGGCTGTGGGATCGAGTGGGGAGAGCGCACCGTAGTCGATCAGTTCGCGCAGCTCCGCCTCGGGGAGTCCCGAGTATTCGATGAGCTGCGCGAAGGAGACTTCGCCACGTTCATCGATACGCAGCGCCTCGCAGAGCTCGATCTTCATGGCTTCGCCTCCGTTTCGAAGTGGGCGCGGGGATTGAAGTTGGACGTGCGGGCGAGCTGTTCGAAGAGCGCGCGCTGCTTCTCATCGAGCACGCTGGGCACGACGATCTGCGCGATCGCATACAGATCGCCGGTCGCTGCGTCGGGGCGCGCGATGCCGCGCCCCGCAAGGCGCAGCTGCTGTCCGGCACGCGTGTTCGCCGGCACCTTGAGCGAGACCACGCCTCCAGGAGTCGGCAGGCGCACCGTCGTCCCGAGTGCCGCTTCCCAGGGGGCGAGCGGCAGATCGATATAGATATCGCGGCCCGCCACCCGGTACAGGGCGTGCGTTTCGACCTGAATGTCGAGGTAGAGATCGCCGGCGCGCGCCCCGTCAGCGCCTTCGCCACCCTTGCCGGGCACACGCAGCTGCTGGCCATCCGTAACTCCTTTGGGGATGCGCACCTTGACCCGACGCGGCACGCGCCGCGGAGCTCCTCGCTCGTCGTACTCGATCACCGACAGATCGAGCTCGATCTCACTGCCGTGGAACGCCTGCTCGAAGCTCAACCGCACCGCCGCCTCGTAGTCGCGGCCGCGCCTTGGTGTGCGCTCGCCGCGCGCGCCGCCGCGACGATGGCCGGCGAGTCCCGCAAATAGATCCGACAGATCGAGATCGTCGAAGATCGTCTCTGCGCCGGCGAAGCGCTCGCCCCAATCGGGCGGCGGCCGGAACTCCTGTCCGGGCGTATGCTGGCCGAGCTGGTCGTACGCGGCCCGTTTCTCCGTGTCCTTGAGCGTCTCATAGGCTTCCGCGACTTCCTTGAAGCGCTCCTCGGCGTCGGGCTCCTTGGAGACGTCGGGATGGTACTTGCGCGCGAGCTTGCGATACGCCTTCTTGATTTCGTCGGCGCTTGCGTTGCGGTCGACACCGAGGGTCGCGTAGTAGTCCTTGTATTTCATGCGCTGCGTCGTGCCGGACTTTGCGAGGGATCAGAACTCATTCTAGCGTGACGCCGCGCCGGGCCCGCATTGCGGGGTTGTGCGCAGGCGTTGCCTCGGTTATGCTAACGTCATAGGTGCGCCGGCCGGCCAGCCCGACCGAACAAAGGAGCGTCGATGAAGGCACGCACCCTGATGTCGCACCATCGCTACTTCGGCATGGAGCCGGTGGCTCTGCGCCATGCGGCTGGGCGCGTGCTGTTGCGCGTGGCGGGCCTGCCGCCGGAGCGTGCCCGGGTGAGCGCCCAGCGGCTGCGCGAGGACTTCGGCGTCGACACCGTGGAGGGCACCGCGCTCGTGGAACAGCTCGTGGTCAGCGGACTGCTCGAGCCGCGCGCCGATCGACCGGGCGACTACAGCGTCACCGAGCGCTTCGCCGAGTACGCTTCGGCGCGCATCGTAGCGCCGCTGCCGCGCGTGCGGGCAAAGCAGCTTCTCGACCAGGCCTGTCGCCTGGCCGCAGAGATCAACGATGGCTGGACACGCAATCCGCTGTCCATCGATTCGCTCGCGGTTTCCGGCGACTACATGAGCCGCCTGCACGAGCTCGGGGACCTCACGCTGTGGGTCGTCGTGCGACCGCGGCTGCGTACGCGCGTGCCGCGCTGGGCACGTCTGCCGACGAAGGCGGAAGGCGCGATCGCCATCCGCAACGCGGTGCGCGAACTGAGCTCCTTCGTCGTCGCGCATCTGGTCACCGGACTGTCGCGCGTTCCGCGCCCGTTCAGCGTGGCGTTTCGCGCTGACGACAATTAGACCCGAACGCTCCGCAGCGCTGCTGCGTATGCCCCGCAATCGCGCGTGGCGTCGCATCGTTGTGTATAATTCTCGCTGCCGAGACCGCAAGATCGCCCGCGTCGGAGGCATGTCCCCGGCGCGGAACAATAAAGTTCGCAGGCTCGGCCATACGACAAAGGTTCGGGGAGAATGTCGATGCTCGGCCGCCTTTTGGCCTGCCTCTCGTTCGCGGCGTTCGCTCTCGGCGCATCGGCGCAAGAGCGCGATCTGGTCTTCGCCGTCACGGAGGGCGTCACCTACCAGGCGACCCCGAAGGAAATCAGGGACAAGTTTGCCCCTGTCGCGGACGTAATCGCCAAGGCGACCGGCCGCCACGTGCGCCTGGTCCTCGTGCCTGCGTACGACGACCTGCGCGCCGGGCTGGCGAAGCAGGAGTTTGATCTCGCGTTCGTGCACCCGGCGCATGTTTCGCTGGCCGAGGTCAAGTCGGGGCGCTACAAGGCGGCGGCGTGGACGATGGGCTTTACCGACTATACGGTAGCGTTGCTCATGGAGGCGAACCAGCCGCTCAAGTCGATCGACGAGTTGAAAGGCCGCACGCTGGTGACTCCCGATCCGGATTCGATCACCGCCGCGATGGTGCGTGCCATGCTACGCAGCGCGAAGCTGCCTATGGTGACGGCTCCTACCACCGCTGCGACGACGGCGCCGGATCCTGCGACCGTACGCGTGATCGCGACGCGCTACCAGGACGCCGTGCCTTTCTACATCGAGAACGGGTTCGCGCAGGTCGGCGCCACGGCGGCAAAATCCGTCATCAAGGCCTGGACCGACAAGGGAGGCAAGGTCCTCATCCAGTCGAAGCCGGTGCCGATCAAACAGTTCATCGTCTCGAGCAAGTTGTCGGCCGAGGAGCAGGCGAAGATTCGCGACGCCTTGATCGGCATGCAGCACACCAAGCCGGGCCACGACGCGCTCGACGTCGTCGGCTACAAGGGCTTCGTGGCGCCCGAGCCCGCGGTCGAGACTGCCAGCATCGCCTGGCTCGGCTTGTGACGGCGGCCGCGCGGCGCGCGTGAGCTCGCGCGCATGATTCTGCTCGCGGCCGGACTCGCGCTGTTTCTCGGAGTGCACCTGTTGCCAGCGCTGCCACGCGCGCGCGGCGCGCTGGTGGCTCGCCGCGGCGAGCGCGCCTATCGATTGGCGTTTTCGATCGTCTCCGCAGCCGGCCTGCTCATGATCGTCTTCGGCTACATTCAGGCGGGGACGGGCGAGCAGCTCTTCGCTCCCTTCGCGGTCGCCCGCGCGATCGCGCCCTATGCCATGACGCTCGCCTTCATCCTGTTCGCGGCGGCGAACATGCCCTCGCACGTCCGCGCCAAGGCGATGCATCCGATGCTGATCGGGCTGATCATCTGGTCAGGCGTACACCTGCTCGCCAACGGCGACCTGCGCGGCACAGTTTTGTTCGGTTCGTTTCTCGCCTACGGCGTCGTCGACCTCGCCTCGGTGATCCGCCGTCGTGCAACGGCGACTTTCACCCCGCGGGCGCGCGCCGACATCGCGAGCGTCGGCGCCGGCGTCATCGTCGCACTGCTGGTGATGACCTTCCACCGCCTGCTGTTCGGCGTCCGCGTCGTGGGCTTCGGGATCTAGGGCGACGGGTTTTTCGTCTCCGGGGCCAGTCCCGACGCCTGCTCACTGCAGGCGTATCTCACCATCGAATTTCACGTTGAGCTTGAGCCCCGCGATCTCGAGCGTCACCCGCGCAGGAAACGCCTCGTTGCCCGCGATCACTCGCTCGGCGATCGCCTTCGCCACGGCCTGCTCGATCTCGCGCTGCGAACTCACCCCGACCATCTTCAGAAACTTGCGGATGCTCAAATTGAAGGTCTCTTCGTTCATGGGAATGCGCTCCGGTCAATGACAATTGCTCGCGGGTTCTGCCGTCAACGGCGCAGGCGACCCGTGCCGCGCCAATATTGCAGCACGATGAAGCCGCCGACCAGCCCGCCGAGGTGCGCGAAATGCGCGACACCTTCCTGCGTTCCCGTAACTCCGAAGAAAAGCTCCAGCGCGGCATACACGATGACGAACACGCGCGCCGGCATGGGAATGGGCGGGAAGATGAGCATGATGCGGTTGCGGGGGAAGTAGATGGCATAGGCGAGCAACACGCCAAATACGCCCCCCGAGGCACCGATCGCTGGGTATACGGTGCCGGTCAGGGCCGACACCGCGAGCTGCGCGATAGCCGCCGAGACCACGCACACGAAGTAGTAGAAGGTGTAGCGTCGGCCGCCGAAAACCTGCTCGATGGGTCCACCGAACATGTACAGCGCGAACATGTTGAATCCGAGGTGCAGCAGTCCGCCGTGCAGAAAGGCATAGGTCACGAGCTGCCAGGGTTCGAAACCGACTTGGCTGCCCGCGATGCGCGCGGAGCCCAGCGGCCACAGGGCGAACGGAACGACGATGCCCGGGGCCGCCATCTGCAGCAGGAAGATGGCGACGTTGGCGGTAACGAGGGCGAGCGTGACGGGAGGCATCGGCTAGGCGCGCTTGCGCAGCGCGCAAGGCATATTAGCGCGGATTCGCGCCCTCATCGTTCAACCTGCTTAGTGCGGTTCCTCGGCGCGCCCCTTGCCCTTGCGCGAGCGTCGCATCCTCCGCGTCGATCCGGCGGAAGCCGCGTAGCGCGGCAGAATCGTGTCTCGGAAGTGCCCGACACCAGCGGCGAGACGCGCGCGCAGACGCGCGTACAACTGCATCGGATACATGTGCGGCTCCCCCAGGCGCGCCGGTTGCGCAACGAGTGGCTTGCAGTTGCGCGAAGCCGGCGACGCGTAGTAAACATGACCGGGGCGGCAAATGCAAGCAAGTTGCGGCCGGTCGCGCGCCGGGCCGGGCGATACCTCGCAGGCTGGTGCATAATCGCCGGGCTCGCCACTTCGTTAGCGCTCGAAGAATGAACACACCGCAGCCGAGGCGCCGCGCCCTGTTCCTAACGTGGGCCGCCGCTGCTGTCGTCGGCGTCGCATGGCCCGCGCATTCCCAGTCGACCTATCCGTCCAGACCGATCAAGATCATCGCGCCGGTGCAGCCCGGCGGCGGAGTCGACCTGGTGGCCCGCACCGTTGCTGACCGCCTGAGCCCGGTGCTCGGGCAACCGATCGTTGTCGAGAACCAGAGCGGCGGCGGCGGCATCGTGGGTTCGATGGCCACCGCGCGCGCCCTTCCCGACGGCTACACGCTGATGGTCGGCTATGTCGGCACGCACGGCACCAACCCGGCCGTGCGCAAGCTCCCCTACGACGCACTCAAGGATTTCACCGCGATCGCGATGGTCGGCGGAACCCCCAATGTGCTCGTTGTGCCCGCGGCGCTGCCCGTGACCGATCTCGCGGAATTCGTGCGCTACGTCAAAGCGCACCCGGGCAAACTCTCGTACGGCTCGTCCGGGCCGGGCACGCTCACGCATCTCGGAATGGAGCAGTTGAAGCTCGCCGCTGATCTCGACCTGGTCCACGTGCCGTATCGTGGCATCGCTCCGGCATTCGTCGACATTCTCGGCGGGCAGACGCAGGCGATGCTGCCCGGCCTGGCGGCCGCGTTGCCGCACATCAAGGCGGGCAAGGTGCGCGCGCTCGCAGTGACCGGTCGCAAGCGTCACCCGCTCCTGCCTGACGTGCCCACCTTCGAGGAACTGGGTTACAAGGGTTTCGACGGCGTGCAGTGGTACGGCATCGTCGGGCCGGCAAACCTTCCACCGCCGATCGTCGAGCGGCTGAACGAGGAGATCAACCGGCTGCTGGAGACACCGGATTTGCGCGAGCGGCTGTCGAGCGAGGCACTGGAGCCGATGCCGATGTCACCCGAGCAATTCACGCAGTACATCCGCGAAGATATCGCGCGCTGGACGCAACTCGCGAAAGAGCGCCACATCGAGCTCGAATGAGCGCGACCGAAGCCGAGGTCCCGCCGATGACGCGGACGCTGGGCGCGTTCGTCGCGACGCACCCGTCGCGGGGTTGGGACGCGACCGTCGAGCGCGAGGCGCACCGCACCTTCCTCAACTGGCTCGGCTGTGCCATCGGGGCCTCGCGCCACGCGAGCGTCGAAGCAGCCCTTGCCGCCGCGAGAGACCTGGCGCCGAGCGCGCAGGCAAGCGTGCTGGGGCGCGCCGAACGCCTCGACATGGCGAGCGCCGCGCTCGTCAACGGGATCAGCTCGCACACCTTCGATTTCGACGACACGCATCTGAAGTCGATCATCCACCCGGCGGCGCCGGTAGCTTCCGCCGCTCTCGCGCTCGCGGAGCATCGAGGCGCCGGAGGTCGCGAGCTCATCGACGCGCTCGTGCTCGGCGTAGACGTCGCCTGCCGCGTCGGCAATGCGGTTTACCCGGACCATTACGACCGCGGCTGGCACATCACCGGCTCAACCGGCATGCTGGGCGCGGCGGCCGCCTGCGCGCGAGTGCTCGGTCTCGACGCCGAGCAGGCGACGATGGCGCTCGGCATCGCGGCGTCGCAACCCACCGGTCTGCGCGAGCAGTTCGGCTCGATGACCAAGGCGCTCCACCCTGGGGCCGCAGCGCGCGCAGGGCTGACCGCCGCGCTGCTCGCCAGCCACGGGTATACCGCATCAAGCCGCGCGCTCGAGGCGAAGCATGGGTTACTGCAGACGTTCTCCACCAAAGTCGACTGGCGCGAGCTGACCGATGCGCTCGGCGCACGCTTCGAGATTTCGTTCAACTCCTACAAGCCGTTCGCCTGCGGAGTAGTGATCCACCCGTGCATCGACGGCTGCGTACAGTTGCGCAACGGCCACGGGCTGCAAGCCCAGGACATCGAGCAGATCTTCCTCAAGGTGCATCCGCTCGTGCTCGCCTTGACAGGGAAGACTTCGCCGCGAGACGGGCTGGAGGGCAAGTTCAGCGTCTATCACGCCTGCGCCGCCGCGATCGTCTTCGGGCAGGCGGGCGAGAGCGAGTTCTCGGATGCGGTCGTCGCGCGGCCGGATCTCGTCGCTCTGCGCCAGCGGGTGAGTGCGGTCGCCGACGCTGCGATGGGCAAGGAAGCCGCCGACGTGACGATCCTCTGCCGTGACGGCAGGCAATTGCATGTGTTCGTCGCTCACGCGATCGGAAGCCTGGAGCGTCCGCTTACCGACGCCGATCTGCAGCGCAAGTTTCACGGGCTCGTCGATCCCGTCCTCGGGAGAGAGAGCGCCGACGCGTTGATCGAATGCTGCTCGAGTCTCGCGGCGTGCGAGGACTTGTGCCGGGTCACGGCGCTTGCCTGCCCTGCTCCGGAACCCAGCGCTCGCCGTCGCGCCGAAGCCACTTGATACTGTCCGGCGGGGCGCTTCGCGGGCGGTCGCCGCCGGTGAGGTTGATCAGAACGGTCTCCTGCCGCGGGAAATCGTCCGCGCGCACGAGCTTGATCACTCCCGCGACGGCGGTCGACGCCGAGAAGCACGGCGAAATGCCCTCGAGCTCCTCGACCATCTTCCTCGCTTCCCTGATTTCGCCTTCGCTTACGCGGGCGAAAGCGCCGCGGCTCTCGACGACGATGCCCTTCACGTACGGGTAGACGCGGGACGGATCGCCGCGAAGAATTGCCTCGGCGATCCCCTCGGGACGCTTCACGATGTGACGCGGCTGGATCGCCTCGGAGCCCTCCTCGAAGGCGCGTACCATCGGCGCGCAGCTGTCCTGCTGCACGCAGAGCAGCCGCGGGAGGCGATCGATGTGGCCGATGCCGAGAAGCTCCTTCGCGCCCTTGTAGGTTCCGTAGACGCCCATCGCGCTCGACACCGCCTGCACGTACCAGTCGATCTTGGGAATCTGGTCGCTCGCTTCGAGGTACGCCATCTTCAGCCCCTCGCGGCGCCCGAGATTGAAGAATCCCCGTTCGGAGACGAGCTTGTGCTCGCCGGCGTAGATCCCGGCGTAGTTGAACGCGTCGACGAAGCTCGCGTCGCGCATGCCGAAATGCACGATCTGCGGCGGGTCGGCGTGCTGCACGCGCGTCACGAAGTTCTCCGCCGTGAAGAGGTTCAGCGTCATGTCGGGAAAGGCCTTGATCGCATGCGCGTAGGCAGTCGAGCTGTTGCCAGTCGACGAAGTACAGAAAGCGCGCACCCCGCTCTCCCAAAGATAGCCCACGGACACCGCGGCCATGCGATCCTTGGTCGTGCGCGTGGGCAGCACCGTTTCGTCCTTGAGGAAGAGGCGCGGCATGCCCAGGCGGGCGCCGAGTGCCTTGGCGTGAACGGCGGGCGTGTACGCGGCGTCGTGCGGCAGCTTGTCGCGCGTGCGGGAGATCGGCAGGAGATCCGCGAAGCGGACGTACGGATTGTCCGACGCGGCGAGCCTTACCTTCTTCGGATCATAGCCCACCTCCACCATGCCGCCGCATTCGCAGAACGGATGGTACGAGGTGCCGGTATCCTTGCCACAGCGAGTGCAGTAGAAACGCATCAATGCGGTCCTCTCGGAGCGAAGTTCTCTACGGGCAGCGCGGTCGTCCCCGTCATTACGAGATCGCAGATGGCGGCGCCGATGCCGGCGGACAAGAGCACTCCCTTGATGCCGCCGCCGTTCGCCACGAACAGGTTATTCCAGCCGGGAATGCGTCCCACGATAGGCAGGCCGGTGGTCGTCATCGGCCGCAGCGATGCAACGTGCTCGCGCACCACGGCCTCGCGAATCGCGGGCAGGAGCCGCACCGCGCCCTCGAGCAGCGCCTTGCGGGCGGGCGCGGTCGGCGTCTCGTCGAAACCGCGTCGCTCACGCGTGACGCCGACCCACACCTCGTCGTGGCCGCGACGGTACAGCGATATCAGTCCGTGCGTGAAATCGCGCGCGATCGTCGGTGGCGCAAGGCGCATGCGTAACATCTCGCCCTTCACCGGCTCGACCGCGAGCTCGAAGCCGAACCACGCGGCGACCTCTGCAACCCAGGGCCCGGTGGCGAGGACCAGGCTGTCGCAGTCGATCCGCCCTGCATCCGTATCGATCGCCGACACGCTGTGACTCGTAGCGTGGATACCCTGCGCCGTCGCGCGCAGGATCTCCGCCCCGGCTCTGCGCGCGCCCTCGAGGAGCGCCGCATTGAACGCCGCGCTGTCGATCGATTCGTTGCCATCGATCTGCAGGCCCTCGACGATCGCCTCTGAGAGGCGCGGCTCGATCGCCAGCAGGGCACTCGCCCCGAGCCTCTGCGTCGGAAACTCCGGATAGCGCGCAAAGAGCCGCTCAGTTGCGTCGAGCTCGGCGCGATCGCGGTCGTCGAAGGCAACTAGCACACGCCGCACCGGCTCGAGCGCGTAGTGCAGGTCCGTGCCGTGCAGCTCGCCCGCCAGAGTCCGATGCAGCCGGAGGGACTCGAGCGCCAGCGGGACGAGTTCCGCCTTGTTGGCGAGGATCGGGTTCAGGTTGCCCGGATTGCGTGCCGATGCATGCTGGCCCGGTTCGTCGCGCTCGACCACAGTTACGCGCGCCCCGGCGCGCGCCAGCCGATACGCCGTGCAAGCGCCGAATACGCCTCCTCCGACTACAGCAACGTTCAGTTTCGCAGCGATGGCTCTTACCGATTCGTCGGGTTACTCGGTGTCGGCGGAGTCTAATGCGTTGCTGCGCGGGGCTGGATCGCTCGCGCCGCGTCGCGGATGCGGCCAAGACAGTAGGCGAGGTGTGTCGCGAACAGAGGGTTATGTGAGTCCAGGATCTCCGAGTGCGTGCTCGCGACCTCGAAGCGTTCGACCCGGCCCGCGTACAGGCGCCTCAGCGCCGCCGGGTCGGCGCCGATGCGGGTGCTGCTCGAGAGCATGAATACGGGGCCGTCATAAGGGGACGGATGGTAGCGACGTATCGCCTGCTCGAAAGCCTGGGCGACGCGCACCGATGCTTGCGCATAGACGGGATTGTCGATCGGCGCGTCGATGCGTCCCATCGCCTGACGCTTGCGCAGACGGCCGAGCAGCTTGCGCTCGCTCAGCCCCTGTTCGGCCATGGCAAAGGACTGCTCGGGCGGGTCGAGCAGCAGCAGCGGCAGCACCGTTTCGCCCGCCTCGCGCAGGCTACGCGCCATCGCCATCGCGACGAGCGCTCCCGCGCACAGCGCACCGACGAAATACGGGCCGTGCGGGCGAAGCGCGCGCATCTCCTCGACGTATTCACTCGCCATCTCCTCGATCGTCGCGTACGGCTCGCGCAGCCCGTCGAGGCCGCGCCCCTGGAAGGCCCAGACAGGCTGCTCGCTGCCGAGCAGCCGCAAAAGGTGCGGGCTGACGAGCGCCTGCCCCAGCCGGCCGTGCACCAGAAACAGCGGCAGCTCGCCTCCGCCTGCGCGCAGCGCGGTGAGGATCGGCACCGAGCGAGCAGCTGGGCGAGCCCCTGCCGAGGTGATCTGCGCCGCGATCCCGGCAACGGTCGCGTCTTCCTGAATGCCCTGGAGTCCGATTCCGAACGCATCGCGCAGACGCGTCTGCAGCTCGACGACAGAGAGCGAATCTCCGCCCAGCAGAAAGAAATCGTCGTCCCTTCCGACCGCAGGCAGCTCCAGCAGCGCCTCGAACAGGCGCGCAACGATCCGCTCGGCATCGTTGCGCGGCGGATCGATGACGCGCTGCTCCATCGCAGCCCGGGCGGCCGCCTCGAGCGCCTTGCGATCCACCTTGCCGGTGGCTGTGATCGGGAGCGATTCGACCATCACAACGCGGGAAGGCAGCATGTACGGCGGGAGACGCGTGCTGAGCAAGCGCCGCAGGCCGCCTTGGTCGCTCGACAGTTCCGGTCCCCCGACGACGTAGGCGACGAGCCGGTCCGGCTCGGGCGATGAGCCGCGCTGCTCCGCGAGGACTGCCGACTTGACGACGCCCGTGCAGGAGGCGACGGCTGCCTCGACTTCGGCAAGATCGACCGTGAAGCCTCGAATCTTGATCCGGTTCCCGCTGCGCCCGAGGAAGTGCAGATTGCCGCCGACATCGAGGCGACCGAGATCGCCGGTGAAATATCGCCGCGACCCGGGCTCGAGCGGATCGGGCGCGAAGGCAGCGGCGTTGAGCTCGGGCCGCTGCCAGTAGCCCGGGCTTACGTGCGCGCTGGACACCACGATCTCCCCGGCTTCGCCCGCGTCAGCAGCGGTCCCGTCTTCGCGACGGATCGTGACGCGCAACCCCGCCGGCGGACGTCCCACGGGAAGAATGCCGGTGACGAGGTCGGCGTCATGACCGACCGCGTGCTGCGCGATGACGCTCGCTTCGGTCGCGGCGAGATGGTTGACCAGGATGCAGCCGGCGTTCGTGTGGCGGCGAAACAGCTCTACGTCGCTCCCGAACACCGACTCGCCGCCGAGATCGATCGCGCGCAGGTGAGAGAGCTTCCTGCCTGGGGCGAGCGATGTGAGCAGCTCCCGAAATACCGTGGGTACCGCGTGCAGAACGGTGATCTGCTCGCGCTCGAGCCAGTCAGCGAGCAACGGCACGCCGTCGCGGCGCATGTCGTAGCCCACCAGCGTCCCGCCGCTCAGCATCCCCCCGAAGATGTCCATGTTCGCCGCGCTGAAACTCAGCGAATACAGAAGCGACAGCCGGTCCTGGTCGCTGATGCGAAGCGCGGCGGCATAGGCATCCGCGAAGAAGAGCAGGTTGCGATGCGTCTGGCTCACTCCCTTGGGCCGACCGGTCGATCCCGAGGTATAGAAAAGATACGCGATCGCGTCCGGAGACACCTGCGGGAGCCCGATCGCAGTTGACGGCACACCCGCAACGCCGTCGGCGAGGATCGTGCACCCTTCGCGGGCAAGCCCACGCGCACGGCCGAGCAACGACGGTTCGGTGACGATCGCGACGGGTCGGCAGTCCTCGATGATGAAACGCAGCCGCTCATCCGGATCGCGCGCGTCGAGCGGCACGTAGGGACGCCCGCTCCGGCCCGCGCCGAAGATCGCCTGGACGGCGGCGATCCGATCTTCGAACAGTAGGCAGACCGTGCCGTCGCGCTCGCCCGCGGCCGCAACGATGCGTGCAGCGATCGCAGCGGCCGTCGCGTCGAGCTCGGAGAAGCTGATCCGCGCCTCGCCTTCCGACATGGCGATTCGCGACGGCGAGCTTCGGGCAAGCGTCAGAAGGCGCGCCCCGATTGTGTCACGGGTATTCATGCGCGGCGGGCGAAACCGGTGGAGATCGCGTCGACGACAGCAGCGAAGCACGCATCTTACAAGCCGCTGACGTTCCAGGCAAAGCCCGCAGCGCGATTCGCCTCAGCGCGGCGCAGAGTTGCTCGTGCCTGGCTTGTTCGCGCACTCGAGCGTGGCCGCCCAATATGCGCTGCCGGGTCCGTAGAACGCGGCGAGCTGGCTCTCAACCGCGACGCCGGCGCGGTTGGCTGCGCGCATCGCCTTCAATCCCTCGCAGTTGGCCTTGATCTCATTGCTCGTGGGAACCTGCGCGTGCGCACACTCGTGGAAGAAAAGCAGATCGTGGATCGCGGGCGGTTTCTCCGCGAGGTCCTTGGCATTCCAGATGATGATGTAGTCATCTCCCCTCGTGACCGTCATGCCCGTGCGCCCCAGACGCGCGATATCGCTGTCCGGCGGTTGGTAGATTTCGCGCACGGCGCGACCGTGGGCAATGCATTGCGTCGTGGCTCCATCACTGAAGGTGAACGCGGCGCCGTCCGTCGTTGCCAGCAGCGTGGCGCAGAGCAGCCCGAAGGCGACGTATCGCATGCGTATCGTGCGCCCGACTATTGCTCCGGCACGTAGCCGTTCTTGCCGATGCTGAGCCGCTCGGCGAGCAGCGTGCCGTCGGGCTGACGCGCCACGTACGCGATCACGTGCGTACCGGGAACCAGCATCGTGCGATCGCCGACGTCGGTCGCCACGATCTGCACGTGCTGCGGCACCACAACCACCTTCTCGCCTCCCTTGTAGCGCAGAGTCATGCGCAGGGAATGCTCCCCGGACTGCAGGTCGGCCACGGTCCCGGCGTCGCTCGCCTGCGCACCGCCCGTCCTGCTTATGCCGGCGACGGTCGCGTTGGTCATCGTATTCCCCGCATCCATCGGCCTGTGCCCCTCGCCGGTGCCCCGCAGCTGCTCGGCAAAGACGCGGACTTCGCTCGCGAGCAGCGTGCCGTCTGGCTGCGGCTTTGCTGTCGTCGCGACGAAGTCCCCTTCCTTGAGCGCGTCGCGTTCGAGCGGCGCACGCGTGCTCATCCGCGTGCGCTCCGAGAGCTTGATTGCGACCGATTGGCTGGAGCTCGCCCGCAGCTCCACGTTCTCGCCGTCGACCAGAACGATGTCCCCGCTCACCTTGAGCAGCGGAGACTGAGCCGACGCTCCGGCGACGCTCAGGAGCAACAGAAACGGCAGGATCATGCTGAAGAGCCGAAGGCTCATGCAGCGGCCGCCTTTACGCGCTCGCGCGTGAAAGGCACCGTGCGCAGGCGCACGCCGCACGCGTCGAACACCGCATTGGCGAGCGCCGCCGCGACGGTCGTGGTCGCAGCTTCGCCGGCACCGAGCGGAGGCTCCGATGGCCGATCGATCAGCTCGATCGCGATCTCGGGAACCTCGGGGAACGTGAGGATCGGGTAACTCTTCCAGTCGACGCTGGTGACGCGCATGCGGTCGAAGGCGACTTCTTCATGGAGCGTGCGCGAGAGCGTCTGCAGGATGCAGCCCTCGATCTGCTGCCGCAGCGCATCAGGATTGATGACGAGACCGCAGTCGTGCGCGCAGGCCACGCGTCGCACGCGGATCACTCCGCTCACGCGATCGACCTCGGCCTCGATCGCGGTCGCAACGTAGGTTTCGTTGTTCTTGTAATGCAGGTAGGCGATGCCGCGGCCCACGCCGCCGGGTCCCGGCGCCGGGCGCGACTGCCAATCGATCAGCTTCGCCGTACGCTTGAGCACTTCGATACCGCGCGGGTCGGTCAGGCCGGCGAGCCGGAACTCGAGCCCATCGCGCTTCGCCTCCGCCGCAAGCTCGTCGGTGAAGCTCTCGACCGCAAAGCCATTCGCGACTTTCCCAGGGGCGCGGATGTTCGATGGTCGCAGCGGCGAGTCCTTGAGCCAATGCACCAGCACTTCGACGTTCGCCGCCGCATAGGGCGGGCTGCCGTTCTGACTGATGAGCCCGGTCGTGATGCCCGCCGGCTGCGCAATCCCTGCGGCCGCCGGGCCGAGCAACGGCATGTTCGGCAGATTCGCGGTCGCCTTCGGGAGCCACATCTCCGTGCGCCAGGCGGCGATCCCGCCGCTCGCGTCGAGCGTCCCCTCCAGGGCCAGCAATTGCGGCGGTCCCTTCGGGTCCCATCCGTGCTCGTCCTCGCGTGTCCATTGCACGCGCACGGGCCGCTGGGCGAGCGCCGATATGAGCGCGGCGTCGGCGGCAGCATCGTCGTGTCCGTTCATGCCGTAGCAGCCCGAGCCGTCGACATAGATCACGCGCACCGCGGCGGGCGCCAGCCCCAGCAGGCGCGCGCAAGTCTCTCGGAATTTGTGGGTCGCCTGCGAAGCGCTCCAGATCGTCGCCTTACCATCGCGCACGTCGGCTACCGCACATGACGGGCCCATCGATGCGTGGCTCTGCATCGGCCAGTAATATTCGGCGGCGAGCCGCTTCGCGGCAGCGCCAAGCGTCTGCTTCGCGTCGCCCTTGCGCATGAGGAACTCTTCTCCGTCGAACGGGCCGGCGCGCATCCAGCTGCGAACAGCAGACTGTCCGATGAGCGAGGCCGTTTCCGACCAGCGGGACTTGAGCGCGCCGGCGGCGCGTATCGCATCCCACTCGTCGTCGGCGACCACCGCGAGGAAGCTCTCGCGCCGAACGATGCGCGCGCCGGGAATGCTCTTGAGCGAGCTTTCATCGACCTCGACGAGCTTCGCGCCTACCGACGGCGGTCGGATCACGCGCGCGTGCAGCATCCCTTCGACGACTAGGTCCTGGATGTACACGTGGCGGCCGGCGACCTTCCCCGGAACGTCGGGGCGCGGCAGCGGCTTGCCGACGATCGTGTAGTGCGCTGGGTCCTTGATCTTCGCCTTGGCATCGACCTTCAAGTCGAAGCGCCCGTTGCGCACGAGCTCGCCGATCGCGATGCCCTCGCCACCCGACTTCGGGCGAGCCATTCCGTCGACGATCTCGAGCTCGGCAGCAGCCTTGCCCATGCGCTCGGCCGCCGTGCGCAGCAGCGCTTCGCGCGCGGTGGCGGCCGCCTGGCGAACCTGCACTCCGCCTCGAGTAATGCCGGTGCTGCCACCGGTCGGTCCCTGGTCGGGCGTGAGCGCGGTGTCGCCTTCGACGAGCAGGATGCGCTCGAGCGCCACGCCGAGCTCCTCCGCCGCCATCTGCGGAACCGCCACACGCAGCCCCTGCCCGAGATCGACCTTGCCGCAGTAGACGACGACCGTGCCGTCGGCGCGCACGGCGAGGAAGGCGTCGACCTCGCCGGAGTCAAGAGTCTTGGCAATAGACGCCTCGGCACCGCTCGCGCGCTGCGCAGCCGCCGACACCGGCAGCGCGAGCCCCACGACCAGCGCTCCACCGCTGAGCAGAAACTCTCGGCGCGTAAGCTCGGCACTCATGCGCTTGTCGCCGCGCGCAGGGCTGCGCGCACGATGCGTCGATGCGTGCCGCAGCGGCACAGATTGCCGGCGAGCGCGGCCTTCACCTCCTCGGGCGAAGGATTGCGTTTGCTCTCGAGCAGCGCCACCACTGCCATCACCATGCCGTTGGCACAGTAGCCACACTGCGCCGCCTGCTCTGCGATGAACGCGGCCTGCACCGGATGCGGCTTCTCGGGAGTGCCCAGTCCTTCGATCGTCGTGATCTTGCGCCCCGCCGCAGCTGAGACCGGCAGCGTGCAGGAGCGCGCCGTGGCGCCGTCGATGAGCACGGTGCAGGCGCCGCATTGCGCAAGGCCGCAACCGAATTTCGGACCGGTCAGGCGCAGCTTGTTGCGCAGCACATACAGCAACGGCTCGTCGGGATCGCTAACGGTCACCGGCCTCGCCGTGCCGTTAACGTGCAGAACAAACGCCGGCATGAACACTTCCTCCGCCCATCGGATTCCGGGCAGATCATAAACTAGCTTGGAAGTTCCGGCGCTGACGCCGGGTGACGAAAAACGGCGCTTTGCGCTGCCGTCAGTGCCGCGCGCCGGGCTGGCAGCACAGCCAGGCGCAGAGCGCCTGCTTGAGCGCGATGCCGGCGCGCTCGAAGCCCTCTTGGCACGGATCAAGCAGCGCCGCGTGCCTCACGACCGTCGCATACGCCCTCGCCTTGTCGTCGATCGCAGTCTCAGGATCGGCGAGCACTTCCTGAAAGTGCGCGACCTCCGACACGAATGCGCTGGGCGTCACCGCGTACGCAGCTCGGGTTGATAGCGTGGGCATCGACGGCTCCTTGGCGTTCGCGGCGCTTCCTGGGAGCCCCCGCCGCGCGGCGGGCCGGCTCTTGATGCGCCCGTGCCGGGTACGGTGCAAGGACCGTACCAGGGCCACGGCAGAACAGACGAGCGGTCGAGGCCCGATGCGCGGGCCGGACGGGCCGGAGTCGCCCGGGCACGGCTCCTCAGCGCGGGTCGAGCTCCATCAATTCGTCGTCCACATGCCAGACGCCCTGCTCCTTCATGAGCAACACCTCGCCGGTGAGCTTGCCGGCCGTGGATTCGCCGGCGACGAGCAACACCGCCGTATCGGACTTGGCGAAACCCTTGCTGATGTACAGCGACTTCTCCGGATGCTCCGAGGCGAGATAGTCGATGAACGCGTCGAGCTGCCCCTTCTGCTCCGCACGGGCCCAGGTCTGGCGTTGGTCCGCAGAGAGTAGCTGCTTCAGTGCGGGGCGATCGCGCTTCAGTAGAGCCTGATGATAGGCAAGGTAGGCGACGCCGGGCGCGCCGCCGTCGGCAGCGAGCGGCGCGCCATGGTCGTCGCTCATGATGGGAACATCGATGGCGAGATCGAACGGCCGATCCTTCTCCGTGCCTTTCAGCGAGCCCGTGAGCTTGCCGTTCGCCAGGCGCACCGTGGAAGCGACCTCGCTGCTGCAGAAGCCGCAGCCATTGCCCTGGGCGAAGTAGTAGCTCAAGCCGCGATAGCTGCCATCGGGGCGGAACTCGAAATAGACGACTCCAGTTTCGTCGTCCTTGACGCGCTTCTCGACGACGCGGCGTCGGTCGTAGTACTCGGCCAGCGCATCTGCGTACACGCGGGCGTTCGTCACCGCCACGATCAGCGCATCGCCCGTGCCGAGGAAGGATTTGCCACGATAAGCGATCGCACTCTTTGCCTGCAGGGTAATCGCCTTGCTCTTGAAGCTGCCCTTCACCGTATCGGGCGCATCCGCGGCCCATGCGAATCCCGCCGCGAGCGCGATGCACAGCGCGACAGTAGCCTTCTTCATAGGGGCCTCCCTGAGCGCCGCCCTTCCGATTGCGGCGGCCACCCGATCCTACTCCCCGCGGGGCGCGCCCGCCCCTGGCCCGGCGCGCTCAGGCGCTACTTGCCGACATAGCGGTCCGGAAACTGCTGGCGCAGCGCGGCGAGCTTGGGCATGTCGTGGAACACGATGTAGGGCTGGTTCGGATGGAGGGCAAGGTAATTCTGATGGTAAGCCTCGGCCGGATAGAACGCGGGCAGTGCGACAATCTGCGTCACGATCGGCTCCGCGAAAACCTTGGCTTGATCGAGCTGTGCGATGTACGCCTGCGCGACACGCTTCTGCTCCTCGCTGGTAACGAAGATCACTGACCGATACTGCGTACCGTAGTCCGGGCCTTGGCGATTGAGCTGGGTCGGATCGTGCGCAACAGAGAAGAAAATGCGCAGCAGCTCCCCGTAGGATATCTGCGCGGGATCGTAGGTAACCTGCACCGACTCAGCGTGTCGGGTCATGCCCGTGCTGACCGTCTCGTAATCGGCCGTGCTGGCGGTGCCGCCCGCATAGCCCGAGACCGCGCTGTTGACACCCTTGACGTGACGGTAGACGGCTTCGACGCCCCAGAAGCAGCCGCCGGCGAACACCGCCGTCTGTGGCCCCTTGGCCGCAGCCGCCCCCACGTCCGTCGCCGGAGGCGGCAGACTGACGGTGCCGCTCGCCGCGCCGCACGCCTGGACGATGCCCAGCAGACCGGCGCAGAGCACCGTGGCAATACGATCGCGCAATTGGTCGCACATTCTCGCTCTCCTCTGCGGCGGTTCGCTCGCCGCTGTGTGATCCGCTGATTAGTCGCCGTGGTCCGGGAGATCCTTGCAGCGGCGCAGCACCAATGCTAGAGCAAGACAGGCCGGAGTCTGCAGAGGTTCCTTTGACACGTGGAGAAAGCCGACCGTGGATCCAGGAACCCGGCAGACGCCTTCTTCCCGGGGAGGAGCGGCGGTATGATGGTCGGGCCCGCCGGCGTCAGCGCTACCCGGCCGGGAAATACTTTCTATAGGAGGTGAGCATGGCCAAGAAAAGCTCCGGCGAAGGCGTCTATCGCGTGATCGACGTCATCGGAACCAGCACGACTTCCTGGGAAGATGCAGCGCGCAAGGCCGTCGCCACGGCCAGCAAATCGCTGCGCGACCTCCGCGTCGCAGAAGTATCGAAGCTCGACATGAAGGTGCAGGAGGGCAAGGTCGTTGCCTATCGCGCCCGCGTGCAACTCTCGTTCAAGTACGAGGCTTAGGGCCCAAGGCGCCGGCGCTCGCCTTCGAGGGTCGTCCTCAAGCGCCTCGCACCCCTGGCGAACCGCCTCAGTCTCAGTCGTCGGCAGCCCGCCACGATGAGCTCTCAGGCGTAGGCGCGAGCGCCTGCGCATCGCGCTCGGTCGCCCATCGATCGCACACCGTCCAGAACCTCGCGTCGCCCGCAGCACCAGGTGTGCGGTGCAGCATATCTGCGGGTATAATTAACGTTCTGGTCTGTTGGAGCCTGTAGCGTGGCCCGTAGTGGTCAGCAAAGCGCAGACGGCGCGGCAGCAGTCCTGGCTAGCAGCGGCGGCATAGATGGATAATCAGTAACATATTACTTATTAATGGATTTTTCATCTTTCCCCCAGCGTGGATATGCCCTCATCGCGCGATCGTCCAATCGCATCCTGCGATGGGCGGCATCGGGCCACCTTGTCAGGGGAGCACGATATGCTGCTATGCAACAACAGTGGCTTCCGCGAGGAACAGCAGGGTTGATGGCAGGGTCATGGAACTCACCCAGCTCCGCGCCTTCGTCACGATCGCCAAGCTTGGTCAGCTAACCCGCGCTGCGGAGCGGCTGCACCTGAGTCAGCCCGCGTTGAGCGGCCAGCTCAAGGCGCTCGAGGAAGCGCTGGGGCTTAGCTTGTTCGAGCGTTCGTCAAGCGGCATGAATCTAACGGCAGGCGGGCGAGCACTGCTCCCCGAAGCCGAAGGCATCATCGAGTCGGTACAGCGGCTGCGCCAGTCAGCGCGACAGCTTCAGGGGCGCCCGGCAGGACGATTGAAGCTGGGCACCGTGCTCGATCCGGCGACGCTACGGCTCGGCGAGTTTCTCGCGCGCGCCGTCGAGAGCCACCCGTTGATCGACATCGAGCTGCACCAGCTCTTTTCCGGCGCGGCACTCGATGCAGTGCGCGAAGGCTCGCTCGACGCCAGCTTCTTCTTCGGAAGCGTGCACGACGGCGAGCTTCGTGCGGAGTTCCTGCGCACGCTCACCTATCGAGTGGCTCTGCCCGCGGCGTGGGATACCGAGCGCGATGCCGAATGGGCCAGTATCGCGGCCAAACCGTGGATACTCGCGCCACCGACGAGCTCACATCGCCAGCTCGCGATGGAGCTTTTTGGCGCGCACGGCGACGAGCCGCAGCAAGTCAGCGAGGCGGACAGCGAGGCGGTGATTCTGAATCTCGTCGAATCCGGCGTTGGCGTCAGCATCTTGCGCGACGACATCGCCCGCGCCGCGGAGCGGGAGGGACGCATCGCCATCTGGTGGGGCGCCGAGATGACCACGCGGCTGTGGTTCATCTGCCTCGCGGCGCGCGCCGGGGATCCGACGCTCGACGCGGCACTCGGCGTCCTGCGCGACGTGTGGCGTGTCGAGGCGCCAACGCCCGCCTGATCCCTGGGCGCGACCCGGGTGCGCTGCGCGCAATCCGCTAACGGCTGGTCCAGGTCACGCCGTCGGGCGAGGTGATGATGGAACCCAAGTCACCCACGGCCGCGAATTGCGATCCCGACCACGCGACTTCGTTCAGCGCCTGATTTATGAACGAGTGCTGATTGCTCCAGTTGGTACCCGCGTTGGAGGAGATGATCTTGCCCGAGGCGCCGACGGCTACGACCTGCGGACCATAGGCGGCGGCGTTCAGTGTCGTCGTGGTCCCGGAGTTCGCGACTGCCCAGCTGCTGCCGCCGTCGCTCGACGTGAGCACCGTGCCTCCCGCACCTACCGCGATGAGCTTGTTTGCCGTTTGCGTAATCCCGAAGAGGTCGTTGGCCGTACCGGAGGTCCGCGTCGCCCAGTTCGTGCAATCGGTCGAGCTCAGGATCGTTCCCGCAGCGCCAACCACGAGCACATGCGAGCCCGAGAGTATGGCGGAATTGAGGTTGGCCACTATCTTCGATGGTCGCGGGCTCCAGGTGACACCGTCGGGCGAAGTCAGAATTGTTCCGCCGTTTCCGAGCGCGGCCCACTGGGTGCCGCACCAGACCACGAAATTCAGGTCGTTCGCCGAGTTCGACTGCTGCGCAGTCCAGACGAGCCCGTCGGGCGAGCTAAGCACGGCTCCGCTCTGTCCGACGATGACCGCCTGCGTGCCGGACCAGCCGACGCCCCGCAGGCCCAGCGGCCCGGCATCGCGCGCGGTCCAGGTGATGCCGTCGATGGAGCTGATGATGGTGCCCGAGCCGCCGCCCTGACCCGCCACGGCAACGAACTGATTCCCTAGCCAGGCGAGGCCATTGATCTTCAGCGTCGTGCGATCGATGGGTTGCCCGATCGGCGCGCACATGTCCACTGAATCCGGCCCGTAGCCCTCGGGAATGTAGCCTTTGGCAACCATTTGCGCCTTGATCGCCGGGTCGGTTGTGTAACGGTGATTCGTGTCCGCGCGGTTGTTGTACAGGCGATAGACCGGGGTGGTGAGCGGCGGGCAAACG
Source organism: Casimicrobiaceae bacterium (assembly GCA_036380055.1). Classification (GTDB taxonomy): domain Bacteria; phylum Pseudomonadota; class Gammaproteobacteria; order Burkholderiales; family Casimicrobiaceae; genus PALSA-1003. Next base: position 29,649 of record DASVFM010000171.1, read on the forward strand.
CCGGTGATGAGGTTCGGGGGCAAGTCGATATAGAACAGATCCGCTTTCTCGTACTTGAAACCGCTGTATCTCGGATCGGTCATCACCTTTTGCAGCAAAGCGGCGCATTCGTCCGGCGACGCCGAAAAGAAGTGTGAATCGCCGTCCTCGGGCGGAATATAGAACCTGCACACGGGGTTAGCCGCCAGGTCGGCCGCCGCCTGGCTCGAGTAGGCGAGAAAGCTCTGCCCCGTGCGGACCCAGCCGGGTATGCGACCGCTGTCGAGCGCGTCGATTTCCGCCCCAACCGGGGTGATGAAGTAGTGATCAAGCGATGCGGCGTAGTACTCGACCACCGTGACCGGCAGCGGCGGCGCCGCGGCGCTCTGCCCCGCGAAATTCGTGGCAAGGTTCGCGTGCGGTACAGCGTTTCGATCGATCGCATTGAACCCATCGAAGGGCAGCAGGCCGAAGGCGACCTGGTCAACGCCGGCGTAGTTGAGCGTGCCGCCATATCCCGGCAGGAACTGCGCCGGGATGACATAGTCGGGCGCGACAAGGCCCAGGCTCGCAAATCCCGCCGTCGCGATCAGCACACGGGTATTCGCCGTCGCAGCGCTCGGCAGATCGCTCGGAAACGTGAAAGTCTTGGTGACGGCACCGTAGGTGACCACGAGCGTGTGCCCGCCGAGGTCCTGCTGTCCGTCCACGCCCGAGGACTCGTGCAGCACCACGTATTGCACGGTCCCGTCGCCGTTGGAGTAGATCTCCTCGATCCTGAAGGTCTGGAACGCAGCGGCAGCCGCGGCAGTGAGCAGCAGCCCGATCCCGACAGCCCAGCGAAGCGTACGCATCATGTTTTCTCCCTTGCCATGCTCGGCGGCGAGTCGCGCTACCTCGCCGGCACCATCACCAGGCGGTCATTACCCGATTCCGCGCCCCACGCCTCTCCCGCGCGACCGAGCATCTGCCGCACGTTCGACCCCGAGCGATCGGATGGGAAGCTCTCGAACTTCTCGGTCTGCGAGTCGAAGCGCACGATCGAGTTCGTCGACCAGTCGGTGAGCCACACCTTGTCCTGCGGGTCGACCCATACCGAGTACGTGTGTGCGTTCCCCGGCAGCTTCCATTCGCGCCAACTGCGCGCCGCCGGGTCGTACATTCCGACCTGCCCGGTGTTCCAGTAGCTCACCCAGATGCGGCCGCTCGAATCGGACCACACTCGCCGCGCTCCCTGACCCTTTGTCGTCGGCTCGATTACCGTTGCCACGCCGGTGTCGACATCGATGCGCGCGATATGATTGCCGGCGAGAGAGGCGTAGTACACGTCGCCGGCCGGTGTCGTCGTGATGCCATACGGGCCGCTACCGTGCGGCGCATTCCAGACCTTCATGTCGTTGCTCGCCGGATCGAGCCGGCCGTAGTAGCCGCTTTGGCCCGTAAACCACACCCTGCCCTTGCGATCGAAGGTCAGCGTGTTGAGATTCACATTCGGAGTGTCCTTGGGCAGCGGCCACACCTTCACCGCGTGCGTCTTGGAATCGACGCGCACGATCGCGTTCTGTCCGCCGTCGGTGACCCACGCAGCACCGTCGGCGCCCACAATGACGCCGTGCGGCGCCGAGCCCGGTCCGAGTGCGATCTCGACGAACTTGCCAGTCTTCGGATCGAGGATCCCGAGCTTGCCGGTCATCTGGGCCGTGTAGTACACGAGCCCGCCAGCTTCCGGAGTCGCGGCGACGTCGTGGGGGTGCGCGCCGCGCGAAACGTCGAAATAGCTCGGCGCGGCGACGGCGACCGCCGCCGTCACCATCGCGGTTGCAAGCAGTGCCGTCGTGGTGCTACGGCTTACCGCCATCGTGTCTCCTCGGACTCGCGGCTTCGGTGAAGCCGCCGCATCGACCCGTGCTAGCGGCATAGTTTACTGCGGATGCGGTACGATGTCCGCGCGCGGCCGTCCCAAGGTCGCCGTTCATCGCCGAGTATCGACCTTGAGTCGCTCGCAAGCGCTCGCCCACGCCCGCGAATATTTCGACTCGGGCTCGCTCTACGCCGACCTGGCGCGTCGCGTCGCGTATCGCACCGAGAGTCAGGAGAAGACGAGCGCTCCGCTGCTGCGCAGCTATCTCGCCGACGAGCTCGCACCGGCCGTGGCGCGCATGCAGTTCACGTCGCGCGTCATCGACAATCCGGCCGCGGGGCACGGGCCGATGCTGTTCGCCTCGCGCGACGAGGATGCCTCGTTCCCGACCGTCCTCGTCTACGGCCATGGCGACGTGGTGCGCGGCTACGACGATCAATGGCGCCGTCCGCTCAGCCCGTGGACGCTGACCGCTGCGGGCGATCGCTGGTACGGGCGCGGCACGGCGGACAACAAGGGCCAGCACAGCATCGTTCTGGGCGCGCTGGCGAGCGCCCTTACCGCGCGCGGCGGACGCCTGGGTTGCAACGTCAGGCTGCTGATAGAGACCGGCGAGGAAGTCGGTTCGCCCGGCCTGCACACGCTATGCTCGGCGCTCGCGCAGGAGCTCGCGGCCGACTTGCTGATCGCTTCCGACGGACCGCGCGTTAATGCGAACCGCCCGACGCTCTTCCTCGGCTCGCGCGGCTCGATCAATTTCGATCTCGTGCTAACGATGCGCGAAGGCGGGCATCACTCCGGCAACTGGGGCGGGCTGCTGCGCAACCCGGCGACGGTTCTCGCCAACGCGATCGCCAGCATGGTCGGCAGGGACGGAGTGATCCTCGTCGAGGGACTGCGCCCGCCGCCGATTCCGGAGGATGTGCGGCGCACGCTCGCCGACATCGCCGTCGGCGGCGATCCCGGCGATCCGCGGATCGACGACGGCTGGGGCGAGCCCGGCTTGTCCGCGGCCGAGCGCGTATTCGGATGGAACACGCTCGAGGTGCTGGCGCTCAAGTCCGGGAACGCGGATCGCCCGGTGAATGCGATTCCTCCGGCGGCGATCGCACGCTGCCAGCTCCGCTTCGTCGTCGGCACGGATTGGCGACGGCTCGCCGATCATCTTCGGGGGCATCTCGCTGCGCGCGGATTCGCGGGCGTCGAGGTCGTCGCCGAAGAAGGCAATGCCGCGACGAGGCTCAGCCCGGACGACCCGTGGGTGCTCTGGGCCGCGGCCTCGATCGAGCGGACCACGGGCAAGAAGCCGGCGATCCTCCCCAACCTGGGTGGCACGCTACCCAATGACGCTTTCGCGGAGCTGCTCGGCCTGCCCACGCTTTGGGTACCGCATTCCTACCCCGGCTGCTCGCAGCATGCTGCGGACGAGCACTTGCTCGCTTCGGTCGCGCGCGAGGGCCTGCAGATTATGGCCGGCCTGTTCTGGGATCTGGGCGAACCGGGCGTCGCGCCGACAACGCTCAGGCGCCGGTCACCAGGGGGTGCAGAAAGATCCAGTACACCAGTGCGGCGATGAGGGCGTATTTCACTGCGCGAAAGACGGTGCGGTTCTTGCGTTTGAGCCGGGTCAGAACGTCGCTGCCGCGCCCGAACATTGCGTAGATGCGATTGGCCGCGCCGACGTGCTCGGTCTCCACGTTCTGGGTAGCCGAGGCGCGGATGACATTGCGCGACACCCAGCGGTTGATCGCCCGCATCCAGCGCGTGCGCAGCGGGCGCTCGACGTCGCAGAAGAGGATGATCCGCGTCACGTCTGTCTTGTTCTCCGCGGAGTGGATGAACGTCTCGTCGAAGAGCACGTCCTGGCCGTCGCGCCAGGCGTACGGCTGCCCGTCTATGAAGATGCGACAGGCGTCGGAGTTCGGCGTGACCAGCCCGAGGTGATAGCGCAGCGAGCCCGCGAACGGATCGCGATGACGGTTGAGCTTTCCGCCGGGCGGCAGCAGCGCGAACATGGCGCCGTTTACCGTAGGGAGCGACTGCAGCAGCGCCACCGTCTTCGGGCACAGCGCCTGTGCGGAGGGCAGCGCCTCGCCGTACCACGTCAGGTAGAAGCGCTTCCAGCCCTCCTTGAAGAAGGAGTTGAAGCCGAGGTCGTTGTGTCCCGTCGCGGCGCGAATCTGCCCCTTGCCCATCAGGCCCAGCGCCTCGTCGCGAATCAACTTCCAGTTCTCGCGCAGCTTCGCGAGCTCGGGCAGACTCTGCACGTCGACGAAAGGCTTCGGAGGAACGGCGGAGAACAGGTACATCAGCGTGTTGTACGGCGCGAAGATCGTCGAGTGGTCCTTGAGCTGCCGCACGAAGGTGTGCCGGACGTGACCGCGAAAGTGCACGTATAGCGCCGACGCGAGGAAAACGTACACGACGATGAATTTCGGCGCGAGGAGCGTCGTAACGATCTCAGGCATCTTCTCGATCCCGCACTTCGTAGCTGAGTAACCCCGCATCAGCGGCGCATGCAAACCTTGCAATTATACTGCGCGTGTCCGCGGCCGCGTTCGCCGCCGCAGCGTCCGCCAGCGTATCGACATCGTGCCCGACTGGACACAAGCCGCCCATTCTCCTTTTCACCACCGATCGTTCCGCCAGTACTGGATCGCCCGGCTCACGGGTGTATTCGCCTACCAGATGCAGGCAGTGGCGGTCGGCTGGCAGGTCTACGCACTCACGGGCAGCGCGCTCGATCTCGGTCTGGTCGGATTGGCGCAATTCCTTCCCTCGGTCGCTCTGCTGCTGGTCGTGGGTCACGTCGCGGATCGTCACGATCGAAGGCGCATCGTAAGCTGGTGTCAGCGGGCTGAGTCGGCAGCGGCGTTGACGCTCGCTTTGCTTTCGGCGACCGGCGCGATCACCGAGCTCGCGATCTTCGTCCTCGTCGCCGTGATTGGCGCGGCGCGAGCCTTCGAGATGCCGACCCAGCAGTCGCTCGTCCCGGCAGTGGTGCCGGCATCGCTGCTCTCGCGAGCGGTCGCCGCCAACGCGAGCGCCGGGCAGACTGCGATCGTGCTCGGCCCGGCTCTCGGAGGGCTGCTCTACGTCGCCGGCCCGACCACCGTATACGGGCTCTGCGCCGCGATGTTTCTCGCCGCGAGCCTGCTAGTGCAGCGCATTCACATCGAGCGCCGCCCGCCGCGCCGCGAGCCACCCACCCTCGAATCGGTGTTCGCCGGCATCGCCTACATACGTTCGCACCGCGAGCTGCTGGGAGCCATCTCGCTCGATCTGTTCGCGGTTCTGCTCGGCGGCGCTGCCGCGCTGCTGCCGATCTACGCGCGCGATATTCTGCTCACCGGTCCTTGGGGATTGGGGCTGTTGCGCTCGGCGCCGGCAGTCGGAGCGCTCGCGACGGCGTTCTGGCTCGCGCGTCATCCGCTGCAGCGGCGCGCCGGCCGCACGATGTTCGCTGCGGTGGCGCTCTTCGGCACCGCGACGATCGTCTTCGGATTGTCGCGCTCATTCCCGCTGTCGCTCGCCATGCTGATTACCCTCGGTGCGGCGGACATGTTCAGCATCGTCGTGCGCCAGTCGCTGGTCCAGCTCGGCACGCCCGACGAGATGCGCGGCCGCGTCTCGGCGGTCAACTCGATGTTCATTGGCGCGTCGAATCAGCTCGGGGAGTTCGAATCGGGCGTCACGGCGGCATGGTTCGGAACGGTACCTGCAGTCGTACTGGGAGGCGTGGGGACGCTCGTCGTCGTGGTCGTCTGGCTGCGGCTGTTCCCCGAGCTCGCCGCAGTCGACAGGCTTGGCGCGGTGAGCGTAGAGCGGCGATGAGCGACGACGCTTGGTTGACGAGCCCGGTCGACAAGGCTAGCTGCGCACGGCGAGGCTACAATGATGGCCACTCAGCCATGAGCATTTCATCGGCAACACTCGACGAGCTGAAGCGGCGTGCGCGCGAAGCTGCGGCGCATGCCTACTCACCGTATAGCCGCTACCCGGTCGGCGCAGCCGTGCTTTGCGGCGAAGCGATCTACAGTGGCTCGAATGTCGAGAACGCTTCCTACGGCTTGAGCATGTGCGCCGAGCGCAACGCCGTCTTCCGCGCGATCGCCAGCGGGGAGCGTGCCGTCGACGCAGTCGCGCTCTATACGCCGACGCACGGTGCCGCGACCCCCTGCGGCGCCTGCCTTCAGGTGATCGCCGAATTCGGCCCGGACGCCGTGATCGTATGCTGCGCCGCTGATTCGGGTGCGGAGCGGCGCTACGCGCTGAAGGAGCTCTTGCCCGCGGCGTTCCACTTGCAGAAGTGAGCGCCGAACAGGGAGACCGCGCTCGCCACCGAGATCCGGCGAGCAACGAGGCGCTTATCGAAAAGTACGCCGCCGTCGCGTACGCCACGCAGTCGAACGCGCAGTCCCATCCGGATCGCCTCGCAACGGTCGCTTCGCTGCATGGCTTGTCACCGCCGCCGTTGGCGACCTCGCGCGTGCTCGAAGTCGGCTGCAGCGATGGCGCCAATCTGCTGCCGATGGCTGCCGGCCTGCCGGACGCGACGTTCGTCGGCTGCGATCTCTCCCCGCAGGCCATCCACGCCGCGCGCGCGGCGGCAACCGAGCTGGGGTTGAAGAACGTGACCCTGGTGGAGGCCGATCTGCGCGAGCTGCCCGACTTCGCCGGGCAGTTCGATTACATGATCGCCCACGGCGTCTACTCGTGGGTTCCGGCAGACGTGCGCGATGCGCTCTTCGCGCTCGCTGAGCGCAGCCTCTCCCCGAACGGGCTCTTGTTCGTCAGCTACAACGTCTATCCCGGATGCCACGTCCGCCAGGCCGCGTGGGAGGTGCTTGCCTTGCATATCGCGCGCTGCGACGGTGCACGCGAGCGCCTCGACGCCGCGCGCAAGCTCGCTCGCGCCCTGGCCGACCCGGGCATTGCGCAAGACGAAACGGACGCGTTGCTGCGGCGCGAGTTTGCCCGCATCGCGCAGCAGACCGACAGCTCAATCTATCACGACGATCTCGCCATCCCGAACGACCCGGTGTACTTCCATCAGTTCGCCGAGCACGCGCGCTTGAGCGGCCTTGCCTTCGTCTCCGAGGCGAAGCTCTTCAATTCCTCCGGGCTGGGCCTCGCGCCGTCCATGCAGAATCTCATCGCCGGGCTCGGGCGGCTCCAGCGCGAGCAATATCTCGACTTTGCATGCCTCCGACGTTTTCGGCAGAGCGTGCTCTGCCGCGCAACGGCCGGCGAGGCGTTCGCGCTTGTCCCCGAGCGCGCAGCGAGCATGCACGTCGCTGCATCGCACTCCCTCATGGGCGCTGCGCAAAGGGGAAAACCGCTGTTCAATCCGGCACGGCCCGCGCTCGAGCCTCGCGACGCGCAGAGGCTGCACGCGGTGCTCACTCGCTTGCTCGAAATCGCCCCCCGTGCGGTACCGGTCGCGGAGATCGAGGCTGCGCTTGCCGCGGACCGAAGCGCAGCACCGGGCGCGCTTGCGCGCTCGATCGCCGCTCTGCTGACCGAGGCATGCCTTGCCGACGAGGTCCAGCTCCACGTCCATCCGCCGCGACTCTCCGAGGTCCCGGCCGAGCGTCCGCTTGCTAGTCCCGTCGCGCGTTGGCAAGCGCGGCACGGCAAGACGATGACCAACCTGTGTCACGAGTCGCTGCAGATCCCGGAGGGCCTGCCGCGCACGCTGCTCGTGCTGCTCGACGGAACGCGCGACGGCGCTGCGCTGGACGCTGCCCTTGGGCGGGCAATCGAGCTCGATGATTCGGCGGCGCGCCGCCGTCGCATCGACGCCTATGTGCGACAATTCGGCCGGCTCGGATTGCTGCTGGGCTGATCACCGCAGAGGAGAGCACGCCATGACGACGCACAACAAGGCCGCGATCGTGACCGGCGCCGGAACCGGCATCGGCAAGGCGGTTGCGCTCGCCTTGCTGCGCGACGGCTATCGGGTGGCGCTCGCGGGGCGGCGCAGAGAGCCACTCGAGGCGACCGTCACCGAGGCCGGCGTCGCAACCGGCCGCGCGCTCGCAGTGCCCACCGACGTGAGTGACCCTGAGTCCGTCCGGGCGCTGTTCGCGCGGGTGCGCGATGGCTTCGGGCGCCTCGATCTGCTGTTCAACAACGCTGGCGTCAATGCGCCGGGCATCAGCCTGGAGGATCTCAGCGTCGAGCAATGGCGCAACGTCGTCGACATCAACCTGAGCGGCGTGTTTCTGTGCATCCAGGAAGCGTTCAAGCTGATGAAGACCCAGGATCCCCGCGGCGGCCGGATCATCAATAACGGCTCGATCTCGGCGCACGCGCCGCGTCCCAACTCGGCGCCCTACACGGCGACCAAGCACGCGATTACCGGATTGACGAAATCAGCCTCGCTCGACGGGCGCAAGTACGACATCGCCTGCGGGCAGATCGATATCGGAAACGCCGCCACGGAAATGGCGGCAAGAATGGCCAAGGGTGTGCCGCAGGCCAACGGCACCATCGCCGTCGAGCCGCTGATGGACGTGCAGCACGTTGCGAGCGCCGTGCTCTACATGGCGAGTCTGCCGCTGGAGTCCAACGTGCAGTTTCTCACCGTAATGGCGACCAAGATGCCCTTCGTCGGCAGAGGATAGCTATTGGCCGTGATCGGTGCCGGGGCCGATCGGGCATTGCGGTATCGATCCCCAGGAGGCTCCGCAGTACCTCGCGCGCGCCGACTGCTCGCAAGCTGGCCGATCGAACATCGCCTCGCGGGCGCAGCGCCTGAGCGCCTCGTTCAGGCTCTGTAGCGGGTCTGCCCGCACGGCCACCTCCACGGGTCGCTGCGGTGGCGCCGCGCGGGGCGCAGGCTCGGGCAGGGTCGCCGGTGCGGCTTCCACCGGCGCAGGCGCCGCCACCGGCTCGGTGGGAGCAGCCTTGCGCGCGCGCTGTGGGGGGGGCTTCGGTAACACGGACCCGGACTCGATCTCCAAAGGAGGCCTCGACGCGGGCGCCGCAGCCACGGGCGTCACGGTTTCGGGCTGCGCTTTGGCCGCCGGTGCGCGAGGCTGCACTTCGTCCGTAGCGGCGGGCACCTCGCGGCGCGCAGCAAGCATGCCGAGAACGAGCACCACGCCGAGCGCGGCAGCGCTCCCCGCGAAGAGCCAAAGCGCGCGCGGTCCGCGGGTCGCGACGGCGCTCCGCACCGAGGTCCTTCTGTGCTCGACGACTGGTTTGGGCGACTGCTCGCTGCGTACGACTGACAGCTTGCGTTGCGTCCCACCCGGCTTGGGCGCGAAACGCGGCTGGCTGACCGACGGCGCGCCGACCGCAGCGAGCAACAGCGGCTGCGTGACCGTCGCGGCGAAGGCTCGCTTGCGCGCGGCAGCGCAGTCCTTGCACAGCTTCTTCCCGAGCGGGGTGTCGCAACCGCAGATGCGGCATTTCATAAGCGTCTCCAACGTGCGCGCCGTGAACAGACTCGGCCCGCGCGCGCCCTCCCTTGGGCGCACACCCCTATGATAATGGCATAGTAGCGCTTTGTGGTTGCGATGGCAGCGCTTGTGCACCACAGCGGTGAGATCCAGCTTCAGATACAACGCTTTGCCGCGCATAGCAGCGGCTGTGGACCGGAGCGCAGGCGTCAGCAGTCGGCATGGTTGCCGCCCCCGCTTTGGCCCCAGCGCAGCCTTCATCGGGCCTGTGCGTCGGCGGGTCGTCGCGGCTCCGGGGTCATCTCAAGCGGTTGCTCGCTATCGGGCTGCTCCTCGGGCACTTCGATGCCCTGGAGCTGCCCTTCTGGTTGCGGGGCTGCGCCCGACGGGGCCAGCTCCAGCGGGTTTCGCTGCCACACGAGGCGCGGCTCGGTGAGCACGAGCAGGAGCACGCTGAGCTGGGCAACGAGGTAGGGCAAGAGCGCACGCACCAGTCGACGCGTGGACAGCGGGCGCTGCAGCCGATTGCGCACCATCAATACCGCGTATCCGAAGGGCGGCACGAGGAAGCTCGCCTGCAGCACGAGCAGTGTAAGCACCGCGACCCAGGTGACGTTGTGCACCAGCGTAAGCAGTGGCGGCATGACGACGGGCACGACCACGAAGATCATCTCGAAGGCATCGCGCACGAGGGCGCAGAGCGCCAGCACGAGCAGGACGAGGACGAGCGACGGATATTCACCCCAGGACAGGTGCGACAGCACCGCTCCGATCCAGCGGTCGGTGCCGTAGGCACGCAGCACGAGCGTGAACACCGTCGCTGCCATCAGCAAGGCAAATAGCGCACCGGTGATGGCGATCGTGTCGCGCAGAACTTCACGCAGCACGTCGACGGTCAGCGTGCGCGTGAGGAGTCCGCAGGCGAATAGCGCCACGCCGCCCGCGGCCGCGGCCTCGACGGCGTACAGGTAGCCGAGCGCCACGCCTCCGAGAAGCGCGACGATGAAGGCTACCGCTAGCACGGCGATGAACCAGTCGCGCCGCCTGGGCGACGGGGCCGGGAGCGCCGCGCGACGCGCCTCGCGCCGCTCCAACCACCAGGTGATCCCCATGGCGAATAGGAGCAGCAACCCCGCCGGGACCAGCGCACCAACGAAGACGTCCTGCGTGTTGATGATGCGTAGCGACTCCCCCGTGATGTTGAGAGCTTCGGTGTGTGCTCGCATCATTGCATCGCCGAGGAGGATCAGCACGAGCGATGGCGGCACGACGACCCCCAGCGTGCTCGCCATGCAAATGATGGCCGCGCTGCGCTCCCCAGGCATCCCCGCCGCATCGAGCCTCGGCTGGATCACGCGCGAGAGCGTCGCCACGCTGGCGCCCACCGACCCGTTCATCGGCGCGAGCAGCACGCCGAGGCCGAGGCCCGCGAGCGGCCCGCCTGCGCCGGTGCACGCCAGCGCGCGGCTCCCCACGCGGAAGATCAGCTGCGCCAGCGGCAAGTGATTGAGGAGCGCTCCCATAAGCGCGTAGAGCGGAAGCGCCTGGAGCAGGTCGTTCTCGAGCAGACCGATGAACCGGGCGGGAATGGCGGTGAACAGCGCCACTGAAAGCGAGCCCAGCGCAATGCCTGCTACGGAGAAGACGAGGGCGACACCGATGAGGACGATCCACGCCGGCAGCCCGGTCAGGACCAGCGCGCCGGCCACGACCGCCAGCATCCACACGCCGGCGGACGGCATCAGCGCGGCCCCGCTCTCGGGCGCAGGCAATCCAGGAGCGCTTGCAGCAGCACGAGCAGCGCCAGCAGGAACAGTGCGAGCTTGAGTACGAAGTAGCCCGGGTTGAACGTTTCCGGGAATGCCTCCAACTGCCTCACCGATTGCGCGACGATCGGCCAGCTCGCGTAGATGATGAATCCCGCCCACGGCACGAGCACGCAGAGGGAGGCGCCGCGGGCGAGCCGCTCCCGCGTCACCGCGCTGTAGCGTTGCGCGAGCGAGTCGGCCGCGAGGTGCGTCCGGTGTCGCGACGCATACGTGACCGCGAGCGACACGTAGAGCGCGAACAATATCTGCCCGAGATCGTTCGCCTCGCGCGAGTAGGCCTGGACGAGGTCACGCAACGGCCATTGCAGGAACAGCAGCAGCGAAAGCGGGAGCACGAGGACCATGCCGGCGCCAAGGAGCAGCCCGATCAGCCGGTCCAGAGTCGCGAGCGCGCGTGCGAGCATGACCGCGGTGGTGGGCTGGAGCGCGACGCGCGCTATACTGCGCGGTGAGGCTTTCGATGAACGCCCGTTATCGGCGATTGATCAAGCGCGCGGCTTGGGTCGCCATCGCGCTTCTCGGTCTCGGCTTCTCGCTCGCGGTCGGCGCGGACTGAGCGCGGCGGCCCGCTCAGGCGTCCCGCCGCGCCGCGTTACTGTCCGTGGTCGACCGGAGCGTTGCCCGGGCACTGCGGCACTTTGCCCCAGTATCCGTCGCAGTAGTGGGCCCGCGTGCGTTGCTGGCAGCCCACGCGCGCGAAGAAACTTTCCTTCGCGCATTGGGCCATCTCGTCCGCGTACATCTGCCAGCGATCGACTTGCGCCGTGACCGTCGGGGTCGGCGGCGCAGCCTTGCGCGGCGCGGGTGCCGGAGTTGCACCAGGCGCCGACGGTGTCGGCTGGGTGGGCATTGTCTGCACGGGCTGTGCCGGTGCGGTCTTCGGCGTTGTTTTGGCGACGGAGGTCTTGGGTTGAACTCCCTCGGTCGTCGCAGGCTGTCCGGGGAGCGGCGGCGCGGTTGTAGCTGACGGTGTCGCCGCCGCGGACCCTGCAGGCCCAGGCGGGGGGCTTGCCACCGTGACGCTTGGTGGCGGCTCCGGAGTTGTTGCGCTCTCCTTGGTCGGTTCCGCGGAAGTCGCTGGCGGCGTCTCCGCCTTGGGAGGTTCGGCGGTCGCAGTCACCTGCTTCGATCCTTCGCCCGCGAGCATGCGATAGCCGACGTATCCGGCAATGCCGAGCACAACCACAATCGCTACGCCTGCGATAACCAGGCTGCGTGACGACGACTGCGCCGGCACCGCTGGAACCTCTGTCCCCAAGGCCGGTGGCGCGGCGGGCGGGGGAGGAGCAGCAACCGGGGGCGCCGCCGGGCGGACCACCGTCTGCACAGGCGGCGTCTGTGGGGCGAGGGCCGGGCGCTGGCCCGTCGACGTGCTGCCCAGCGGAGCGGATGTCGTCGGCGCGATGGCAGAGGACGGCGCGGTCAAACTCAGCACCACGCCGCAATGCACGCAGAACTTTGCACCCGGCTGATTCTCGTTGCCGCACGCGGTGCACTTCATCAACGATCCCTCCTTCGAGGGGGCCACCCCGGCGACACGCTAGAACTCCCGGCGACGACCCCAGCAGGCGGCGGCTATTATGGGCCTATCGCCCCCTAGCTGTCACTCGCGCGAGGCGTGCATCGCCCCGACGCGCGAAGGCTTTCAGCGGGGCACGAGTGCGAGTTCCCAGGTTTCCGCCACGAGCTTCTTCCCGAAGCTGCGATGCCGCTGCGTAGCCACGCGCCGGAACCCCTGCCGTGCGTAGAGGCGGCGCGCTGCATAGAGATCGCCCTGCGTCCACAGCGTGAGCTTGCGGTAACCGGCAGCACGCGCGAAGCGTACGCATTCCTCGACCAGTCGCTCACCGATGCCGAGCCCGCGCGCATGCGGCTCGACGAGCAAAAGGCGTAACTTGGCCACGCTGCGCGTCTTGCGTACGAGGAAAACGGACCCGACCGGCTCGCCGCCCAGCTCGGCGATCCAGCAACGTTCCCGCTGCCCATCGAAATGTTCAACGAACTGCGAAACGATGTCGGCCACGAGTGCTTCGAAGCGCTCGTCGTAGCCGTACTCACGCGCGTACAACACGCCGTGCCGCTGCACGACCCAGCCGAGGTCGCCCGGCTCCGGAGGGCGAAGAATCACCGCGGGCACCTCCGAGAATGCACCGTTCTCGGCGTCCCCCAGAACACGCTGCACGGTTTTCATGGCCTCGACCAGCCGCGACTGCGCCGGCGGCGCGAGCCGCCCGAGCATCGCGACCGCGTCGGCCTGCGAGCGTGCCTCGAGCGGAGCGAAGAGCCTGCGCCCCTTCGCGGTCAGCGCGAGGCTCTTGTACCTCGCATCGGCGGAGCTTCTCGCCTTGCTGATGAGTCGGCGCTGCTCGAATTCGCGCAGGATGCGACTCAGGTAGCCTTCATCGAGAGCGAGCTTGCCGGCGAGGACGGCCGCCGTCGGCGCCTGCTGCCCGCGCCAGTGCGCCAGCTCGTAGAGCACCCGCACCGCAGCGAGGGGAAACGGACTATCGAGCAGATGCTCGCGGAGCACGCCGATGCGTTGCGTGTAGAAGCGGTTGAAGCCGCGCACCACCGTGGCGCGGCGCTCCAGTGCGGTAAGGCCGGCAGCCATCGGAGCGGCATCAGATACGCGGGCACCATCCATGCGGACGCGCCCATCGATGCCAATGTCAGCTATTTAGTTGCTTTTGTCAACTAAGCGCCGGTCGCATACCAAGCCGGCGTAGGTCACGCGATGTGTCGGCGGAAGAAGTCGAGGCTGCGCTCGCGGGCGAGCGCAGCTGCCGCGGGGTTGTAGCTCTTGCGCTGGTCGCAGTTGAAGCCGTGCTCGGCGTCGTAGAAGAATATCTCGGCGCCGGGGTGCGCCACCGCGAGACGGCGCACGCCGTCGACCGGAATCGCCGCATCGCGCTCGCCGAAGTGCGCCATGACCGGACACAAGGGGCGCTCGTCGATCGCCTCGGGCATGCCGCCGCCGTAGTAGCACGCGGCGCAGGCGAACCCGTTCAGCCGCGCGCTGGCCATCCAGGCGACGAAGCCGCCCCAGCAATAGCCGATGATCCCGACGCGGCCGGTCGCGGAGACCGATTCGCGCGCGGCCGCTACGTCTGAGAGGGCCGTGTTGGTCTTGGCACGAGCCTTGAGCTCGCGACCCCGAACGACATCCTCGGGCGAGTAGCCCAACGACACGCCCTTCTGGTAGCGATCGAAGAGGGCCGGCGCTATCGCTGCGTAGCCGTCAGCCGCATAACTGTCGCAGACCGCGCGAATGTGACTGTTGACGCCGAAGATCTCCTGTACGACCACGAGGCCGCCGCGCGGTCTGCGCCCATCCGGCGGATCGGCGCGATAGGCCTGCAGGTGGAATCCGTCGGCCGCGGCAAGAGTCAACCACTGGCCCATGTCTAACCCTCCCTTGATGCGAGTGCCGATGCTCGGCGTGCGGCATTATCGCACCTCCCTCCTGCGTCGGTATGCCCGGGTGAAGGCGCCTCGCATGGGATAATTCGCATCCGCGCGACTCGCGCGCGATCTTGCGAGGCAGGCATGAACCAGGAGAAGGTGGCGACGCTCGTGCGGGAGATGCTGCGCGAGATCGGCGAGGACCCGGAGCGCGAGGGACTGCTCAAGACGCCGCAGCGCGTCGCCGCCGCGCTGTCCTTCCTCACCTCGGGCTACCGAACCGACCCGGAAAAGCTCGTCAACGGAGCGATCTTCACGCAGCAGACCAACAGCATGGTCATCGTGAAGAACATCGAGGTCTACAGCCTGTGCGAGCACCACATGCTGCCGTTCTTCGGACGCTGCCACATCGGTTACATCCCGACGGGGAAGGTCTTCGGCGTGTCCAAGCTCGCTCGGCTGGTCGACATGTACGCGCGGAGACTGCAGCTGCAGGAGCGCCTGACCGAGCAGATCTCGCAGGAAATCATGAGCTCCATCGGCGCCACCGGCGTGGGCGTCATGATCGAAGCCCGCCATCTGTGCATGATGATGCGCGGCGTGGAGAAGCAGAACTCGGTAATGGTCACCTCGTCCGTGCTGGGAGCGTTCCGCGAATCGACGGCCACCCGCGAGGAATTTCTCGCTCTGATCGGCACCCGCCACGTCGACTGAGCCGGGGTGGCCGCCGCCCGCGGCGTTCGGGCAGCCATGCAGACTTTCGCGCACATCCTCGGGCTGACCGCGCCGCTCTTCTTGCTGATCCTGCTCGGGTATTCGCTGACGCGCTGGGGGCGCTGGCCGAAGGCGGTCGCCGACGCGCTCACCCGCTTCGTGTTCTCGGTAGCCATACCCGCGCTTCTGTTCCGGATGATGAACGGGGTCTCGCGTCTGCCCCCCGTGGATGCGCGGCTGCTCGTCGCTTTCTTCGGCGGCTGTCTCGTCGTCTTCGCGCTCGGACGACTGATCGCCGGGCGCCTGTTCGCTCTCGACGGCGTGGCGCAATCGGTCTTCGCGCTCGGCGGCATCTTTTCCAACAATGTGCTCCTCGGGGTTCCGCTCGCGCAAGTGACGCTTGGCGAGGCGTCGCTGCCTGCCGTCTCGCTCGTACTCGTCTTCAATTCGCTGCTGCTATGGACGCTGGTGACGGTGGCAGTCGAATGGGCGCGTCAGCGGGCGATGTCCTGGCCCGCGTACCTGCAGGCGGCCAAGGCGGTGCTGCGCAACCCGGTCGTCGCCAGCATCCTGCTCGGCACGCTGTGGGGCTTCACCGGGATGCAGTTCCCTTCCTTCATCGACGAGACTCTCGCGCTCATCAGCCAGGCCGCGGTTCCGCTGTCGCTCATCGCGCTGGGCATGGGCCTCGCCGGATACGGAATCCGCGAGGGCTGGCGGGTGAGCGCGGCGATCACGGCGCTCAAGCTCGCCGTGCAACCGGCGATCGTGTGGCTGCTGGCGTGGGCTCTCGCGCTGCCGCCGCTCGAGACGCAGGCGATCGTGCTGCTCGCCGCGCTCCCGGTGGGAGCCAACGTCTATCTCATGTCGCGACAGTTCGATACGCTCGGCGGCCCGGTGGCTGCGAGCCTCGTCATGTCGACGGTGCTCGCCGCCGTAAGCACGCCCGTCGTGCTGACCCTGGTCGTGCACGCTGGAACGTAGCCCGCAGTACAAAGGCGCGCTCGACGCGGAGCGGCCTGCGGATGGGATAATCGCAATCGACCGCCAGTCCGCGGAGGGCCGTATGACCGATTCCCTTCGTCGCGTCGCGATTCTCGGCGGCGCGCGCATCCCGTTCGCACGCAGCAATAGCGCCTATGCCGAGGCCAGCAATCAGGACATGCTCACGGCAGCGCTCGCTGCTTTGGTCGACAAGTTCGGTCTCCGGGGCGAGACGCTTGGCGAAGTCGCGGCCGGCGCCGTCATCAAGCACTCGCGCGACTGGAATCTCACCCGCGAGTCCGCCCAGGGCGCAGGGCTCGATCCCCACACGCCCGCTTACGACGTACAGCGCGCCTGCGGCACGAGCCTCACGACCACGGTGCAGCTCGCTCACCGCATCGCCCGCGGCGAGATCGACTGCGCGATCGCGGGCGGCGTGGACACGGTGAGCGATGTACCTATCGTGGCGAGCCGGCACTTGAGGCGCATCGTGCTTACGAGTGCGCACGGCAAGACCATAGGCCAGCGCTTGCGCCCCTGGCTCCGGCTGCGCCCGCGGGATCTGAAGCCTTCGGCGCCGACCGTCGCCGAGCCGCGCACCGGCCTGTCGATGGGCGAACACTGCGAGCTGATGGCGAAGGAATGGAGCGTCGGGCGCACCGAGCAGGACGAGATCGCCCTGCAGAGCCACATGAAAGCGGCGGCAGCGTGGCGCGAGGGATTCTACGCGGGCGATGTGGTGCCGTACGCCGGTCTCGCCTTCGACAACAACGTGCGCAGCGATACGAGCCTTGCCAAGCTCGGGGGGCTCAAGCCGGTGTACGATCGCAGCGCGGCGGGAACGCTGACCGCGGGCAACAGCACGCCGCTCACCGATGGAGCCTCGTGCGTGCTGCTCGCCTCCGAGGCCTGGGCGCGATCGCGAGGCCTGGAACCGCAGGCTTGGTTGACCCACTCCGCGGTGGCGGCGGTGGACTATGCCGGTCTCGCCGGCCCGCGCGAGGGTTTGCTCATGGCCCCGACCTATGCGGTGCCGGCGATGCTGGACCGTGCAGGCCTCGGTTTACAGGACTTTGACATCTACGAGATCCACGAGGCGTTCGCCGCCCAGGTCCTGTGCACGCTGAAGGCGTGGCAATCCGAAGCGTATTGCCGCGAGAAGTTAAAGCGTGCCGAGCCCCTGGGTGCCATCGACCGTGCGAAGCTCAATCCGAAAGGCGGCAGCGTCGCACTCGGCCACCCGTTCGCCGCCACCGGCACGCGTATCGTGGCCACGCTAGCAAAGCAGCTTGCGCAGCGCGGCTCGGGACGCGGGCTGATCTCGATCTGCACCGCGGGAGGCATGGGTGTCGTTGCAATCCTCGAGCGGTGAACGCTTGGCGAGAACTGCGGTCTGACCAGGACGGTCGTTGCGTCGTCAAGCAAGGGGCATTGCCGACGGTCATTTTCTCGCCGCAATTTGTAGAATCTGCACACGGATCCGGCAAGGCAGCCAGGTCTAGCCGTCGCCGTAAGCGGACATAACGACCACGGGGGATCGCCATGAGTTTTCAAGATCAGATCCGCTCGATCCGGTTGTCGCTGCGCTTCATCGCTCCGCTCGCGGTAACGCTGGCGCTGCTCGCCTATGTGCTGGTGCCGGTGGTGGATCGCCTCACGCTGCGCTGGTGGATCAGCGATCTCGACATGCGCTCGCAGCTCCTCGCCAACACGATGCAGGAGCAGCTCGGCGAGCTGGTCGAAGAAGGCCAATCGGCGAAGATCAACTCGCTGTTCATGCGTGCACTCCAGGACGAGCGCCTGTACGCGCTCGCTTTCTGCGACGAGAGGGGGGAGTTGCAGTACGCGACGCCGACCTACCCCGGCTTGCTCGGCTGCCGCCCGCCTGAAGGCTCGGGCCCGGAGCACTCTGTCGTGCGACTGCCTCAGGGTCCTCTGCACGTCGTGAATCGCCCGGTGTACCAGGGCAACGACCAGATCGGCTCTCTGATCCTCGTCCACGACATGAGCTTCGTCGAACGGCGAAGCGCCGACACGCGGCGCTATCTCATCGGCTTGTTCGTTGTGCTCGGCGTGGTCATCTCGCTAGTGACCGTGCTCATCGCGCAGCTGTCGTGGCGGGGCTGGGTCGCCGGCGCCCGTGCCCTGCTGCGCGGCGAGGGCATCGTGCAGCCGTTCTCGCAAACCGGGAACAACTCGCAGCTGCATCCGCTCGCGAGTGATCTGCGGGCCCTGCTGCGCGATATCGATCTGTCGCGGCGAAGCCCCGACCGCAACGCGACCTGGAGCCCGGACATGCTGCGCGGCGTGCTGCGCGAGAAGCTCCTCGGCGACGAGGTGCTCGTGGTCTCTAACCGCGAGCCCTTCCTGCACGTGCACTCGAACGGCGGCATATCCGTGCGCCGGCCCGCAAGCGGTCTCGTCACAGCACTGGAGCCGGTCATGCGTGCCTGCTCCGGCACGTGGATCGCGCACGGCAGCGGTGACGCCGACCATGAAACGGTCGACAGGCACGACCGCGTCCGCGTCCCTCCGGAGAAGCCTGCGTACACACTGCGCCGGGTGTGGCTCTCGGCCGAGGAGGAAAAGGGTTACTACTACGGCTTCGCCAATGAAGGCCTGTGGCCGTTGTGCCACATCGCCCACGTGCGCCCCGTCTTCCGCACGCCCGACTGGGAGCAGTACGTGCGCGTGAACCGGCGCTTCGCCCACGCCGTGCGCGACGAGGCCAACACCGACGATCCGGTCGTGCTGCTGCAGGATTACCACTTCGCACTCCTGCCGCGCATGGTGCGGGAACTGCTCCCGAAAGCGACCATCATCACTTTCTGGCACATTCCCTGGCCCAACTCCGAATCCTTCGGCATCTGCCCCTGGCGCGAGGAGCTTCTGGACGGCCTGCTCGGGAGCACGACGCTTGGCTTCCACACGCGCTTTCACTGCCAGAACTTCGTCGAGACGGTTGACCGCTACCTCGAGGCGCGCATCGAGCGCGAGTCATCCACCATCTCTCACGGCGGCCACCTGACCCGCGTCGAGCATTATCCGATCTCCATCCAGTGGCCGCCCGAATGGATCGATTCGCAGCTCTCGGTGCCGTTGTGCCGGGCGAAGGTGCAGCGGGTCGATCAGCTGCCCGACGACGTCCTGCTTTGCGTCGGCGTCGACCGCCTCGACTACACCAAGGGGATTCTCGAGCGGTTCATGGCGGTCGAGCGCCTGCTCGAGCTCCACCCCGAGCTGATCGGCAGGCTCGTGTTCATACAGATCGCGGCACCTTCCCGCTCGACGCTCGACGAGTACCAGAACTTCGAGGCGAGAGTGCGCGCGCTCTGTGCGCGCGTGAATGCCCGCTTCGGGCGCGCCGGCTGGCAGCCGATCCTGCTCAAGGCCGAACACCACGAACCGCCGATCGTCAATGAGTACTACCGCGCGGCCGACGTCTGCGTCGTGACCAGTCTCCACGACGGCATGAACCTAGTCGCCAAGGAGTTCATCGCCTCGCGCGACGACGAGCAGGGCGTGCTCGTCCTGTCGCAGTTCACCGGCTCCGCCCGCGAGCTGCACGACGCTCTGCTCGTCAACCCCTACCATAACGAGCAGTGCGCCGAGGCGCTGTATCGGGCCGTGACGATGCCCGCCGCCGAGCAACGCGTGCGCATGCGCAGCATGCGGCGCCTCGTGCAGGAGTTCAACGTGTACCGCTGGGCGGGGGCGATGCTCCTCGATGCCGCACGGCTGCGACAGCGCCAGCGAGTATCGGAACGCATCGACGCGCACCAAGGCATGGTGGACCTCGATCTCAAGTGAAGTACGCGCTTTCCGCCGCCGGCCTGCAGCGCATCGAGGCATGTGCGACGAGCGAGCCCCTGCTCGCCTTCGACATCGACGGCACTCTCGCCCCCATCGTGGAGCGACCGCGCGATGCGCAGGTGCCCGAGGAGGTCCAGCGAGGCTTGCGCAGACTCGCGGCGCTGGCCCCGCTCGCCATCATCACCGGCCGGGCGGTGAGCGACGCCCGCGCGATGCTGCGTTTCTCGCCGCGCTATCTCATCGGCAATCACGGGGCCGAGGGCGTGCCCGGGTACGAGCACACCTCGGCTGCGTTCACGCGTGTCTGTCGCGGCTGGCTCGACACGCTTGCCGCCAACGCGGAGCTTTGGCCGGAGCTTAGCGGCATCGCGCTGGAGGACAAGACCTGCTCGCTGGCGTTTCACTTTCGCCATGCACAGGATGGCCAGCTCGCACACCGACTGCTCCTGGAACGCGCGCGCGAGCTCGATCCCGCTCCCGCGCTTTTCGATGGCAAGCACGTGCTCAACCTCCTGCCGCCGGGCGCACCGGACAAGGGCGTCGCGTTGCGTGCCGTGCTGGAGCATTCGGGTTGCGGGTACGCGCTCTACGTCGGCGACGACGTGTCCGACGAGGCTGCGTTCCGGCTGCGCTCGCCCACCGTGCTAACGGTGCGCGTGGAGCACGGGAATGGAAGCGCAGCGGAGCTTTACCTGAAAAGCCAAGGCGAGATACCCGTCTTGCTGCGTACGGTCGAGCAGATCCTTCGCCGAGCCCACGGGCGGCGAGGAAAAGCCCCGCATCGATGAGCAATTGCACGCGCGCGTCCGGCAGGTTCTCGGAGCAATCGCCGCTAACCAGGACCGCGTTCGGGGCTATCGATGGCCTGCTCGCCAGGGCAAAGCCCTGGCAAGGGCAGACGGGCAACGACGGCGATGCCTGCGATTCGCCGAGATGCGAGCCCGTGTTGCCGTCCTTCAGTGGCCCGCCCGGCGGCTTCGTTGAATCGCGCGTGAGCGACCGCCTTGGCACTCGAAGAGCACGGCCATCCTAGCTTCGGTCCGTTTCGACTTCAAGTCAGGGGCTGCCGCGCTACAATGCCGCCGTCGCAAACCATGGTGCCGCGATGACGCTAAAGCGCTTCAAAGGCGAGACAGGCAGACTGGTCATACTCGAGCACAACTCGCGCATCCTGCGCGGCAACCCCCTGGGTGACCCGCACGTGCGCAAGCTGGGCGTCTGGCTGCCGCCGCAATACGACCAGGGGGCGGGCACCAGGCGCGGCCGGCGCTTCCCCGTGCTCTACGACCTGGTGGGCTTCACCGGTTCCGGCTTGGGCCATACCGGCTGGCGGCCGTTCGGCGACAACGTGCCCGACCGCGCGGCGCGCCTCATCCACGAGCGCAGGATGGGACCGGTCATCGTCGTGTTTCCGGACTGCTTCACGGCACTGGGAGGCAATCAGTACATCAATTCCTCCGCGCTCGGCCGTTACGCGGACTACATAACGCAGGAGCTCATCCCGCTCGTCGATCGCGAGTTCCGAACGCTGGCCTCACGCGATCATCGCGGCTGCTTCGGCAAGTCCTCCGGCGGTTACGGCGCAATCATCCACGGGATGAAATATGCGCAGTACTGGGGTGCCATTGCGGATCACTCCGGAGATTCGTATTTCGATTTCGTGTACTGGCACGATTGGCCCAACACGCTCAACGAGCTGGCGAAGTACCGGCAGCCGAAACGACGTCCGGGGCGCTACGACGCGCACGCGGCCTCCCGGCGCGGTCGGCTCGCCGAGGGTGCCGACGACGGGCGGGTCAAGCGCTTCCTCGAGCACGTGTGGGCCAAGGAGAAGCTTTCAATGGCGGAGGCGCACTGCATCATGAACCTCTGCATGGCGGCGACGTACGACCCCGACCCCCGCGCGCCTCTTCGCTTTCGCCTGCCGGTCAATCTCGAAACCGGCGAACGCATCGAACGGCGCTGGCGGCGATGGCTCGAGCACGATCCCGTCCTGCTCGTCGATCGCTACAAGTCGAACCTGAGAAAACTCTCCGGGATCTACATCGACTGCGGCTGGCGCGACCAGTACCACATCCACTACGGCACGCGGCTGCTCTCCGAGCGCCTTGCCCGCGCGGGCATCGCGCATCGCTACGAGGAGTTCGACGACAATCATTCCGACGTCGACTATCGCATGGATACAAGCCTGCCGTTCCTCTACCGCGCGCTCAAGCCCTGAGCTCCATGGCCGACGAGACCAACGTATTGGGCGGGCGCCTCGAGCCCTGCTCGGTCGAGCCGCGCACGGGCTTCTACCGGGACGGCTGCTGCAACACCGGCCCCGAGGACCTTGGCCTGCACGTCGTATGCGCGCAGATGACTGCCGAGTTCCTCGCCTTCTCTGCGGCGCATGGCAACGATCTGTCCACGCCGGCGCCGGAGTTCGGTTTCCCCGGCCTGAAACCCGGCGATCGCTGGTGCGTATGCGCCGGCCGCTGGCGTGAAGCCCTCGACGCAGGCGTGGCGCCGCCCGTGGTGCTCGTCGCGACGCACGAGGAGACGCTCGCCGTCGTGCCGCTGGAAGAGCTCAAGCGCGCGGCGCTCGATCTCAACTGACCGAAGCACGCCGCAGTGCGACTATCGAGGGAACGGTCGCCGGACCGCGGACAGATCAATAGGAGAGCGTGCACGCCGTGAGTGACGAAGCGGTGTCGATCCGTCGCTACCGCGACGCAGACTGGCGCGCCGTATGGACGCTGTTGCGCCTGGCCATCGAGGCTGGCGAGACTTATGCCTTCGCACCGGAGAGCACCGAAGCCGAGATCCAAGCCGCGTGGATCGACGCCCCTTCGGCGACGTACGTCGCCTGCGCAGCGGACGGATCCGTGGTCGGCACCTATTTCATCAAGCCCAACCAGCCGGGGCTTGGCGCGCACGTCTGCAATTGCGGCTACGTCGTGGACGAGCGGGCACAGGGACGCGGTGTCGCGACCGCGATGTGCGGGCATTCGCAGGTGGAAGCCGTCGCGATGGGTTTCCGGGCCATGCAGTTCAACTTCGTCGTCGCCAGCAACGAGCGCGCGATCCGCCTCTGGCGCAAGCTCGGCTTCTCGGTCGTCGGCAGGCTCCCCGGGGCTTTCCGGCATCACCGTCTCGGCTTTGTCGATGCCCTGATCATGTTCAAGGAGCTCGTCGCTTGAGCGCTCGCTTCACTCGTGGCGTACTGAAAGACACAAGGGGGAAATCATGGACAAGAGATTCTTCATCGCCTGGATCGTCATCTTCGTCGCATGGTTCGCCGGCAGCTTCGTCGTTCACGGCGTACTGCTGCACGACGACTACGCCAAGCTCACCAATCTGTTCCGGACCGAGGCTGAGTCGCAGCCGTTTTTTCATCTCATGATCCTCGCGCACGTCCTGCTGTCGGGCGCCTTTGTCTGGATCTACGCCCGCGGCGCGGAAGCCAAGCCGTGGGTGGGCCAGGGACTGCGCTTCGGCATTGCGGTGGCGTTGCTGACGGTCGTGCCCACGTACCTGATCTATTACGTCGTGCAGCCCATGCCGGGCGCGCTCGTGGCGAAGCAGATCGTCTTCGACGGCATCCTCATCCTGGTCCTGGCCGAGATCGCGGCGTTCCTTTATCGGCAACCGCAGGCATGAATGCGCCCAAGGGCTCGCCATGAAAAAGCGCCGCATCGTCGTGCACGATCTCATGCAGAGCGGCTACGCGTACGATCTGACCGAGCCCCCGGGAAAGAGCTTCCATCCCGACTTCCGGCCGCAGCTAACGCCGAAGGAGATGCTCGCGCTCGGCGTGTTCGGCGGGAAATACATGACGGATTGTGGGGCCGAATTTCCTTCGGACTGGTTCTCGCGCGCGAAGCTCTGCCATGAGAGCCACAACCCGCGCCTCAACTTCTTCGGCGTCAACGCCTCGCAGCCGCTGTCGGAATGGCGCCGCAAGGGCTGGATCCATGCGGAGGATCCGCGCGGATGGTTTCAGTGGTATTGCCGTTACTTCATGGGGCGGCGAGGTTCCGACGACGAGCGCCAGATCCGGCGCTGGCGCGCAATCGCTCGGCACATTGCGCAGCTGAAGAAGCATTGCCGACGCGGCGATTTCTACTGCCGGCGCAGACAGCGGCAGGCCCTGCTGCACTGGGCCTATGACTCCCGGGACATGTGAGCGTCGACGGTGAGCCGGAACGCAGGTCGACTCGAGCCTTCCCTCCCCGCGATCCGCATCCGGGACATCGATCACCTCGTGCTGCGGGTCGTCGACCTCGAGCGCATGCTGCGCTTTTACTGCGCGGTGCTCGGCTGCACGATCGAGCGCCGGCGCGACGACATCGGCCTGGTCCAGCTCCGGGCGGGGCGCTCGCTCCTCGATCTCGTGCCGGTTGAGGGCAAGCTGGGGCGGGCCGGCGGAGCACCGCCCGGTGCGCAGGGGCGCAATCTCGACCACTTCTGCTTTCGCGTCGAGCCCTTCGACGCGGAAGTAATCCGGCGCGCACTGGCCAGCCACGGCATCGAGGCGGGAGCCGTCGAATCGCGCTACGGTGCCGAGGGGGAAGGACCCTCGATCTACACCGCCGATCCCGAGGGGAATGTGGTCGAGCTCAAAGGCCCGCCGGAGCGCTGAGCGACCCCGCGCGTAATCGGCTAGCGGCTGCCGGCCGCCCGCGACATCCAGATGGCGTCTTCCTGCTCGAGTTCCTCCAGCCGCGTCTCGAGTTCGATTGCGACACGCGTGAGCTCAGGCAACAAGACGTCGGCGAGCGCACGCGCGCGCCGGAGCGAACGCTGGTATTCGAACGAGAGGCGTTCCAGATTGCCGGTCACTGCCGCGAGCGCCGTCGCGCGATCAACGAGGGCGAGACAGGCGATGCGGCAGCGCTCCGCTTCCGGCGACGCATCGATCGCCGGCGGCCGCGACGCGAGCGGAGCGACAAACGCCGCGTCGACGAGGCGCACGCCCATGAGCGAGCGCTGGTGCTGCTCGAGGCGCGCCTCTCCCAGATCCCCCGCGGGATAGAGCTGCAGCCCGTCGAGGCCGTGACGGGCGACCGCGGCAACGAGCGCCCAGCTCGCCTCCTCGCTCGTCTGGCGTACCGCGCGCGCAAGCACAGCGTAGCGGTCGAGCTCGGCGACGATCTCTGCGGCAAGCAGCAGGCATTTCTCGTCGAGAAACACATAGCCTTCGCGCATCGCGCGCTGCTCGTTGCGAAGCTCAAGCACGACGCTGCGCGTGGGAGTGATCTCGCTCATGCCGTGGCGCGCGCCTCGAGCGGAAGCAGGTGCCGAGTGATCTGTGCGTCCGAGATGCGTGAGAGCTCCGCGCGCGGCAGCCCGGCAAGCAGCGACCAGCCGAGTGCCAGGCTCTGCTCGAGCGTGCGCGGCGATTCCTGGTGCACGAGTTGCCGCTCGAACGCATCCCCGAAGGCGAGATAGCGGCGGTCCGTCTCGGCGAGCCCCTCCTCGCCGACCACGCTCGCGAGCACCCGCGCCTGCGCCGCGCGCGCGTACGCGGCGTAGAGTTGCGAAGCGAGAGCGGGATGATCCGCATGGGTGTACTCGCCGCCGGTGCCGTCCTTGGCAAGCCGCGACAGGCTGGGCAGCACGTCCACCGGCGGATACACGCCGCGGCGGTCGAGATCGCGCGCGAGCACGATCTGCCCCTCGGTGATGTAGCCGGTCAGGTCCGGGATCGGATGGCCGATGTCGTCCGCGGGCATCGTCAGAAGCGAGAGTTGCGTGAGCGTTCCCTTGTGGCCGTGCAGGCAACCGGCGCGCTCGAACAGCGTCGCGAGATCGGAATACATGTAGCCGGGGAAGCCCTTGCGGCTCGGGATCTCGCCCTTCGACGAGGAGACCTCGCGCAATGCTTCCGCGTAGTTCGTCATGTCGGTCAGGATGGCGAGCACGTGCTTGCCCTCGACGAACGCCAGATACTCGGCGGCGGTCAGCGCGAAGCGCGGCGTGAGCAGCCGTTGGGTCGAAGAGTCACTGGCGAGATTGAGGAACAACGCCGTGCGTTCAAGCGCGCCCTGCCGCTCGAGGGTCGCCCGGAAGAATTCGGCGCTCGAATGCGGTACACCGATCCCGGCGAAGACGATGACGAACTCCTGGCCCTCGCCCTTTCCCCGCAGCCGCGCGTGCGATGCGATCTCGACGGCGAGCCGGTCGTGCGGCAGCCCGCCGCCCGAGAAGATCGGCAGCTTCTGGCCGCGCACGAGCGAGAGCATGAGGTCGACTGCGGTCACCCCGGTTTCGATGAAGTCGCGCGGGCTGGCGCGTGCCACCGGATTGATCGGCAACCCGTCGATCCGATAGCGCGCACTCGCGGCGACCGGCGGACCGCCGTCGATCACCTGACCCACCCCGTTGAAGACTCGGCCCAGGAGCCCCGGCCCGAGACCGAATGACAGAGGTTCGCCGAAGAAGCGTACCGTTGTGCTCGGCAGCGTGAGCCCGGCGGTGTTCTCGAGCACCTCGATCGTCATGAGCTCTGCGTCGAGGGCTGCGACGCGTCCCAGGCGAGGACGCCGATCGACGCCGTCGACCTCGACCGCGTCGTGCAGCCCAACGTCGAGAGTGCGCCTGAGGAACAGCAGCGGCCCGGCAAGCCGGGTCGCAGCGCCTTCAACCTTGAGCAGCATCGATGCCTTCCGCTGCGCGAGCAAGCTGCGCGAACTCCCGCTCCATCGCCACCGCGATAGCATCGCAGCGCTCAAGCGCGTCTTCTCCAATATCCTCCCCGACCCGCGCGAGCATGCGGATGCTGGAGAGCGCCGAAATCGCAGCCGGCGCAGCTCCTTGCGCGACGGCGCGCTCGGCGAGATCGCAAAAGCGGCCGACGAGCTTCATCATCGCGGCCGCCTTCGCGGGGCCGCACACGCGATCGACGGGCGAGAAGGCCGACTGCCGCAGGAACGCGTCGTTGACGAGCTCCGCGCAAATCAACGTCAGCTGCTGGCGCGCGGGCAGCGCGTCCTTGCCGATGATGCGCGCCATCCGCTCCAGCCGCGCTTGTTCGTCGAGCAGCGTGAGGAAGCGGCGGCGTAGTACCGGCCACTCGGGATTGCCGTTCGCGGCCCACCAAGGAGCGAAGTCCGCCGCATCTTCCGCATAGGAGCTGAGCGGATGGACGGCGGGATAGAACCGCGCCTGCGCGCGCCGGGTGTCAAGCGCCCAGAAAGCCTTGACGTAGCGCTTGGTGTGACTCGTGACCGGCTCGGAGAAATCGCCTGATGGCGGGCTGATCGCGCCGATCACCGTGACCGAGCCCTCGCCGCAGCCGAGCGTCTCGACGGCCGCCGCGCGCTCGTAGAAATCGGCCAGCCGCGACGAGAGGTACGCCGGATAGCCGCTTTCGCCGGGCAGCTCACCGAAGCGCCCCGACACCTCGCGCAGCGCCTCGGCCCAGCGCGATGTCGAATCGGCCATCAGAGCCACCGCCAGTCCCTGGTCGCGAAAGTACTCGGCAACAGTAATGCCGCAGTAGATAGAAGCCTCGCGCGCTGCGACGGGCATGTTCGACGTGTTGGCGATAATGACGGTGCGCTCCATGAGCGGCCTGCCGTTGCGTGGATCGTCGAGCTTCGGAAATTCCTCGAGGACGCCCGCCATCTCGTTGCCTCGCTCGCCGCAGCCCAGATAGACGATCACGTCGGCATTGCACCCCTTCGCCAACGCTTCGAGCAGCACTGTCTTGCCCGTGCCAAAGCCTCCCGGCACGGCGGCCTTGCCGCCGAGCGCAACGGGAAAGAGCGCGTCCAGAATCCGCTGCCCGGTGACCAGAGGCATGCCAGTACTCTTGCGCGCCCGGCTCGGTCGCGGCGCGCGCACCGGCCACGTGTGCGACATCGCCAGCGGATGCTTCGAACCGTCAGCCGCAGACACCGTGACGACGGGCGCATCATCCATGTAGTTGCCTTTGGCAACGACGGCAGCAACGGTGCCGCCGATCGTCGGCGGCGCGAGGCAGCGGTGCCCGCGGCCGTCGCTGCCCGTCGCGTGACCGATGATCGCTCCCGGCGTCAGCGTGTCGCCTGCCCGAACCTGCGGCGCGAAGTCGAATGGTTGCGCCGGGGAGGCACGCAGCCCTGGCTGCACATAGGCAGACTCCACTCCGGCGAGCGGCCGCAGCAACCCGTCGAACATCCGGCCGAGGAGCCCGGGGCCGAGCTTGACCGCAAGGGGCAGCCCGTCGCCTTCGACCTGGTCGCCGGGGCGCAGTCCCGTCGTGTCCTCGTAGACCTGGACGACGATGCGCTCGACGTCGATGCGTACGACTTCGCCGAGCAGCGCCTGCGGTCCGACACGTACTGCTTCTCTCAGTGCGAATGGTCCGTCGACCCTCGCCGTCAGAACCGGTCCCCCGATCGACTCGATGCGCGCATGGCTCATGGCGCGACCCCTTCAGCAAGCGGCGTGCGCTGGAGTTCTACGAGGAGTTGCGCTCCGATTTCGGCACGGTCGGCGAACAGGCCTTCGAGCGTGGCGTCGATCGAGCTCTCGAGGCAGGCGATCGAGAGGCCCGCGCGATGCGAGGAATCCGCAATAAACGCAGGCGCCACAGCGAGTGTGGCGGCAAGCGAACTTCGCTCGGCTTCCGGCCAGCCCGGTGCGTACGTGATCCGCCACGGTCCGGGCGGCAGGAGCGAGCGCGCCAGTTCGGCGGTATGCGCGACCCAGCGGCTGCGCAACTCCGGCTCGGCCCAGCGGCGCGAGAGCTCGTCGGCGAGCAGCGGCCAGGCCTCGTCGAGCAAGGTCAACATTCTTTGCTGCTCGGCAAGCCGCTCGCGCGTGGCGAGTTCGGCCCGAGCAGCCGCAATGCGTGCCGCGCGGCGCTCGCGCGCCTCCGCGAATCCCCGCCGCATGCTCGCCCGCGCCTGGACATGCGCCTGCCTGAGCTCGGCGGCAGCCTCGGCGCGAGCTTTGTCGAGCAGCGCCGCGCACTCGCGTGAGCGGTAGGCGTCAACCAGTGCGAGCAGAGCACGCTCGCTTGATTCGATACTCATCGCGAAGCGCTCCCGTCTCGGGCAGCGTCGCGCTCTTCCACGAGGCCTAGCTGGCGCCGCAGCCGCGCGCCGAGATCGGGCAGTGCCCCGTCGCCTCCCAGATCCGGGACGACGGCGACGAGCGGTGCGACGCCCGCGCTGGCCGCGCGTAGCAGCGCCGCCGGCAACCGCGCAGCCACCGACGCTGCAACAAGAACGAGCGCCGCCGCGTCGCGCGCCGCCGCGAGCGAATCCGCTTCGCCACCGGGCGGGACCGTGCGCGCCTCGACGCCCGCCAGGCGGTACGCAGCAGCGCTTGCTTCGTCACCGAGGAAGACCGCGCGCATCAGGCCAGCCGGTTG
This sequence comes from Casimicrobiaceae bacterium, assembly GCA_036380055.1. Taxonomy (GTDB): domain Bacteria; phylum Pseudomonadota; class Gammaproteobacteria; order Burkholderiales; family Casimicrobiaceae; genus PALSA-1003. The sequence continues at coordinate 58,986 of DASVFM010000171.1, forward strand.
AGAATCAGGATCGAAACGATCAAGCCGTAGATCGCGATTCCTTCGGCGAGACCTACGAGGATCAACAAACGGCCGAACAGCTCGGGTTTCTCGGCGAGTGCGCCGATCGCGGCTGCGCCGACCTTCGCGACGGCCATCCCGGCGCCGATGGACGAGGCGGCCGTAGCGAGCGCCGCTCCCAGCAGGCCGAGGCTCCAGGCGTCGGCAGGCAATCCAATGCCAGCTGCTGCGGCTTTAGCGGGGGCAGCCACGAGAAGCGTGGTTGCAGCGACACCGAGCACGGCGGCAAGTGCGACCAGTGCGATGACGAAGCGATGGACGACGGACATTCAGGTCTCCTGCGGAAATGCCGGGGGCGGCGGCAGCGGCCGAAAGTGCCGCCCTTCAGCGACGAGAAAGCGGGTGAAGAACTCGAACAGCACAAGGCGCGTCGTCTGAACCGAAACGACGAGAGTCTCAAGTGCGATGACCAGCGCATTGCCGAGGACGAGCACGAGGCCGCTTGCGACCGGGCTCGTGCTCGCCGCCATGAGCGCGGCTATCGCCGCGGAAAGCCCTGCATGCGCGAGGGCGAATGCACCGACCCGGGCGAACGATAGCGTGTTGATCGCCAGTTGGAACAGGCGCTCGACGAGCTCGCCTGCCGCCGCCAGCCCCGCGCGAACGCCGCGAGCGGCGGCCGCGTGCCCCAGGCAGAACCATGCCGCGGCAGCTCCGGCGATCGCGAGCGCGCCCGGAGCGACAAAGCTCGCGAACAGCGCAAGGTATGCAACCGCGATCGCCGCATCGGTCGCGAGCCACCGCAGAAGTTCCTTGCGCCAGAATGCTTCGAGCGCCGACAGGGCGAGCCCCAGCAGCAGCAATCCAGCGCCTCCACAAAGAGGCACGACCAGCACAACGAGGGGCGCCTCGAGCGGATCGACCCACAGCGGTGCGAACGCGCGCATGCTGAAGACGCTGCCAAAGAGGACACCGAATACAATCGCGGAGAGTCCGCCGGCGACGAACAGGCGCGCTATCGCGAATCGCCTGCGCAGCGCGAAACCGCCGATCGCGAGCAGAGCGCCCTGCCCCACATCGCCGAACATGTAGCCGAAGAGTAGCGGCACGGCGAGCGCGAGCACCACGCTCGGGTCGGCCTCGTCGCGCGACGGCATGCCGAGCGCGCGGCAGAAGATCTCGAAGGGCCGCGCCCACCAGGGGTTCTGCAGCAGCAGCGGCGCCCGCATCCCGCGCGGCGGCGGCGGAAAGCCCAGCAACGCCCGCGCGCCGCTCGCCTGCAGCGCCGCGGCGAGCGATGCTCCGTCGAAATCGCTCGTCCATCCGGTGATCCAGCAGAAGAGCTCGCCCGCTTCGAGCGAGCGGACATTGCGGATCACCCACTGCAGCCGGTGCGCGTCGCCGAGCGCGGTCAGCAGATCGTGACGTGAATTCGTGGCCTCGAGCGCCGCGGCGAGTTCGGTCCGCTCGCGGTCCAGCAATGCGCGACGCAATTCGAGCGAGCTCAGGGATTGCGCCGCACCGCGCTCGAGCCACGGTGGCGCATCGTACGCTCGGCCCTTCGCCGCCGCGCACTGGTCCGCAAGCGCGCGCAACTCCTCCGGCGTCCCGACGACCAGCGCGCAGAGCACCCCGTCACCCTCAATGCGCCGGACAAGCACTCCGTCAGGCAACTCCGGCCTGCTGTCCGCGGGAAACACGAACAGGCGCTTGTGCAGCACGGGGCCCGACTCGCCGAGCGCGCCGAAGTCCATCGACGCGCCGTGCATCGACGCGAGCACACGCTCCCAGAGCAGCAGTTCGATGCACTCGGCGTCGGCTCGCTGCAAGCGCGCGATCAGCGGCTCGGCCTCGACGCTCCACGCGCGCACTCCCGCAAGCGCGCGCTCGAGCGCCACGGCCGGGCGCTCGGGAAAGGGCGAGCAGCGTTCGCGCGTTCGGGGCCAATACGGGCCGTAGCGTGACTCGAGCCCGGCGAACTGGGCCATGAGGGGGGCAATCTCCGCGAATTCCTCCGGCAGCGCGCTGACCGGCCTCGCCTCGAGCTCGACCGCGCCAGTCCCCGCCAGCGCGCCAAGTGCCAGCGTCGCGTCGTCGCGGGCGGCGAGGATCTCGAACCAGCGGGCGGGACGTGGCCGGATCATTGCGCGGGGGCGAGTTGAGGGAAGAGCAGGCGGCGCATCGTTTCGCCGCGAAGCTTTCCCAGGTCGAGGGCGGCGAGCGCGAGGTATACGAATGCCGCTGTGGGCTCGAGCATGGCGCGCCGGAACAGTCCCTCCAGCCGCTCCCGCAGCGAGCGCATGATTGGCGAGCCGTCCCCCGGCGGCGAGGTGCGCATTTCGCCGATGCTGCGCTCGACGAGCTGAGTGAACCTTCCGAGCAGCGGCGCGTCAGCGGCGTGCGAATCAGGCAATCTGCTCAGCCATTCGGCACGCCACGCGTGCGTGAGCTCCCCAACGTCGCCCGCCGGGCGAAGCGCGGCGAGAGCGCCAGCGGCACCGGATGTTCCGCGCGCTGCCTCGCTGTTCCAGAAGCGATACACGGGATCGTCAGCGAACCATTGCGGCGGTCGTCCGCCGCGGTGCCAGGCAGCGAGCGCAGGTAGATCAGGCGCTGAGGCGGCCCATTCGACCGCTGGTCGCCAGCTCCGCGGCATCCACGTCGCGACCTCGCCAGCGAGTGAGCGCCAATGACCGCGAAGCACCCGTTCGATCGCATGTGGATTGGCCTCCGCCGACAGCCCGGCTGTCCACGGACGCAAACGCGTCGCGCGCGCCGCGTCGAGCATCGCCGCAAGGTCGCGCACGGTCTCGATGCGGCGCCAAGCAGCCGCATCCGGCCGCGCACCAAAGCGCGCCGCGATGCGCGCGCACGCATAATCGAGATCACCGCTGCGCAGGTTCATCTTGGTCCCTCGGTGAGTCTCGCGGCAAATGCCATGACGGCGCGCGCGAGGCGGTCGCGATCGACGGCCGTCGGCGCATCGCGCCTCCCCACCGCGGTCTTGGCGGCAGCGAACTGGTCGAGCGCAGCCTGCGTGGTGCCTTCATAGGCCGCCTGCACTCGTCGCAACCGCTGCTCAGTGCGCTGCGCTGTCGCTCGTGCGCGCGCGCGGGCTGCGTCGGTTATGGCCGCCGCCTCGGCCTGTGCGCGCGAGACAGCTTCGCGTGCCGCGCGCTCTGCATCGAGAACCCGGGCGATCGCTGCTTCGACAGCGGTGCCGGGCTGCGCTGACGGTCGGCTGGCCATTGTTCGCGGGGCTCTCCCTTCGGCTAGCATAGTCAGCGGCTGCGAAACTCGACTTGCGCCTGATCAAACGCCGGCCATTGCGGTAGGCTATCGAGGCAGGCACGACAATAAGCCCGGGGCAACGCATCTCGGATTCGACACGGAAGGTGGAAGCTACAGGCGAGATTTCGGTGCGCGCGTTCGTCGACGCCGATTTCGATCGCGTCGTCGCCCGCTGGCACGAAACGAACCGCATCAGCTATCCGTATGTCCTCTTGCATCAGCAGCACACCCTGGACGACGCACGGACGTTCTTTCGCGAAAAGGTCCTGCAGGAGTGTGGTGTCTGGATCGCCGAGCGCGGCGTGGACCCGCTGGGCCTGCTCGCCATGCGTGATTCGTGGATCCGGCAACTCGCGGTCTTTCCGGCGTTTCAGAGGCAAGGCGTCGGAACGGCGCTGCTGCGCAGGGCGCGCGAGCAGTCGCCGCAGGAACTGCGCCTGTACACCTTCCGCCGCAACTACCCCGCGCGCGCTTTCTACGAGAGACACGGTTTCGCCCCGATCGCCTTCGGGACGAGCCCGGCCCCCGAGTCCGAACCCGATGTCGAGTACCTCTGGCGGGTTTGAACGGCGCTGTGCTGTCGGCGGTGCTAGACTCTAAACACCCCCGACGGACAACGGGCGCATCGTGGACAGACTCTCCCCCATTCTGCTTCTGCTCCTCGCGATCATCATCGTTCTGCTGGTGGGCGTCGCTTTCGCGCTCGCGCGGCGGGCCCGGCTGCGATCCCCGGAAGCGGCTGGCGGCCCGCAGCTGGCCCCCACCGAAAGCGAGGCCGAGCTCATCGATTCGTCGCACATCGGATTCGCGCCGTTCGTGAGCAGCGTCAGCCTGCCGCCCCGTGCGCGAGGCGACAAGGCGACGGGTGGTAACGGCAAGTAAAGCAGCGCGGCCCTCGGCTCCGGCCGGCTCTACAATGGCGCCATGCCGCGGCTGTTGATCACCCTGGGCATCGTGCTCGTCGCCGTTGGACTGGCGTGGCCGCTGCTCGCCAAGGTGGGCTTCGGGCGGCTGCCGGGCGACATACGCATCGAGCGCAGCGGCTTTACCTTCTATTTCCCGATTACCTCGGGTCTGATCGTCTCGGCGCTGATCAGCCTGGTGCTCTGGCTGCTGCGCAAGTGAGGGCGCCGCCGCCGTCCGTCGGGGCTTCGGCGCTGTTTGTGGGGTTCCTGAAGATCGGCCTGTCGGGATTCGGCGGCGTCCTGCCGTTCGCCCGGAGGATGATCGTCGATAAGGAGCAGTGGCTGACCGAGCACGAGTTCCTCGACGTCCTTTCGCTCTCCCAGTTTCTGCCGGGCCCCAATATCGTCAACGTCTCGATCGTCGTGGGTCGACGCTTTGCGGGCGTCCGCGGCGCCATCGCCGCCTTTGCCGGCCTGATGCTGATGCCGCTCATCATCGTGCTCGCGCTCGCGACTCTGTACGCCGAGGTCGCGCAGATAGCAGCCGTGCGTGGCGCTCTCAGCGGAATATCAGCGTCCGCGTCGGGGCTGGTCCTCGCCACCGCGCTGAAGCTTTCTCGCCCGCTGAAGCATCGCCCATGGCAGATCGCAATATGCGTCATCGCGTTCGTCGCCATCGCCTTGCTGCGCGCTCCGCTTTTCTGGACGCTCCTGGTGCTGTGCCCGCTATCGATCGCGACCGCCTGGTGGAGGCGAGCCTGATCCCGCCCGCGCTCGCCGAGCTGGCGGCGCAATTCCTGGTCCTGTCGCTGCTTTCAATCGGCGGGGCGAACGCCATCATTCCCGAGATTCACCGCCGAGCGGTCGATGTGGCGCACTGGATGACGGACGCAGACTTCGCACAGATGTTCGCGCTCTCGCAGGCGGCGCCCGGTCCCAACGTGCTGATCGTCAGCCTCATCGGCTGGAAGGTCGCTGGGGTCGTCGGCGGCGTGGTGGCGATGCTCGCCATGTCGGGACCGTCGTCTGCGCTCACCTACGCCGTGGCGCACGCCTGGGAGCGCTTTCGCGACGCACCGTGGCGCGTCGTCATCCAGCAGGGGCTGGCGCCCGTGACCGTGGGGCTTATCCTTGCTTCAGGCTACGTACTCACTCGCGCGGCCGACGCTACCTGGGGCGCCTATGCCATCACCGGGGTGACGCTCGCGCTCGCTCTTGCCACGCCCGTGCACCCCCTGTGGCTGCTCGGCGCCGCCGCCGCGCTGGGTGCAGTCGGCTGGGTCTGAGCTGCGCAAAGGCGCGACCTATCACGCATGCCGGAGTTGCCGGACATCGTCGTCTATGTCGAGGCGCTCGCGCGGCGCGTCGTCGGCCAGCCGCTGTCGCGGGTGCGGCTTGCCAGCCCGTTTCTGCTGCGCACGGCGGTGCCGCCGATCGCGGAGGTTGAAGGCAGCAAGGTCCTCGGCGTGGGCAGGCTCGGCAAACGCATCGTGCTCTCGTTCGAGGGCGATCTCTTCCTCGTCCTTCACCTGATGATCGCCGGACGATTGCGCTGGCTCGAGCATGGAGCAGCTGTGCCGAAGCGCATCACCCTGGCGCTCTTCGAATTCCCGGTCGGGACGCTCGCCTTCACCGAGGCGGGCAGCAAGCGGCGTGCCTCGTTGCATCTCGTGCAGGGGAGCGCCGCGCTTGCCGCTTTCGACATGGGCGGCCTCGACGTGCTGGCAGTCGATGCCGAAGCGTTTCGCGAGCGCCTCATGCTGGAGAACCACACCCTGAAGCGCGCACTGACCGATCCGCGACTCTTCAGCGGCATCGGGAATGCCTACTCGGATGAGATTCTGCATCGCGCGCGGCTGTCGCCCATCGCCATGACGCGCAAGCTTCCGCCGGCCGACGTGGCGCGCCTGTATGACGCCGCGCGCACGGTGCTCTGCGATTGGACGGAGCGCCTGCGCGCAGATGCCGGCGAGCAGTTCCCGGACAAGGTGACCGCATTCCGGCCCGAGATGGCCGTGCACGGGCGTTTCGGCGCGCCGTGCCCGGTCTGCGGCGCACCCGTGCAGCGCATCGTGTATGCGGAGAACGAGACGAACTACTGCGCACGCTGCCAGACAGGAGGCACGATCCTGGCCGATCGCGCTTTGTCGCGGCTGCTCAAGTCGAACTGGCCGCGCTCGATCGACGAGATCGGCTAGCGCTTTCGGGCGCTGACGTCTGCTAGACTGCCTGCCCCAAACCCAGCCCAGGGAGGACCGTGGTGGGGGACGCGATCGACTGCCCCGCTTGCGCTGCGCAGATGCAGGCGCTCGAGTTCGAGGCTCACGACGCGGGCCGGGTCGAGTTGCATTTCTGCTTCCCGTGCCAGGTCATCTGGTTCGACGCGCTGCAAAGCCTGCAGCTCGCACCGCGCGGCGTGCTCGATGTGTTCGGCACGCTCAACGAGCACCGTACGGCGGCGCGCAATCCGCTGCCCGCGCTGCTTTCCTGCCCACGCTGCCACTCGCAGCTCGCGCTCACGCACGATCTGCAGCACACGACGCGTTTCACCTACTTTCGCTGCGGCTTCGGCCACGGCCGCCTCAGCCCGTTCTTCCAGTTCCTCCTCGAGAAGAATTTCGTTCGCCCGATCACCGGTAGCGAGCTCGCCGACCTGAAGGCGAAAGTGCGCACCGTGCAGTGCTCCAACTGCGGCGCACCGCTCGACCTCGAGCACGACGCCGTGTGCAGGTACTGCGGCTCACCCGTGTCGATCCTCGATCCTGACGCCGTAGCCAATGCCATCCGCTCGCTCGGCGAGGCCGATGCTCGCGCACACACGCTCGACATCGACCGGCTCGCCGAAGCGCTGACGATGCAGCCGCCGGCGGACTCGAGCAGCCGCAGCCCGATCGTGGGAGATCTCGTCGGTGCCGGCCTCGCCCTCGTGGCAGGAATTCTTTTGCGGCGCTGACACTGCGCTTCGCAGCGGCTAAAATGCCGCTTCCTCCCTGCTCAGAGAGTTAGGCCATGAATTTCCGTCTCGCCCTGACCATGATGATCGCGGCGCCTCTGGCGTCGATCGCCCTGGCTCAGCAGTATCCGGTGCCTCCTTCGACGCGGCCCCCGGTACCGACGGCGCAGCCTGCAACATCCGCGCCGCCTGCGTCTTCCGAATCGTCGGCACAGGCGGCCGCGGTCCCCGGCATGCCGTCGGTCCCGGCAAACAACTGCGTGGCGCCCGAGTACCCGGGCAAACAGGCGAGCAACGAAAAGATCAAGACCTTCAATACCGCCTATGCAGCCTATGGTGACTGCATCAGAAAGTACGTCGACAACGTCAGGCAGCTGAGGGACGCCGCGATGGCAAAGGGCAACGACGCGGTGACCGAGTACAACAAGTACACCGAAGAAATCAAGAAACAGCTCGACGCAGAGAAGTAGCCGCCCGAGCAGCGAGAGGGGCCCCCGCGCGCGTAGCGCGTGGGGTCGAGCGTCAGCGAGCGGCGGCGGCGGTCGACACTCAGCCGATCACGAACGCCAGCTGCACAAGGAGGCCGCCGCGCGAGCCCGCAGCGAGGGGCCCCGCTTTAGCGGGGATCGCGCGTGGCGAGTCGCGGCTGCGGCCGACGTGCGAGAGTTCGTCTCACGAAACGATCCAAGGAGGCCGCCGCGCGAGCCCGCAGCGAGGGGCCC
>DASVFM010000172.1:0-27887 GCA_036380055.1 Casimicrobiaceae bacterium
AGACGCTCGAGTGGATCCCGCGCTTCAACGTGAACTATCTCCTCGGCGTGGATGGAATCTCCGTCCTCTTTATCCTGCTCAACAGCTTCATCACCGTGCTCGCGGTCTGGGCCGGCTGGGTAGTCATCGAACGGCGTGTAGCGCAGTACATGGCGGCCTTCCTCATCCAGTCGGGGCTCATCAACGGCGTGTTCTCGGCTCTCGACGGCGTGCTGTTCTACGTGTTTTTCGAGTCGATGCTGATCCCGATGTACCTCATCATCGGGATCTGGGGCGGGCCGAACCGCGTCTACGCGGCGCTGAAGTTCTTTCTCTACACCTTCCTCGGGTCGGTGCTGATGCTGGTGGCGCTGATCTACCTTTACACCGTGAGCGGGGGGAGCTTCTCCATTCTCGAGTGGTACCAGCTGCCGCTGTCCCTCAAGACGCAGGTGCTGCTGTTCGTGGCGTTCTTCGTCGCCTTTGCGGTGAAGGTGCCGATGTGGCCGGTCCACACCTGGTTGCCGGATGCCCACGTCGAGGCGCCGACCGGCGGCTCCGTTGTGCTTGCGGCGATCACGCTGAAGGTGGGCGCGTACGGCTTCGTGCGCTTCATCCTCCCGATCCTTCCTGACGCCAGCCGCTACCTCGCAGGCTTCGTGATCACGCTCTCGCTCATCGCCGTCGTCTACATCGGTTTCGTCGCGCTGGTCCAGCCCGACATGAAGAAGCTCATTGCCTACTCGTCGATCTCGCACATGGGATTCGTTACGCTCGGCTTCTTCCTGTTCAGCCAGATGGGGGTGGAGGGCGGGTTGGTGCAGATGATCTCGCATGGGTTTGTCTCGGCGGCGCTCTTCCTTTGCGTGGGCGTGCTCTACGACCGCATGCACAGCCGGTTGATCGACGACTACGGAGGCGTGGTCAACACGATGCCGAAGTTCGCTGCGTTCGCCATGCTCTTTGCGATGGCGAACGCGGCGCTGCCGGGGACGAGCGGCTTCGTCGGAGAGTTCATGGTCATTCTGGCGGCGATCAAGTCGAGCTTCTGGCTGGGCTTCCTCGCCGCGACGATCATGGTGCTTGGCGCCTCGTACACGCTGTGGATGTACAAGCGGGTCTGGTTCGGCGCGGTGGCGAACGATCGCGTCGCCAAGCTCAGCGACGTGTCGCGACGCGAGTTCTGGCTACTCGCGGTGGTCGCGCTCGCGGTGCTGGCGATGGGACTCTACCCCAAGCCTTTCACCGATGTGATGCACGCTTCGGTCTCCGAGCTTCTTTCCAACGTAGCGAAGAGCAAGCAATGACGCCCGGCAGTCTCTCCTTCGAGTTCTGGCCGGCGCTGCCGGAGATGGCGCTGCTTGTGGCAGCGTGTCTGGTGCTCGTCGTCGACCTCTTCCTTCCCGACTCGCGGCGAGCCTGGAGCTACTGGCTGGCGCAACTCGGCGTGCTGGCCGCCGCATGGATCCAGCTCAAGTCATTCCAGGAACTGCCGGTCCGCGCCCTGGGCGGGATGTTCGTCGCCGACGAGATGGCGTATGTGCTGAAGCTCTTCAGTTACGTCTGCGTGTCGCTCATGCTCTTCTATTCGCGCGAGTATCTCGTTGCCCGCGGCCTATTCCGCGGCGAGATCTTCGTGCTAGCGCTGACGTCGCTGCTCGGCATCACCGTCATGATCTCGGCGAGCAGCTTCGTAACACTCTATCTGGGACTGGAGTTGATGTCCCTTTCGCTCTATGCCATGGTTGCCCTGCAGCGCGAGGCGAGCCGCGCAGTCGAAGCCGCGATGAAGTATTTCGTGCTCGGGGCACTCGCCTCAGGCCTATTACTATACGGCATGTCCATGGTGTACGGCGCCACTGGAACGCTCGACATCGCGGGCTCAGCCGTGGTGATGGCCGGCGGCGGCGCTAATACGACGATCGTGATCTTTGGTCTCGTGTTCATCGTGTCGGCGATCGCGTTCAAGCTGGGCGCAGTGCCGTATCACATGTGGGTGCCGGACGTGTACGAGGGAGCACCGACCGCGGTTACGCTGTTCATCGGCACGGCGCCGAAGCTCGCTGCATTCGCAGTCGCGATGCGGCTTCTGGTGGGATCGCTCTCGGCGTTCGCCTTCGACTGGCAGGGCATGCTGCTGATCCTCTCGCTCCTGTCGATGATCCTCGGCAACGTGATCGCGATCGCTCAGTCCAACATCAAGCGGATGCTTGCCTATTCGACGATCGCCCACATGGGCTTCATGCTCATGGGCTTCCTCACCGCGAACACCGAGGGGTACAGCGCCGCCATGTTCTACACGGTGACCTATGTGCTCACCGCGGCCGTAGCCTTCGGCGTCGTCTTGCTTCTCTCGCGCGAGGGCTTCGAAGCCGAGCAGCTCGACGACTTCAAGGGTCTCAACCAGAAGAGTCCCTGGTACGCGTTCCTCATGCTGATCGCCATGTTCTCCCTTGCCGGCGTCCCGCCCACGGTCGGCTTCTATGCGAAGTTCTCGGTGATCGCCGCTGCAGTCGAGGTGGGCCTCGTCTGGCTTGCGGTCGTGGCGGTCGCCACGTCGCTCGTGGGCGCCTTCTACTACCTGCGCGTCGTCAAGCTCATGTACTTTGACGAGCCGGTGGACCGGACACCGGTCGAGGCGCGCGCCGACACGCGGATCCTGCTTTCGGCCAATGGGCTGGCCCTGCTGCTCCTGGGCGTGTTTCCCCAGTGGCTCATGGGGCTGTGCGTTATCGCGCTCGCGCGTTCCTACTGAGCGAGCACAGCGGCCTGCCGTGCTAACATTTGCTCGATCTTCCCCGTCCATCCCCGTGCGCGTCGGACTGTTCGTAACCTGCCTCGTCGATTCGCTGCGACCCTCGATCGGCTTCGCTGCGCTCCGGCTGCTCGAGGCCGGTGGGGCTGAAGTGGTCGTGCCGCGGAGGCAGACCTGCTGCGGCCAGCCCGGCTACAACTCTGGGGATCGCGCCGGCGCGCGGGCGCTCGCTGCGAAGTTGCTAGAGGAGTTCGAGGGCTGCGACTACCTGGTGGCACCTTCGGGCTCCTGCAGCGGAATGATCCGGACGCACTACGCCGATCTGTTTCGCGACGACCCCGCGCTGCGCGCCCGCGTGGATGCGCTCGCCGCCAAGACCTACGAACTGACCGATTTTCTGGTGAGCGTGCTGAAGCTCGAGCGGCTGCCCGGATCATTCGCCGGCACGATCACCTATCACGACTGCTGCGCCGGGCTGCGGGAGATGGGCGTCAAGGGACAGCCGCGGGCCCTCCTGTCGAAGCTCCCCGGAGTGAAGCTCAAGGAGATGGGCGAGTCCGAAACCTGCTGCGGCTTCGGCGGCACGTTCTCGATCAAGTTCGGCGAGATCTCGGCGCGCCTCGCCGACAACAAGTGCGGCGACATCGCGGGCACCGGCGCGGACGCCGTCGTGCTCGGCGACCTGGGTTGCATGCTCAATATCGAAGGCCGCCTTCGCCGCCGCGGCGACAAGACGACGCGCGTGCTGCACGTCGCCGAAGTGCTGGCCGGTTCCGCGGAGTGAGCGCGCCGTGCAGATAGCCTCGATGCACTTCAAGGAGCGGGCGCACGCCAACATGGCGAACGCCCAGCTGCAGGGCAACCTGCAGAAGATCAAGGGCAAGTTCGTGGCCAAGCGCCGCGCCTCGCTCGTCGAGCTGGACGATTTCGAGGCAACCCGGGACGCAGGCCGCGCCATCCGCCAGCGGGCGCTCGACGATCTCGACGTCTGGCTGCAGATATTCGAAAGGAACGCCACGGCTCGCGGCGCCACCGTGCTGTGGGCCGCGACTCCGGCGGAGATCAACGCCCATGTGCTCGACATCGCTCGCCGGCACGGCGCGCGCAAGATCATCAAGTCGAAGTCGATGGTGAGCGAAGAGTCCGAGCTCGACCTCGCCATCGAGGCCGCCGGGCTCAAGGTCGTCGAGACCGATCTCGGCGAGTACATCCTCCAGATCAACGACTACGAGCCGCCGTCGCACATCATCGGACCGGCGCTGCACAAGAGCAAGGAAGAAGTTGCCGACCTGTTCGCCAGGGCGCACGCCACACCGCGCAAGCTCGAGATCAACGAGCTCTGCCTCGAGGCACGCGGCGTGCTGCGCCAGCACTATCTCACCGCCGACATGGGCATCTCCGGGGGCAACTTTTTCGTCGCCGAGACCGGCTCGGTGGTCCTCGTCACCAACGAAGGCAATGCGACGCTCACCACGACGCTGCCGAAAGTGCATGTGGCGATCTCCGGCATCGAGAAGATCGTGCCGACTCTGCAGGACGTGGCCACACTCATGCGCCTGCTGCCGCGCTCGGCGACGGGCCAGTCGATCTCCAACTACGTCGACATCCTGACTGGACCCAAGGGGCAGGGAGAGTTCCACGGCGCAGAGCACATGTATTTCATCCTGGTCGACGCTGGCCGCTCCGGTGTGCTCGGCAGCGAGTTGAGAGAGGCGCTGCGCTGCATCCGCTGCGGCGCGTGCATGAACCACTGTCCGGTCTACCAATGCGTCGGCGGACACTCTTACGGTTGGGTCTACCCTGGGCCCATCGGCTCGATCCTGACGCCTTCGTACATCGGGCTCGAGAATGCGCTCGATCTTCCCGAGGCGTCGACGTTGTGCAACCAGTGCGGAGTGGTCTGCCCGGTGAAGATTCCGCTGCCCGATCTGCAGCGCAAGCTCCGCGAGCAGGAGTTCGAGCGCAAGCTGCGGCCGTGGGGCGAGCGGGCAGCGCTCCGGGCCTGGTCGTGGCTTGCCGCGCGTCCTCGCCTCTACGCGCTCGTCACGCGCATCGGCGTGCGCTTGCTCGCCGGGATGGCCGGCAGCGATCGAATGCTGCACAGGTTGCCGTTCGCCGGGGGCTGGACCGGCGGACGCGACTTTCCCGCACCGGCCGGCCGCACGTTTCGGGATCTTTACGCAGAAAGGTCCAGGAACCTCTGAGATAGCCCCACATGGATTGCGCTGCGAGCAAAATGCGGATGAATGCGAGACGCCCGACGAGGGCAATAGTCGACCCTATGACCGAGGAGGGCGGCGAAGCAGGCGCCGCATTTTGCCGCAGCCCGAAGGGACGGCCGCGTTTCGGGCGGTCTACTTTGTCGCCGCTTCGCTCGTGTACACTGCGTACACGTCGCTCGCTGTTCCGCGTATCCCATCCCGAAACGCAGCCGTCGCAACCACGCGGGACTATCTCAGAGGTTCCACAGTGAACGCTCCGCACATCGTGCCGCGGATAAGCCGCCGCGGAGAAAGTCTTGGCACCGAGAATGCGTTCGTGGTCCTGGCTGAGGTCAATGGCCTGCTGCGCGAAGGGCGCGACATCGTCTCGTTCTGCATAGGACAGCCCGATTTCCCGACGCCGGTCAACGTCCAGGACGCCGCGATCGCGGCGATCCAAGCCGGCAAGCACGGCTACACGCCCTCGGCGGGCATCGACGAGCTGCGCGCTGCGGCGGCGCGGGACATGGGCGGCCGGCGGGGCCTCGACATCGAGCCCGACGAGGTGGTCGTCGGCGCGGGGGCGAAGCCGTTCATCGCCTACACCATCGCTTCGGTCACCGACTACGGCGCCGGCGACGAAGTGATCTATCCCGTGCCGGGATTCCCGATCTACGAATCGCAGATTCTCGCCAACGGCGCGGTGCCGGTGCCCGTCCATCTGCGCGAGGCGCGCGATTTCGCCTTCGACCCGCACGAGCTCGAAACGCAGATCACGGCGAAGACGCGGCTGCTGATCCTCAACTCGCCGCACAACCCCACGGGCGGGAGCCTCAAGCGCGCCGACCTCGAGGCGATCGCCGACATTCTGCGGCTGCACCCTCAAGTATGGATCTTCGCCGACGAGATCTACTCGCGGCTCCTCTACGACGGAGAGTTCGTGTCGCTTGCATCTCTCGACGGCATGCGCGATCGCACGATCATCTCCGACGGCGCGTCGAAGACCTGGGCGATGACGGGCTGGCGCATCGGCTTCATCGCCAACCGTACGCTGGCTCCCGTGTTCACGCGCTGGATCACCAACACCGAGTCGTGCGCCTCACAGATCAGCCAGTGGGCGGCCGTGGAAGCGATCACCGGCCCGCAGGAAGCCGCCGAAGCGATGCGCCGCTCGTTCCTGGAGAGGCGTGACCTCATCGTCGAGCTCCTCAACAAGGTCCCTGGCATCGAATGCCGGACGCCGGGCGGCGCCTTCTACGCCTGGCCGAACGTCACCGAGGCCTGCAGGATGACCGGCTGCGCAGACTCGGAGCAGTTCCGCAAGCGACTGCTCAGGGAAGCCGGTGTGGCGGTGCTGGCCGACATCCATTTCGGCCGCCGCGTGTCGGGTGACGGGCAGCACATCCGCTTCTCCTACGCAGCTTCGGTGGAGGCGATCCGCGAGGGTGTCGCGCGCGTTGCGACTTTCGTGCGGCGCGGCCGCCGGTCGACGACACGATGAGCACGGCGCGCGAGACGGTGCTCGGACGCGTGCGCAGCGCGCTCGGCCGGGTGGGCTCCGACGCGGAAGCGCTCGCCCGCGCCGAAGCCTACCTCGCAGCGCACGCGCAGGGGCCGCGTCCCGCGATGCCCGCAGATCTCGTGACGCGATTCATGACCCGCGCGGGCGACATGGAGAGCACGCTGGAGCGCGTGGGGCGCTTCGCCGAAATCCCTGCGTGCGTCGCGCGCTACCTGGACGCGCTGGAGCTGCCGCCGGCGCTCGCACCGCAGAGATCCCGTGCGGGAGTGTGCTAGCCGGAATTCGCGTCGCTCGACTGGAAGGGCGCCGGGCTCGCGATCGAAGTCCGCCCGACGATCGGCCAGGACCGCCTCGGCATCACCGGGGCGTACTGCGGCATCGCCGAGACGGGCACCCTAATGATGCTTTCCGGCTCCGAGACTCCGACAGCCACGACGCTGCTGCCCGACACGCACATTGCCGTGCTGCGCGCAGACCGGATCGTTGCGGGAATGGAAGAGGCATTCGCGCTGATCGCGCGCGAACGCGGAAATCTCCCGCGCGCGGTCAACATGATCTCGGGACCGTCGCGAACCGGCGATATCGAGCAGACGATCGTGCTTGGCGCGCACGGCCCGTTCCGCGTTCACATCCTCGTCCTCACCGCGGACTGAGCCGGCGCACCGTTGACCCGGCGACGCCTAGGTCGCGATCCAGAGGATCAAGGCGAGCAGCGGCAGGAGAAGCGCGCCGGCGTAGGCGAGGTAGGCGAAGAAGCCGGGCATCGCAACGCCGCGCTCCTCGGCGATCGCCTTGATCATGAAATTCGGCGCGTTGCCGACGTAAGTCAATGCCCCGAAGTACACCGCTGCTGCCGAGATCAGAGTCAGCACGCTGCGCAGCGGACCCATGAGCTCCACCGGATCCCCGCCGGCGAGATTGAAGAAGACCAGATAAGTCGGCGCGTTGTCCAGGAAGGCGGACAGCGCTCCGGTCAGCCAGAAGTACATCGCGTAGCGCGGTGTCCCCGTCACGGGGTCGCTCAGCAGCGCCACCACACCTGCGAGCGCGCCGGAGCGGCCCGCCTGCAACATCGCGATGACCGGTACGACCGTGATGAAGATTCCGGCGAAGAGCTTGGCGACTTCCGCCATCGGCTCCCAGGAGAAACCGTTGGTTTCGCGCAGCGCCCCGGGCGTCAGCGCGAGCGAGGCGAGCGTGAACGCGACGAGCGCGAGGTCGCGCACTGCGTCCTGCAGCTCCAGTGGCGCGCCGGCGACGTTGAAGGTGACGCCCGGCTTCCACACACCCGACATGAGCACGGCGCCAAGGATCCCGGCCAGCAGCGCCAGGTTGATGGCCCCATCGATCGCGAGCGGCTCGTATGCAGGCGGCGCGCTCGCCGGCTCGCGGCGCCAGAGCAAGCTGTCGAGCGCATAGAAGATCGCGAGCAGCATTCCGGCGAGCGCGAGCGTCGGCAGCGCGAGCGCACGCGTCGTCCAGAAGAAGTCCACGCCCTTGAGGAAACCGATGAACAGCGGCGGGTCGCCCAGCGGCGTGAGTGCGCCACCGATGTTGCCGACGAGGATGATGAAGAACACCACGGCGTGCACGCGATGCCGGCGCCGCTCGTTCGCACGCAGCAGCGGCCGGATGAGCAGCATGGCGGCGCCGGTGGTTCCCATGGCGCTCGCGAGCATCGCGCCGATGGCGAGCAGCCCGGTGTTGAGCTTCGGCGTGCCGAGCAGCGTGCCGCGCACGACGATGCCGCCGGCGACCGTGTAGAGCGAGGCGAGCAGGATGACGAAGGGCAGGTACTCGGTGAGCAGCGAGTGGACGAGATCGTGCAGGAGTTCGCCCGTGCTGTAGGCGAAGGCGGCTGGCACGAGCAGTGCCGCCGTCCATGCCGCGGTGATCTTGCCGTAGTGATGGTGCCAGAACCGGCCCGCGACGATCGGCCCGAGGGCAAGCGAGAGCAGCAGCCCGGCAAAGGGGATGCCCCAGGCGAGCGAAAGCCCTGGCCCGGTCAACGCTTCGCGACGGCGGGCGGCGCGCTCGCGCCGGCCGCCGACCAACCGGGCGGATGGTGCTTCGGCTGCGGCAGCCAGCCGATCACGGCGAGCATGACGAAGAAGCCCACGATGTAGGCGAGCGTGACGTGCCAGCCGCCGCGCAGCCAGGCGATCGCGTTCTTGCCCTCCGGATACATGTTCGACAGGGCCACGCCCGCCGAAGAGCCGAACCAGATCATCGAGCCGCCGAACCCCACGGCGTAGGCGATGAAGCCCCAGTCATAGCCGCCCTGCTTGAGCGCCAGCGCAGTGAGCGGAATGTTGTCGAAGACCGCCGAGACGAACCCGAGTCCGAGCGCCACGAGCCACGACGCGTCGGGAAGCCGCTCGACCGGCATCATCGAGGCGGCGGTCACGAGCGAGAGCAGGAAGATCGTTCCCTTGAACGTCTCCGGCAGCACCTCCCAATCCGGCCGGCGCAGCGGCAGCGAGACGAGGATGGCGAGCCAGACGCCGGCCCCGATGAAGGGAAAGCGGTCGGCCACCTCGGGGAAGCGGATATTCATCGTCAGGTTGGCCACCACCGCGCAGACGAGGATCAGGAGCACGATGCCCACGCGCACCCAGTCGACTCGCAGACGCTCGTGCGTGTGCTTGAGGATCGGCGAGTACTTCTGCTGCTGGATCGCTGCGGGGATGCCGAAGATCACCATGGCCACGCCAGACGCCACGTACGCTTCGAGCACCTGCAGCGGATGCACGCCGTCGATCCACATCATGGTGGTCGTCGTGTCCCCGACGACGCTGCCCGACCCGCCGGCGTTGGATGCGGCGACGATGGCGGCGAGGTAGCCGATGTGCACCTTGGCGCGAAAGAGCTGATGCGCCATGGCGCCACCGATCAGCGCGGCCGCGATGTTGTCGAGGAACGACGAGAGCACGAAGATCATGACGAGCAGCAAGAAGCCGCCCTTCCAGTCGTCCGGAAGGAAGCGCGGCAGCTCCAGCGGGACGCGGCTTTTCTCGAAGTGACGCGACAGCAGCGCGAAGCCCATGAGCAGGCAGAAAAGATTCGCCAGCACGACCCACTCGTGGCCAAGGTGAGCCGCGAGCCCGCCGAGGCCCGCCCCCTCCTTGAAGCCGGTGAAGGCTAGCTTGTAGAGCGTGATGACCGCGAGGCCGGACACCGCGATCGGAAGCGTGTAGTGATGGAAGAGGGCTACGCCGGCGAGCGTCAGCCCGAACAGGATGAAATCCACCGGTACGCCCGCGACGGCAGGCAGGTCGGTCTGCGCTAAAGCCGGTTGCGCTGCGAGCAGCGCCCACACGCCGAGCAGGGCAGGGGCAATCAGGCGCAAAAGGCGGGGTTGTGGCATGCGGCGACTCCGGGGAAGGATACCGGCAGCTCGACCCGTGGACGTGCCGCCTGGCGTGTTTTTGTGCCGCCGATTGTAGCCCGCAGGCCAAAAGGACTGCAAAACTGGCGCTTTTCTCGTCTTCTTCCCCTCTGGAAAGGGCATTCGCCTATGGCAAGCTCCTTGCTTGTCAGTCCCCGATTGGACCCTTAGACTGCTCGTTCCATGCCCGGCAATACGGGGAGGAAAGCGGGCAGCGACCGGCCCTTGGCAATGGCGCTTACCAAATCGATCGTCCGCCTCGACCCGCAGACACAGCAGGCGCATAGCGAGGGAGGGGTGAAAGAACCACTGCTGGCGCTCTCGCAGCGCAAGCTGAATGCGCTCGCCATGCCGGTCTGCTACATCGACGCCGAGCAGCATTATCGGTTCGTCAATCGCGCCTTCCTGGACTGGACGGGCAGGACCCCGGCGGAGGTCGTCGGCCGCGAGATCGTCGAGGTCGAAGGCCGCGAGCTCTATCAGCTCTACCACGCCTATGTCGAGGCGGCGCTCACGGGCGAGCGGGTGAGCTTCGAGCGCCAGCTCTCGAGCGCCAAGCGCAACGCATTCTGGATCCGGGTCGACTACTATCCGGACCGCTCGCCGCGCGGCGACGTGCGCGGACTGCTCGCAACCTACACCGACGTCGACAGCATCAAGAAGCTCGAGCTGGAGGCGGGCGAGCGCGAGCACCGGCTGCGGCTGGTGATAGACAGCGTCGGGCTGCCGATCTTCTACTTCGACCGCGCGCTGCGGCTGCGCTTCGCGAACAAGCCCTATGGCCAGTACGTCGGCATCCCGATCGACGACCTGATCGGACAGCCGCTGAAGAATTTCCTCGCGCCAGACGCGCTCGCCGAGATGCACGGCTACGTCGAGCGCGCTTTCGCCGGCGCCACCGTGAGCTACGAGCGCCGCGAGCGGCCCGCGTCCGGCGAGCTGCGCTGGGTGCGGATGACGCTCTTTCCCGACCGCGAGCCCGGCGGGCGCAGCGGCGGGGCATTCGTCGTCATCAACGACATCGAGGATGACGTCCGCATCCGCGAGGCGCTGAAGGCGCAGGAGGCGCAGCTGCGGCTGTTCGCCGACAACATTCCCGGCCCGATCGCCTACCTCGACCGCTCGCTGCGCTACACCTTCGTCAATCAGGCGTTCGCCAACTGGGTGAACCGCCCGCAGGACGAGATCTACGGCAGGACGCCCTACGAAGTGATGCCCTCGGACGTGACGGCGTTCCTGCGTCCGATCATCCGCCGCGCCCAGGAAGGCGAGAACGTCGAGTACGAGCGCGTCGGCGTATCGGCCGACAACCAGCGGCGCTGGATGCACGGACGCATCGCGCCAGACCTCGACGGCACGGGCAAGGTGCGCGGGCTGTATTGCACCGAATACGACATCCACGATCTGAAGTTGACCGAGCAGGCGCTCGCCTCGCGAGAAGAGCAGCTGCGACTGTTCACCGACAACATTCCCGAGCCGGTCGTCTACCTCGACCAGGGGCGAAGCTACACCTTCGTCAACGACGCCTTCCTGCGCCTCGTTGGCCTCGAGCGCGACGACGTGCTCGGCAAGGCGGCCGAGGATGTGCTCGGCACCGAAGTCGTCGAGGTCCAGCGGCCCTATCTCGAGCGCGCCGCACGTGGCGAGTCCGTGACCTACGAGAGCGAGCGCCTCGACGCGAACGGAAACATGCGCTGGCTGCGCAATCGCATCGTTCCCGACTTCCGCTTCGACGGCACGATCAAGGGCTACTACATCGTCGGCCACGACATCACCGACCTCAAGGAAGCCCAGGACGCCCTGGCCGCGCGCGAATCGCAGCTGCGGGCGATCATGGACGGCGTGCCGGCACCGGTCGCCTACATCGATCGCGAGGAGCGCTGCCAGTACGTCAACCGGACCTTCCTGCACTACTTCGGGCTCACCGCGGAGCAGATCAAGGAGCTGCGCCTGCGCGACGTGGTCGGGCATGGCATCTACCAGAGCGCACAGGTGATGCTGGCGCGCGCACTGCGCGGTGAATCGACCTCGTTCGACCGCCTCGTGCCCGGCGCCAATGGAGTGCGGCGGTGGATGACCATCCGCGTCGTCCCGGACATGAGCGGAGAGCGCGAGATTGCTGGTGCGTTCGTGCTCATGAACGACATCCACGGCCTCAAGCAGGCCCAGGAAGCGTTGCGGGCCAGCGAAGCGGAATTGCGGCTCATCATGGACAACGTGCCGGCGCGGGTGGCCTACATCGACCGCGACTATCGCTTCCGGTTCCTCAACCGCCACAACGAGGAGTGGCTCTCGGAGAGCCGTAAGGAGCTCACCGGCCGGCGCATCAGCGAGGTCGTCGGCGAGGCGAGAGGGAGGCAGCTGCAGCCGCTGCTCTCGCGCGTGCTCGCCGGAGAGACCATCTCGACGGAGCAGATGCTCGTTCAGCCCAACGGCGAGCAGCGCTGGGAATCCGTGCACTTCGCCCCCAACCGCGACGCCGAGGGCAACGTCGTCGGGATCTACGCCGTTCACACCGACATCCACGATCAGAAGCGCAACGAGGAGGCATTGCGGCGGGCGAACTGGATGCTCTCCTCGCACATCAACAACACGCCGCTCGCGGTGCTCGAATGGGACCGCGACTTCCGGCTCGTGCGCTGGTCGCCGCAGGCGGAGCACATCTTCGGCTGGCGCGCCGAGGAAGTGCTGGGCATGCCACTCACCGGCAGCCAGCTCACCCACGAAGCCGACCGCGAGCAGGTGACCGAGCTCGTCGACAAGCTGATGGCGGGCACCGAGCCGCGAGCCACGGGGCTCAACCGCAACTATCGCAAGGACGGCGAGACCATCTGGTGCGAGTGGTATCACTCCTGCCTGCTCGACGAGCAGGGAGGGATCGTGTCTATCCTGTCCTTCGTGCAGGATGTCTCCTCGCGCATCCAGGCCGAGGAACGCCTGCAGTACCTCGCTACGCGCGACGCGCTCACCGGGCTGCCGAACCGCGTGCTGCTGCAGGAGCGCCTCACGCAGGCGATCGCCCAGGCGCGGCGCAGCGGCCAGCGGGTCGGCGTGGTGTTCATCGACCTCGACCGCTTCAAGAACGTCAACGACACGCTCGGACACCGCATCGGCGACGAGCTGCTGAAACGGGTGACCGCGGCGCTTTCGAGTGCGCTGCGCGAAGCCGATCTGCTGGCACGCCTCGGCGGCGACGAGTTCATGGTCATCGTTGAGGACTTCGACGACCCCGACGTGCTCAACCGCATCGCGCAGAAGCTGCAGGACGCCGTTTCACAGCCCTTCGAGATCGAAGAGCACGACATCTACGTCACCTCCTCGATCGGCATCTCGCTCTACCCCGACGACGGCGACGCGCCCGAGGAGCTGCTCAAGCACGCCGACGTTGCGATGTACCGCTCGAAGGAGCTCGGCCGCAACACCTACCAGTTCTTCGACGCCGATCTCGCCGAGCGGCGGTTGAAGCAGCACACGCTGGAAACCGCCCTGCGCAGCGCGGTGAAGAACGGCGCGCTCACGCTGCACTACCAGCCGGTCATGCGTATCTCGGACCGGGCCGTGGTCGGGGCCGAGGCGCTGCTGCGCTGGCACGACGAAGACCACGGCGATGTTCCGCCGAAGGTCTTCATACCCCTCGCCGAAGAGTCCGGACTCATCCACTCGCTCGGCGAATGGGTGTTGCGCAGCGCCGCATTGCAGTGTGCCGCCTGGCGCAAGGCGGGCCTTGAGGTCAACGTGTCGGTGAACCTCTCGGGCCGCCAGTTCTACCGGGAGGATCTCGCCCAGCGCATCGCCGAGATCGTGCGCGAAGCCGAGTGCGACCCGTCATGGATCGAGCTGGAGGTCACCGAGTCGAGCCTGCTGCACGACCTCGATGCGATTCGCCGAGTGCTGCAGCAGTTGCGCGAGCAGGGCTTCGGAGTAGCGATCGACGACTTCGGCACCGGCTACTCGAGTCTGTCGCACCTCAAGCACTTGCCGATCGACACGTTGAAGATCGACATCTCGTTCATCGCCGATATCGAGACGGACCCCGGCGACGCTGCAATCACCGAGGCGATCATTGCGCTTGCCCGCGGGTTCGGCCTTCGCGTCGTGGCGGAGGGCGTCGACGCCGGCAAGCAGCTCGAGTTTCTAAGCAAGCTCGGCTGCCACTGTTTCCAGGGTTTCCTGCTGAGCGAGCCGCTGCCGGCCGATCAGATCCCCGCGTTCAGCAAGTCCAGACACTAGCCCGCCTCCGCGCGGACTGCGCTACGCTACCCGCCTCGCCTCGCGCTCGAGCCACTCGAGCAGCGGCTCGGCTGCAACCTCCCAGTTGCGCTCCAGCATCATCATGTGCGCGAGCCCGGGGACGAGCGCCGCGCTCGTCTCGTAGAGCTCGGCCGTAGCCAGCGCGTCAGCGGGGGTCGAGATCCGGTCGCCCTCGGCGCCGAGAACGAAGGGCGTGATCTCGTTCCCCGGGCGGTGATCATGCCAGCGCAGCGTGAGATCGAGGATGGCGCGCGGCGATTCGGGACCGAGGTGCAGCAACGCTTCGGCAAGCACGCCCGGCGCGACGTCGGTGCTGAAATACAGCGGCCGCAGCGCGGCAAGCACATCGCCGGCCAGGTGCGGCGCATCGAGCCGCTGCAGGTTCACCAGATACTCGGGTTGAAATGCAAGCAGGCGCCCGGCAATCGGACCGAGGCCAGCCGGCGGAACGGGAGCGAGCAGCGCCGCGGCGCGGACCGGCCGCGTGGCGAGGAGCCGTTCGACCACCGACGCGCCCATCGAATGACCGATGAGCACGGGCGGCGCGCCGAGGCCGGCCGCCACGCGCTCGACATCCGCCGCGTAGTCGTCGAGCCCCGCCACGAACAGCGTCTCGTGGCCGCCGCTCGCACCGTGCCCACGCAACGAGAGTGCGTGGGCGGCGTAGCCGCGTGCGGCGAACCAAGGCAGGAAGTACCTGTCCCAGCACCAGGCATCGCAGTAACCCCCGTGCACGAACAGCAGCGGCGGCTTGGCGTTGGATCGTGCCGGACGATGCGAGCGCACTTCGAGGTTGGTTTCCGGTGGCAGCATCGTCCTTGAGACAGTGCGCGACGCCGACGTGCTAAGATGACGGCCGCCGCTGGCCGCCAGGAACAACCCGTCGCGGCGCGGGCAGCGCGCACGAAGCGCACGCGCAAGAAGGGCGCGCTATTCTACATGACTCGGACCTCTCGCCGCGACGCAGCGGCGCCTCACGCCGCCGTATACGACCCGGACTGCCGACGCTGTACGCGGCTCGCGCGCTTCCTCGATCGGACGCGCCTCGAGCATCCCGACTATCACTGCCGGCCGGTGGCTCCTTTCGGAGCGAAGAACGCCAAGCTCGTCATTGTGGGACTCGCCCCCGGCATGCACGGCGCCAACGCTACGGGGCGGCCGTTCACCGGTGACTACGCCGGCGAGCTGCTCTACGCGACGTTGCACAAGTTCGGGTTCGCGACGCGACCGCGTTCCGTCTCGGCTGCCGACGGTCTGCGTCTGATCGACGCGCGCATCACCAACGCGGTCAAGTGCGTGCCGCCGCAGAACAGGCCGCTACCCGGCGAGATCCGCAATTGCAACGCCTTCCTCGCTTCCGAGCTCGCCTCGCTTCCGGAGGACGCCGTCGTGCTCGCGCTCGGGCGTATCGCGCACGATGCGAGCCTGCGTGCGCTTCATGCTGACCCACGGCGTTTCGCTTTTGCGCACGGCGCGGCGCACGTGCTTGACCGCGGCGTGCGCCTCTTCGACAGCTATCACTGCAGCCGTTACAACACCAACACCCGCCGCCTGACTCCCGCCATGTTCGAGCGCGTGTTCGCCGCCATCGTTCGTCAGCGCGCGGGACACGTCGATGCTTTCCGCGCTCCGGCGCGTCGAGCCGCCGCGATCGCGGGCTCGAGCCGTCCATGACGGACTCCAAGACCCTCCCCGAAGCCGCTGTGGCGCCCGAATTCGATGCGCGCGAGCTGATCGCTTCGCTACCGAACCGGCCCGGTGTGTATCGCATGCTCAACGCCGCCGGGGAGACGATCTACGTGGGCAAGGCGCGCGACCTGAAGAAGCGCGTGTCGAGCTACTTTCAGAAGACTGGGCACGCACCGCGCACCGCCGTCATGGTCACGCAGATCGCGCGCGTGGAGACGACGGTGACGCGCTCCGAAGGAGAGGCGCTGCTGCTCGAGAATAACCTCATCAAGGCGCATCAGCCCCGCTACAACGTCCTGTTCCGCGACGACAAGAGCTATCCGTACCTGTGCATGACCGGTGAGCGTTTTCCCCAGCTCCGGTTTCACCGCGGCAAGCTCGACAAGCCGCACCGCTACTTCGGCCCGTTTCCGAGTGCTGCAGCAGTGCGCGAAGGCATCGCCATCCTGCAGAAGGTATTCCAATTGCGCAGCTGCGAGGACAGTGTGTTTGCCAACCGCTCGCGCCCCTGCATGCTCTACCAGATCCAGCGCTGCACGGGTCCGTGCGTCGGCCTGATCAGCGAGGCGGACTACCAGGAAGATGTGCAGAACGCGACGCTCTTCCTGCAGGGCAAGACGACCGAGGTGCTCGATGTCCTGCAGCGCCAGATGGATGGCGCCTCCGCGTCGCTCGCCTTCGAGCGGGCAGCAAAGATCCGCGACAAGATCGCCCGGCTCACCCAGCTCCAGTCGCGGCAGTTCGTGGAGAGTGCGACGGCCGGCGACATCGACGTCGTCGCGGCGGCGAGCGAGAGCGGGCTCACGGCGGTGAACCTGGTGATGATCCGCGGCGGGCGGCACGTGGGTGACCGCAGCCTCTTCCCGCAGCACGCCGAGGGAGCCGCGCTGTCCGAGATCGTGCCTGCGTTCCTCATGCAGCACTACCTGGAGCGCCCGGTGCCCCCGACGATCATCGCCGCCGACGCCACCGAGGATGGCGTGCTCGAGGAAGTCCTCTCGTCACAATCCGGACACAAGGTGCAGCTCGTCGCCAATCCGAACGGCGAGCGGCGGGTATGGCTCACGATGGCCACGCAGAACGCAGAGCTCGCGATCCGGCAGCGCCTCGCGCAGAAGGCAACGCAGGACGACCGCCTGACGGCGCTGCAGGAAGCCCTGAAGCTGCCCGCGTCCGTGCAGCGGATCGAGTGCTTCGACGTCTCGCACACGATGGGCGAGGCTGCGGTGGCGAGCTGCGTGATCTTCGATCACCTGTCGATGCAGATCAATGAATACCGGCGCTTCAACGTGAAGCCTGCCGCAGGCGGCGACGACTACGCGGCCCTGCGCGAAGCGCTGTCGCGTCGAGTGGCGCGGATCGTTGCCGGCGACGTTCCGGCTCCGGATCTGTTCGTGATCGACGGCGGAAAGGGACAGGTGGGTGTGGCCGCCGAGGTGCTCGCGGAGCAGGGGCTGCACGATGTCGAGCTCGTCGGCATCGCCAAGGGGCCGGAGCGCAAGCCCGGGCTGGAGGAGATTGTCTTCGCAGACCGGAGCGAGCCGCTGCACCTGGCGCCCGACCATCCCGGCCTGCATCTGCTGCAGCAGATCCGAGACGAGGCTCACCGTTTCGCGATCCAGGGCCACCGCGCGCGGCGCGGCAAGGCGCGCACCACCTCGTTGCTGCAGGACATCGGTGGCGTCGGCGGCAAGCGCCGCCGTGCGCTGCTCGCGCACTTCGGAGGACTGAAGGGCGTCCAAGCGGCGAGCATCGACGACCTTGCGCGCGTACCCGGAATCAGCCGCGCGCTCGCCGAGCGCATTTTCAGCGAGCTGCACTGAACGCGTCCACACTCGAGCCACGGCATGACCTTCAACCTGCCCACTGCACTTACCTGGCTGCGCATCGTGCTCATCCCGGTGTTCGTCGGCGTGTACTACTTGCCGGACACTCTGCTTTCCCTGCCTGTCAAGAACTGGGTCGCGATGGGTATCTTCGCCTTCGCTGCCGTCACCGACTGGGCGGACGGCTACCTCGCGCGCCGCTGGGGGCAGACCTCCGCCTTCGGCGCCTTTCTCGATCCGGTCGCAGACAAGCTGATCGTCGCCGCCGCGTTGATCATGCTCGTCTGGTTGCGGCGCGCGGACGCCTGGCTCGCGATCATCATCATCGGGCGCGAGATCGCGATCTCGGCGCTGCGCGAATGGATGGCGCAGCTCGGCCAGGCGAAGAGCGTTGCGGTCGCCTTCATCGGCAAGGTGAAGACCGTCGCGCAGATCACCGCCATCATCGCGCTCTTGCTCTATCAGCCCCTCATTCCCGGCATCGACACGGTGTGGCTCGGGACCTTTGCGCTCTGGGTTGCGGCGATCCTCACTCTGTGGTCGATGTTCCACTACCTGCGCGTGGCCGCGCCTCATTTCAGACGCGACGACTCGTGAACCCGCCCGCCGCCGATCCGGCATTGGTCGAGAAGCTCGTCGTCGCGAACCGCATCCTCTACCGGAACGGAGTGGTCGACGGCTTCGGGCATGCGAGCGTACGGCACGACCGTTCACCGGCTCACTTCCTGCTCGCGTGCAATATGGCCCCGGGTCTCGTCCGGCGCGAGGACATCGTTACCTTCGACCTCGACGGGACCGCACTGGACGCGGCGGGACGGCGGGTGTACCTGGAGCGCTTCATCCACGGCGAGATCTATCGCGCGCGCCTCGACGTGCAGGCGATCGTGCACAGCCACTCGCCCAACATGATTCCCTTCGGAGTGACCAAGCAGCGGCTGCGACCGGTGTTCCACATGAGCGGCTTCCTCGCCGAGGGCAGCGCCCTGTTCGAAATTCGCGACATCGCCGACGACACCGATATGCTGGTGAGCAACGCCCGGCTCGGCGCGGCGCTCGCCGCGGCTCTCGGTGCGCGCTCGACCGTGCTCATGCGTGGCCACGGCTCGACCGTGGTCGGCACCTCGCTCGAGCAGGCGGTCTACCGCGCGTTCTATGCCGAGGTCAACGCGCGGCTGCAACTGCAGGCGAAGCAGCTCGGCAAGGTCACGTATCTCAACGCCCGCGAGGCGGCCAAGGCAGCCGCTACCAACGACACGCAGCTCGCCCGGGTATGGGAGCTATGGCGGCGCGAGATCGGCGATATCGAATAGACTTCGGGAAGGGCCGCGCTGCCTCACCAGGAAGGCCCGAGAAGCCAATCGGGTGCCAAGAGGAGGATGCCATGTTGGGTTGGACCAGAAGCCTAGGAGCCGTGCTGCTGGCGATGCTCGCCCTCAGCGCGGCCGCCGAGTCGAATCAGATCACTGTCGCGCAGCAGTACGGGGTGAGCTTCCTGCCGCTGATGGTGATGGAGCGCGACAAGCTCGTCGAGAAGCACGCCGCCGCTGCCGGTCTCGCCGACGCGCAGGTGAGCTGGATCAAGGTCGCGGGCCCGAGCGTCATGAACGACGGGGTGATCAGCGGAGCGATCCAGTTCATCGCCGTGGGTGCGCCATCCCTGATCACGCTGTGGGACAAGACCAACGGCCAGGTGAAGGGCGTGTCGGCCATGACCACCTATCCCCTGTACCTCATCACGCGCAACCCGAACGTGAAGTCGGTGAAGGAATTCAGCGACAAGGACAAGATCGCCGTGCCCTCGATCAAGGTCTCGACGCAGGCGATCATGCTGCAGATGCTCGCGGCGAAGGAATACGGCGAGGCCGACTGGGCGCACTTCGACCCCTTCACGGTCGCGCTCTCGCATCCAGATGCGGTCCTCGCGCTCACCAGCAACACGGGCGGCGTCGACGCCCATTTCAGCTCCTCGCCGTTCTACGAACAGGAGATCAAGCTGCCGGGCGTACGCCTGCTTACCACGAACTATGAGATTCTCGGCGGGCCGGCCACCGCTGTCGTCATCGCCGCGTCGGCCAAGTACCGCGAAAGCAATCCGAAGGCGTACAAGGCCTTCTTCGACGCGCTGTCGGAGGCGATCGATACGATCAACAAGGACAAGCGCGCCGCCGCGAAGGCCTACCTCGAACAGGCGAAGGACACGAAGAACAGCGTCGATGACATTTACGCGATGATCTCCGCGCGCGACTACGCGTACACGCTCGCGCCGCAGAAGGTATACAAGACGGCGGAGTTCATGAACCGGATCGGCACCGTAAAGCACAAGCCCGCGTCGTGGAAGGATCTGTTCTTCCCCGAGGTGCAGGGCCTGCAGGGCGACTGAGGGCGAGCGGTGAATCGCCCGGTGCGCATCGGCAGCGGTGCGGGGTTTCAGGGCGACCGTCTCGACGCGGCGGTCACGCTCGTGGCGCGCGGCGAGCTCGACTGGCTTGGTCTCGAGTGTCTCGGCGAGCGCACCGTCGCGCTGGCGCAGCTTCGTCGGCGCAAGGATCCGGCTAAGGGCTACGACCCCATGCTCGAACGGCGCATGGAGCGCCTGCTGCCGCTCGCTCGCAAGCACGGCACGAGACTCGTCACGAACATGGGCGCGGCGAATCCGCTCGCCGCGGCCGACGCGATCATGGCGATCGCGCGCGCGCAGCGGCTTCCCGTCAAGGTTGCCGTCGTGACCGGCGACGATGTGCTGGGCCAGATTCGAGGCGATACTCCGGTCATCGAAGCGCGAGGCACGCTGGCCGACTACGGCGAGCCGAT
Source organism: Casimicrobiaceae bacterium (assembly GCA_036380055.1). Lineage (GTDB taxonomy): Bacteria > Pseudomonadota > Gammaproteobacteria > Burkholderiales > Casimicrobiaceae > PALSA-1003. Next base: position 20,423 of record DASVFM010000172.1, read on the forward strand.
CTCCGCCAACGCGTACCTGGGGGCAGACGCGCTGCTGCCGGCGCTCGAGACAGGCGCGGACGTGATCATCACGGGACGCGTAGCCGATCCATCGCTCTTCCTCGCGCCGATCGCGCACCGATACGGCTGGTCGCTCGACGACTTCGATCGACTCGCCCGAGGCACATGCGTCGGCCACCTGCTGGAATGCGCCGGACAGCTCACCGGCGGCTACTTCGCCGACCCGGGCCGCAAGGACGTGGAGAACATGGCGTGGCTCGGTTTTCCTTTCGCGGACGTCTCGGACGACGGCTCAGCGACGATCGGAAAGGTTCCGGGGACCGGTGGCGCGATCAGCCTCGCCAATACCAGGGAGCAGCTTCTTTACGAAGTCACCGATCCGCACGGTTACGTGACGCCTGACGTGGTCGCGGACTTCTCGCGGGTGACGCTGCGCGAGGTCACCCCGCAATGTATTGCCGTGGCCGGCGCGACGGGCAAGGCAAGGCCCCGGCAGCTCAAGGTGAGCGTCGGCCACCACGCAGGCTTCATCGGCGAGGGTGAGATCGGCTACGCCGGTCCGAACGCGGTCCATCGCGCGCGGCTCGCGGGAGAGATCGTGCGCGAGCGCCTCGAAGGACAGCTTCCGGAAATGCGCATCGATCTGATCGGTAGTACGTCGCTGCACGGGCGCGCCTTCGATACCGATGAGAAGCCCTATGAAGTGCGGTTGCGCGTGGCAGCGCGTGCGCCGACCGTTGAGCTGGCAGCGCTCGTCGGTGAGGAAGTGGAAGCTCTCTACACCAACGGGCCAGCGGGCGGCGGAGGAGCGCGCAAGTATGTAAACGAGCAGATCGGCATCGTGTCCACGCTCATCGATCGCAAGCGAGTTCGAACCGAGGTCACGGTAAGAGAATGGAGCCCCCATGCCGAAACTGTATGACCTCGCTCACTGCCGCGCCGGCGACAAGGGCGACACGTCGATTCTTTCGCTCATCGCCTATCGGGCCGAGGACTATCCGCTGCTCGCCGCACGGGTGACGGAAGATGCCGTGCGCGCCCACCTTGGCGCAATCGTCAAGGGCGAGATCCGCCGCTACGAGCTGCCGCAGCTCGGCGCGCTCCAGTTCGTCTGCTCGCAGGCGCTCGGCGGAGGCGTGACGACTTCGCTCTCCCTCGACGCCCACGGGAAGGCGCTGAGCTTTGCGTTGCTGGAGATGGAGATCTAGGCGGAGCTCGCAGGTGAGGTACTTAGCTGCCTCTTGCGACGCAAGTCGTGCAGTGCAGTGTCGCGTGTCGGCAGCGCGGCCACTCGCGGACGCTCGAACCCCGCTCGCGGCGTTCGCGGGTCCCCTCTCGCTGCTCGGGCCGCTACTTGATGCCGCGCGCGTAGTACTTGAACAGCTCCGCCTGCTGCTCCTTCGTCAGCGGCGAGGCGAGGAGCTTCAGGTTGACGGCGTCGGCCATGGCATCGTCGATTCCAGAGAGGCGGTCGAGACGCAGGTTCTCCCGCGGATAGAACTGGTCGCGAACCTCGCGGGCGAGGCTCTCGGGAACGTTGACCCACTCGGCGTAGGCCTTGAGCGCGGCGGGATCCGAGTACATCCAGTCGAGCGTCTCGCTGTACGCCTGCAGGAACCGATTCACCACGTCCCGGTGCAGCTCGACGACGGTGGCGTTGGCGATCATGAGCCGCACCGTCTGGTTACGGAACGAGGGCACGTCGCTCTCGCGAGCGACGATCCGGATGCGGCCCTGCTGCAACGCTTCGACGCCGAAGGGCGGCGAGGACCAGCCGATGTCGACCTGCCCCGACATCGTCTGCGTGAAGGTCGACGCCGGGCTGCCGGTCGCGACCGGCTTCGCTGCCACGTCGAACTGGCGCATGAAGGCGAGCACGGCGAGGTTGGTCGACGAGCCGGTCGTGGAGTAGGCGATGGTCTTGCCCACGGCGTCCTTCAGGCTCTTGATCGGCGAGGCGGCGGGCACGTACCAGAAGAGATCGTCGGCGCCCGTGGTCGAGTTGGCGATGGCACGCACCGGCGCCCCCTTCGAGAAAGCGCCCATGACCCCGGCCGTCCCGACTCCGAGGCCGATGTCGACGCTGCCCGAGATCACTGCCTGTAGGGTCTCTCCCGCGCCCTGTGTGTAAAGAAGCTCGAGCGTGAGCCCGTGCTTCTTGAAGAACCCGGCCTTCTGGCCCAGCTCGGGCGCAGCGTTCTCCCAGTTGCCGCGCTGGCCGATCGCCAGCTTGAGGGCATCGTCGGCAATCGCCGCTCCGGGAAGCACCGCGAGCGCGGAGAGGAGAAGCGGGCGCAGCCATGACGTGAGCATTCGAGACTCCCGGCCTTGGTTTCCAATGAAACTTTATCATGAGCTTATCGCCGGGCTGACGGTGCAGAGGCGATATAATCCATCTCCCCAGAGTCTCTCGAACCAGGGGATTTGAGCCCGGTCCACGGGAGCGGCCGCCAAAGCAGGCTGCCGCAGGTTCGGATCGTTCAAGCAACGGAGGTACGAATATGCCAGTACGCATTGGTGACGAAGCACCCGATTTCACGGCGGAAACGACCGAGGGTCCGATCCGGTTCCACGAATGGATCGGCGACAAGTGGGCGATCCTCTTCTCGCACCCGAAGGATTTCACGCCGGTCTGCACGACCGAGCTCGGCTACATGGCCAAGCTCAAACCGGAGTTCGACAAGCGCAACACCAAGATCGTCGGCCTTTCCATCGACCCGGTCAGCGACCACAAGACGTGGGCGAAGGACATCGAGGAGACGCAGGGCACGAAGGTCAACTATCCGATGATCGGCGACCCGGATCTGCACGTCGCGAAGGCCTATGACATGATTCACCCCAACGCGGCGGGCGGTAAGCGCACGGCCGCGGACAACGCGACCGTTCGGACCGTGTTCGTGATCGGGCCGGACAAGAAGGTCAAGGCGATGCTGGCCTACCCGATGAGCGCCGGGCGCAACTTCGATGAGGTACTGCGCCTGCTCGACGCGGTGCAGCTCAACGCCAAGTTCACGGTGGCGACGCCGGTGAACTGGAAGCCGGGCCAGGATGTCATCATTCCGACGTCAGTCTCCGACGACGAGGCGAAGAAGAAATATCCGCAGGGCTTCAAGACACACAAGCCCTACCTGCGCACGGTGGCGCAACCGAAGTGACGGCCCGCTGGGCCGCAGCAGGGGCGCCGCGTGGCGCCCCTGTTCATTGGTGAGGCGACGAATCGATCATGCGGGTATTCAATTTCAGTCCCGGCCCGGCAACGCTGCCGGAGGCCGTCCTGCAGCGGGCGGCAGCTGAGATGCTCGACTGGCACGGCAGTGGCATGTCGGTGATGGAGATGAGCCATCGGGGCAAGGAGTTCATCAGCATCCACGAAAAGGCGCTCGCCGACCTGCGCACGCTGCTCGCGATCCCCTCCAACTACAAGGTGCTGTTCCTGCAAGGCGGGGCGATCGGGGAGAACGCCCTGATCCCGATGAACCTGCTCGCCGGGCGAACGTCGGCGGACTACGTGAATACGGGCGAGTGGTCGAAAAAGTCGATCAAGGAGGCTAAGCGATATTGCACGGTGAATGTCGCCGCGTCGTCCGAGGACAAGGGTTTCAGCTACGTTCCCAGGCGCGAAGCGTGGAAGCTCACGCCGAACGCGGCCTATGTCCACGTCTGCACCAACGAGACGATCGGCGGCGTCGAATACCATTGGACACCCGACACCGGCGACACTCCGCTCGTCGCCGACATGTCCTCGCACATCCTGTCGCGCCCCGTCGAGGTCGCGAAGTACGGGGTGATCTACGCGGGCGCGCAGAAGAACGCCGGCATCGCAGGGCTCACGCTGCTGATCGTCCGCGACGACCTTCTCGAGCGCGCCCTGCCGATCACACCGTCGGTCTTCCACTGGAAGGAACAGGCCGAGGCCGACTCGATGCTCAACACACCCGCCTGCTACGCGATCTACATCGCGGGCCTGGTCTTCGAGTGGCTGCTCGGACAGGGCGGGCTTGCCGGGATCGAGAAGAAGAACGTTGTCAAGGCGCAGTTGCTCTACGATTGCCTCGACCAATCGAAGCTCTATTCAACCCCGGTGCGCAAGGAAGACCGCTCGCGAATGAATGTTCCGTTCCGCCTTCGCGACGAGAAGCTCGACGAACCTTTTCTCAAGGGTGCGAAGGAGCGGGGGATGGTGCAGCTCAAGGGCCACCGCTCCGTCGGCGGCATGCGGGCATCGATCTACAACGCGATGCCGATCGAGGGTGTGCAGCGGCTCGCCGACTACATGCGCGACTTCGAGCGACAACATGGCTAAGTATCAGATCCTCACCCTCAACCACATCGCAAGCCAGGGGCTACACCGCTTCCCCTCGGCGCGCTACGAGATCGGCACGGCTGTCGAGCATCCGGATGCGATCCTGGTGCGCTCGCACGACAGGCACGCGATGGAGATTCCGGCGAGCGTGAAAGCGATCGGCAGGGCGGGCGTCGGCACCAACAACATCCCCGTGGCGGAGATGTCGCGCCGCGGCGTGCCGGTGTTCAACGCGCCCGGGGCCAACGCGAACGCCGTCAAGGAGCTCGTTTTTGCGGCGCTGCTGCTCGCGGCGCGCAACGTCGTGCCGGCGCTGGGCTACGTGGCAGGGCTCAAGCCCTCCGCGGATCTCGACCAGCGCGTGGAGGATGGCAAGAAGGAGTTCGCCGGCGTGGAGCTCTCCAACCGGACGCTCGGCATCATCGGCCTCGGCGCGGTCGGCAGCCTCGTCGCCGATACGGCCATCAAGCTCGGCATGAAGGTGATCGGCTTCGATCCGGAGATCACGGTCGATGCCGCGTGGCGGCTGCCGTCGAGCGTGCTCAAGGCGAACAGCATCGAGGATCTGCTCAAGCAATCGGATTTCGTGACACTGCACGTGCCTCTGCTTCCCGTGACTAGGCACCTGATCGACGCGAAGCGGCTATCTCGCATGAAGGCCGACAGCGCGCTGCTCAATTTCGCGCGCGATGCCGTCGTCGAAGAGGAAGCCGTGATCGCCGCGCTGCGCTCGCACGGCCTCAAGTACTATCTCTGCGATTTCCCGACCGCGAAGCTGATCGGCGAGCCAGGCGTGGTGGCGCTCCCGCATCTCGGCGCCTCGACCGAGGAGGCCGAAGGGCTATGCGCCGTCATGGTCGTCGACGAAGTGCGCGAGTTCCTCGAGAACGGGACAATGACCAACGCGGTGAATTTCCCCAACGTGGAGATGATGCGCGAATCACCGTTTCGCGTGGCCATCGCCAACGCAAACGTTCCCAACATGGTGGGTCAGATCTCGACCCGGATGGCCGAGGCCGGGCTCAACATCCACAACATGGTGAACAAGTCGCGCGGGGAAATGGCCTTCACGCTCGTCGATGTCGACAGCCCCGTGCAAAAGGGGGTCATCCGGGACATCGCCGCGATCGAGGGAGTGCTCTCAGTACGGTCGATCCCAGCGACGGACGCGACGGCTTGAAGCAGGCTGTGGCAATGCAGGGGGTGGTCGGGTGTCGTTCCGCTTAGGCGTCCACCACATGCGTGCCGCCGCCGTACTCGCGTTACTGCTGGCGGCGGGCAGCGTGGCGCAGACGCCCGCGCTCGCGCCGCCCACCGTGGTGCTCGATTCGGTTCAGCCGTTCGGCGCTGAAAGGCAGATCCTGCGCGTGATGCTGGCGGTCAGGCTCAGCAATCCGAACAATTTTCCGCTGGAGCTGCAAAAGCTCGACGGGCTGTTGAACGACAGAATCGCGGAAGCGGATTCTCCTCTCGCTCGCACAAGCATTCCGCCCGTGGGCGAGGTGACGGTGGAGGTCGGCCAGCGCGTCACGATGGAGCAAGTAGCCAGCGCGTTGCTACCCCTGGGCCCGCGCGAGGTGCGATACGACGTCTCGGGGATTGCCTTGGCGCCAGGCGGGGAGGGCGTGCCGTTCGCGGGCAGAGGAACGGCTCGCTGGATCGTCAGGGAGTGAACTCGTCGTCGAATCGCGCCGCGCCGACTTCGCCGCAAATCGATGCTCAAGATCGAAGATACTCGATCGACACCAGCAGTTGCCCCAGCCGGGTTTGCACTCTGGAATCTCGGCTTTCGGCCCTTCTATCTGCTGGCCAGCGTCTATGCGGCCATCTCAGTTGCACTGTGGGCCTGCGAATACGCTGGATATCTGCCGACGGCGTATCTGCGCAACCCGCTCTGGCATGGGCACGAAATGCTGTTCGGCTACACGATCGCCGTTATCGCCGGATTCCTCTTCACCGCAGTGCGCAACTGGACTAACCGGCCGACGCCGACCGGCGCCGCGCTTGCGGCATTTGCACTGCTCTGGCTCGCCGGACGCGTTCTAGTCCTCGCGCCGTATCCGATCGCCGCTGCAATCGCCAATGCGGCATTCCCCGTTGCCGTGGCGATCGGGATCGCGATTCCTCTCGTAAGCAGCGGCAACCGGCGCAACTACTTCTTCATCGGACTGCTGCTCGCGGTCGGCGCGCTTGAGCTCGCCCTGCATCTGTCCCAGGCTGGCTCGCTGCGATGGCCGGCGATCGCCAGCCTGCAGGTCGGGCTCGATGTCGTCCTGTTCATCATCGCGGTGATGGGCGGCCGCGTAATCCCGATGTTCACCAACAACGCGATTCCGAGCGCGCAAGCGGTGCGCAAGCCGTGGCTGGAACGACTTGCGCTGGGCGGAGTGCTGGCTCTGCTCGCTGCCGACTTCGTGTCTGCCCCGGGGGGCATTCTCGCCGCGCTGGCAGCCCTTGTCGCGATCGCCCACGGCGCACGCTTCTACCTCTGGCACCCATGGCGAACGCTCGCGAAGCCGCTGGTGTGGGTGCTCCACGCCTCCTACGCCTGGATCGTGCTCTATCTCGCGCTTCGAGCGTTCGCAGCGATCGGGCTGGTTGCAGAGGCCCTTACGCTCCACGCGCTGACAATCGGCGCCATCGGCGGGATGACGATCGGCATGATGACGCGTACGGCGCGCGGACACACCGGACGGCCGCTCGTCGCCGATGGCTTCGAGGTCACCTGCTATGTCCTCGTGCAGGTCGCTGCAGTGACGCGCGTGTTCGGTGGCATGCTGCTGCCCGAGGCGTATGTCGCCACCGTGATCGCTTCGGCCCTGTGCTGGTCGGCTGCGTTCGGCCTGTACGCGATTCGCTATTGGCCGGTGTTGTCGCGCCCGCGACTAGACGGCAAGCCGGGATAGACAAGCTGCGGGGCGCGAGCAGTCCCTACGCAGCATCCGCGCAGGTCACGAACACGACGTGGAACACGGACGAATCGATGCGCACGACGTCGGCTAACCGCTCGTGGAGCTGGATCGAAATTCGATCGCCGTAGCGTGCAAGGCGCCGGAGCAGACTTTGCAGATGGCGCACGTCGCCTTCGTGCAATGCGCTCACGCGCAGCGTGAGGCGCGACATCCCGCGGCGCATGAGCGTTTCGACATGACGGCCGACGCG
>DASVFM010000173.1:0-6203 GCA_036380055.1 Casimicrobiaceae bacterium
AAACCTGCTGCCGCACGACCTCATCAACGCGAAGCCGATCTCGGCGGCAATCAAGGAGTTCTTCGGCTCCTCCCAGCTCTCGCAGTTCATGGATCAGACCAACCCGCTGTCCGAGATCACGCACAAGCGGCGCGTCTCGGCTCTCGGGCCCGGCGGCCTCACGCGAGAGCGGGCAGGCTTCGAGGTGCGCGACGTGCACCCGACCCACTACGGCCGGGTGTGCCCGATCGAGACGCCGGAAGGCCCGAACATCGGTCTCATCAACTCGCTCGCGCTCTATGCTCGCACCAACGAGTACGGGTTCCTCGAGACGCCCTACCGGAAGGTGATGCACGGGAAGGTCACCGACGAGATCCATTACCTCTCGGCGATCGAAGAGGGGCAGTACGTGATCGCTCAGGCGAACGCCCAGCTCGACAAGGCGGGGCGCCTCAAGGATGAGCTCGTCTCCTGCCGCTACAAGAACGAGTTCATGCTCTCGACCGCGGATAAGGTGCAGTTCATGGACGTCGCACCGGCACAGATCGTGTCGGTTGCGGCGTCGCTGATTCCGTTCCTGGAACACGACGACGCGAACCGCGCGCTGATGGGATCCAACATGCAGCGCCAGGCCGTTCCGTGCCTGCGTGCGGAAAAGCCCCTCGTCGGCACCGGCGTCGAGCGCACCGCGGCAGTCGACTCGGGAACGGCCGTGCTTGCGCGCCGTGGCGGCAAGGTCGATTACGTCGATGCCAACCGCATCGTCGTGCGCGTGCACGACGCCGAGACGGCCGCGGGCGACGTCGGCGTGGACATCTACAACCTCACCAAGTACACGCGCAGCAACCAGAACACGAACATCAACCAGCGGCCGCTGGTGAAGGTGGGCGACATCATCGCCAATAGCGACGTGATCGCGGACGGTGCCTCCACCGACATGGGCGAGCTCGCGCTCGGGCAGAACATGCTGGTCGCGTTCATGCCCTGGAACGGCTTCAACTACGAGGATTCGATCCTGATCTCCGAGCGTATCGTCGGCGACGACCGCTATACCTCGATCCACATCGAGGAGCTGTCGGTGGTCGCTCGCGACACGAAGTTGGGGCCGGAGGAAATCACGCGCGACATTTCGAGCCTCGGGGAAGGGCAGCTCGGTCGTTTGGACGAATCGGGCATCGTGTACATCGGCGCCGAAGTCGAGGCGGGCGACGTGCTGGTTGGCAAGGTCACGCCCAAGGGCGAAACCCAGCTCACCCCGGAGGAGAAGCTCCTGCGGGCGATCTTCGGCGAGAAGGCGTCCGACGTTAAGGACACGAGCCTGCGCGTGCCGTCGGGCATTTCAGGCACGGTGATCGACGTGCAGGTGTTCACCCGGGAGGGCATCGAGCGCGACAAGCGCGCTCAGCTCATCATCGACGAGGAGCTCAAGGGCTACCGCAAGGACCTGAACGACCAGCTGCGCATCGTCGAGAACGACTCGTTCGCGCGGATCGAGAAGCTGCTGGTCGGCAAGACGGCCAACGGCGGTCCGAAGCGGCTCGCCAAGGGTTCGCGCCTGACCAAGGAATACCTGGAGGGGATCAACCGCCACGACTGGTTCGACATCCGGCTCGCCAACGAAGATGCCGCGAGGCAGCTCGAGGCGATGAAGGCGTCGATCGAGCAGACGCGCAAGGATTTCGACGGGATGTTCGAGCAGAAGAAGAAGAAGCTCACTCAGGGCGACGAGCTGCCTCCCGGCGTGCAGAAGATGGTCAAGGTATACGTGGCCGTCAAGCGCCGGCTCCAGCCCGGTGACAAGATGGCCGGCCGGCACGGCAACAAGGGTGTCGTCTCCAAGATCGTCCCGGTCGAGGACATGCCCTACATGGCCGACGGCACGCCCGTCGACATCGTTCTCAACCCGCTGGGTGTGCCCTCGCGGATGAACGTCGGGCAGATCCTCGAGGTCCATCTGGGATGGGCTGCCAAGGGGCTCGGTCAGCGCATCGGCGAGATGCTCAAGGCGCAGGCCAACGCGGCTGAGGTACGCAAGTTCTTGAACAGGATCTACAACGGGACGGGCAGGCCCGAGGAGATCGACGGGCTGGACGAGCGCGAGGTCCTTCACCTGGCCGAGAACCTCAAGGAAGGGGTGCCCTTCGCAACACCTGTCTTCGACGGCGCAACCGAGCCCGAGATCAAGGACATGCTGGAGCTCGCCGGATTGCCGCGCAGCGGGCAGATCACGCTGTACGACGGACGCACAGGCGAGGCCTTCGATCGGCCGGTGACGGTGGGCTTCATGCACGTGCTGAAGCTCCACCACCTCGTCGACGACAAGATGCACGCGCGCTCGACCGGACCGTACAGCCTGGTCACGCAGCAGCCGCTGGGCGGCAAGGCGCAGTTCGGTGGCCAGCGCTTCGGCGAGATGGAGGTCTGGGCGCTCGAAGCCTACGGTGCCTCGTACACGTTGCAGGAGATGCTCACCGTCAAGTCCGACGACGTGAACGGGCGAACGAAGGTGTACGAGAACATCGTCAAGGGCGAGCACAAGATCGAGGCGGGGATGCCCGAGTCGTTCAACGTGCTGGTGAAGGAAATACGCTCGCTCGCGATCGATATCGATCTGGAGCGCTACTGAGAGCCGGCTGGCAAGGACGCAAGAGAGTGCCGTCGGAATCTAACGCACATTCGGAGTAACGCATGAAAGCATTGCTCGATCTGTTCAAGCAGGTCACTCAGGAAGAAGAGTTCGACGCGATCAAGACGGGCCTCGCTTCGCCCGAGAAGATTCGCTCGTGGTCCTACGGCGAAGTGAAAAAGCCGGAAACGATCAACTACCGCACCTTCAAGCCGGAGCGGGACGGCCTCTTCTGCGCCAAGATCTTCGGCCCGGTGAAGGACTACGAGTGCCTGTGCGGCAAGTACAAGCGCCTGAAGCACCGCGGGGTGATCTGCGAGAAATGCGGCGTCGAGGTGACGCTTACCAAGGTTCGCCGCGAGCGCATGGGCCACATCGAGCTCGCCTCGCCCGCCGCGCACATCTGGTTCCTGAAGAGCCTGCCCTCGCGCATGGGCATGGTGCTCGACATGACGCTGCGCGACATCGAGCGCGTGCTCTACTTCGAGGCCTACGTCGTCACCGAGCCTGGCATGACGCCGCTCAACCGCGGTCAGCTTCTCACCGAGGACGACTACCTCGCCAAGGTCGAGCAGTATGGCGACGACTTCTCGGCGAGCATGGGTGCGGAAGGCATCCGGGAGCTGCTGAAGTCGCTCGAGGTCAATACCGAGATCTCGAAGCTCCGCAAGGACCTGGAGACGACCGGGTCCGATACGAAGATCAAGAAGATCGCGAAGCGCCTCAAGGTGCTCGAAGCGTTCCACAAGTCTGGTATCAAGCCCGAGTGGATGATCCTCGAGGTGCTGCCGGTGCTGCCGCCCGACCTGCGGCCGCTGGTGCCGCTCGACGGGGGCCGCTTCGCGACCTCCGACCTGAACGACCTCTACCGGCGCGTCATCAACCGCAACAACCGGTTGAAGCGGCTGCTCGAGCTCAAGGCGCCCGACATCATCGTGCGCAACGAGAAGCGCATGCTGCAGGAGGCGGTCGACTCGCTGCTCGACAACGGGCGCCGCGGCAAGGCGATGACCGGCGCCAACAAGCGACCGCTCAAATCGCTCGCCGACATGATCAAGGGCAAGGGCGGCCGGTTCCGCCAGAACCTGCTCGGCAAGCGCGTCGACTACTCGGGCCGCTCGGTGATCGTGGTCGGCCCGCAGCTCAAGCTCCATCAGTGCGGGCTGCCCAAGCTGATGGCGCTGGAGCTCTTCAAGCCGTTCATCTTCAACAAGCTCGAGACCATGGGCCTCGCCACCACGATCAAGGCGGCGAAGAAGATGGTCGAGAACCAGGAGCCGGTGGTCTGGGACATTCTGGAAGAAGTGATCCGCGAGCACCCGGTGATGCTGAACCGGGCGCCGACGCTCCACCGCCTCGGCATCCAGGCCTTCGAGCCGGTGCTGATCGAAGGCAAGGCGATCCAGCTCCACCCGCTCGTCTGCACGGCGTTCAACGCCGACTTCGACGGCGACCAGATGGCCGTGCACGTGCCGCTGTCGCTCGAAGCGCAGATGGAAGCGCGCACGCTGATGCTCGCCTCCAACAACGTGCTGCTGCCGTCGAACGGCGAGCCGTGCATCGTGCCGTCGCAGGACATCGTGCTCGGCTTGTACTACGCGACCCGCGAGCTGATCGGCGCGAAAGGCGAAGGTATGCTCTTCGCTGATATCGCCGAAGTAACGCGCGCATACGAGTCGCGGCAGATCGACCTGCACGCCAAGATCAGCGTGCGCATCAAGGAAATCCAGGTCGGGGACAACGCCGAGCGGACCGAGACGATCACGCGGTACGAAACGACCGTGGGGAGGGCGCTGCTATCCGAGATCCTGCCCGCCGGACTGCCGTTCGAAACGGTCAACAAGCCGCTCAAGAAGAAGGAGATCTCGCGGATCATCAACGCGAGCTTCCGCCGTTGCGGCCTGCGCGAGACAGTGATCTTCGCCGACAGGCTGATGCAGGCAGGTTACAGCCTCGCCACGCGCGGCGGCATCTCGTTCGCTGCGGACGACATGCTGATTCCCGACGAGAAGCACACGATCATCGAGAAGGCGGAACGCGAGGTGAAGGAGATCGAGGCGCAGTACACCTCGGGCCTGGTCACGCAGGGCGAGCGCTACAACAAGGTGGTCGACATCTGGGGCCGTGCCGGCGACGACATCGCCAAGGCGATGATGGCGCAGCTCGGCACCATGGACGTCACCACCCGCGACGGGAAGCCGGCGCGGCAGGAGTCATTCAACTCCATTTACATGATGGCGGACTCCGGTGCGCGCGGCTCGGCGGCGCAGATTCGACAGCTCGCCGGCATGCGCGGGCTGATGGCGAAGCCCGACGGCTCCATCATCGAGACGCCGATCACGGCCAACTTCCGCGAAGGTTTGAACGTGCTGCAGTACTTCATCAGCACGCACGGAGCGCGGAAGGGTCTTGCGGACACCGCGCTCAAGACGGCCAACTCCGGCTATCTCACGCGGCGCCTCGTCGACGTTACGCAGGACCTGGTGGTCACGGAGGAGGATTGCGAAACGACCAACGGCGTGGCGATGAAAGCGCTGGTCGAGGGTGGCGAGGTGATCGAGCCTCTGCGCGAGCGCATCCTCGGGCGGGCGGCGGCAGCCGACATCATCAACCCGGAAACCCAGGAAACCCTGCTCGCGGCCGGTACGCTCTTGGGTGAGGACGAGGTCGAGGCCATCGAGGCGCTCGGCATCGACGAGATCAAGGGGCGCACTCCCCTCACCTGCGACACGCGCTACGGCCTCTGCGCGAGGTGCTACGGCCGGGATCTCGGCCGCGGTCATCTGGTGAACGTCGGCGAAGCGGTCGGAGTCATCGCCGCGCAGTCGATCGGCGAGCCGGGCACGCAGCTCACGATGCGCACCTTCCACATCGGCGGCGCTGCCTCGCGAACGGCGGCAGCCTCGCAGCTCGAAAGCAAGTCCGCCGGAACCGTGCGCTTCTCGATGGCAATGCGCTACGTTGCCAACGCGAAGGGGGAGCTGGTCGTCATCGCCCGTTCCGGCGAGGTGATGATCCACGACGACAACGGACGCGAGCGGGAGCGCCACAAGGTGCCCTACGGCGCGACCATGCTCGTCAGGGATGGCGAAGCGGTAAAGTCGGGCAAGGTGCTGGCGACCTGGGACGCGACCTCGCGGCCTATCATCACCGAGTACGCCGGCCGCGTGAAGTTCGAGAACGTCGAGGAAGGTGTGACCGTTGCGAAGCAGGTGGACGACGTGACTGGGCTCTCCACGCTCGTCGTCATCGATCCGAAGCGACGCTCGGGGGCGGCAGCCAAGGGCGTGCGGCCGCAGGTGAAGCTCCTCAACGAGCGTGGCGACGAGGTGAAGCTCGCCGGCTCCGATCAGCCGGTGAACATCACCTTCCAGCTCGGCTCCATCATCACGGTCAAGGACGGCCAGGACGCGGCGGTCGGCGAGGTACTCGCGCGGATTCCGCAGGAGACCTCCAAGACCCGCGACATCACGGGCGGTCTGCCGCGGGTGGCGGAGCTGTTCGAGGCGCGTTCGCCGAAGGATGCCGGCCTTCTGGCCGAAGTCACGGGCACCGTCTCGTTCGGCAAGGACACCAAGGGCAAGCAGCGGCTCATTAT
>DASVFM010000174.1:0-12033 GCA_036380055.1 Casimicrobiaceae bacterium
GTCGTGGACTGCGCCTGGATCCGGCCGGCGCGGATTGCCGCGACGAGCTTCGCATAGTCGCGCTCGTTCTGATCCGCGTAATTGACGGCAAACGCGCTCATCGCATCCTCGAAGGCGTCGCCCTTGCCCATATAGGCCGCAAGGGTCACCGCGTCGCCGGAGCGCGCGTGCGCCCGCGCGAGCGCCCAGCCGCATGCCTTCGCGTACCGATACAGGTTTACCGGCTTCATGAGCTCGACGACCGGCTTTATCTTCACGTCGCGGAGTTGCCGCAGATACATGTGTCGCCCATCCTCCCAAGTCGCCCAACCGAGGAAGACGTCGCTCGCCGCCTGCATGATGTGCTGCCCGACGACGACGCGCTCTCCGCGATGCTTGAACGCGCTGCCGCCTGCGAAACGCTCGAGAACCGAGTGGTGGGCTTCCTTGAACTGCAGGAACAGGGGTTCGCGGTTGCCGGACATCAGCAAGGCAACTCCGCATTCGGTGCCGACGCTGCCGACGCCCACGACCTTGATCGCTACATCGACGATCTGGTAGCGATCGAGCAGGATGCGATGCCACGGAGGCAGTGTGGCCCGGTACTCGGCGAACGAGCGCTCGACCGCGCGGTGGTAGCGCTCGTGGCGCAGGTCGTCCATGTGATAGACGAGCGGCGGAGCATCGGTAATGCGGGGAGCGTCGCCTTCCTGATGCGTGAGCCTGTGCAGCTCGTGGTGCTGCGCATGAGCCTCGTTCGATTCCAGCACTTTGCGGCGCGTGAAGGGCCGGAAATCGCGATCGATCCCGGTAGCGACGAGGGCCTCGAGGTCGACCGCCGCATACCACGAAGCCAACACGGGCGACTCCGCGTACTCGGCCATCTGCTGCCGGTAACGTCGCGCCGCCCACCAGGCCGCCTCACGGCAAGCCGCGCCGCGGAAGCCGTTCGAGCGCCCCGCGATGACGAAGCTCGCCACAAGCCGTTTGACGTCCCATTCCCACGGCGCGATGGCGGTTTCGTCGAAATCGTTGATGTCGAAGATAAGCTTGCGTTCCGGCGTGGCAAAGCCGCCGAAGTTCAGAAGGTGGCAGTCGCCGCAGGCCTGTACCTTAACGCCGGTGACGGGGGTCTGCGCCAGGTCGCCCGTCATGATTGCCGCTGCGCCACGATAGAACGTGAGCGGGGAAACCATCATGCGGCCGTAGCGCAACGGAAGGAGGTTCCGCAGCCGGCCCTTGTTCGATGCGACCAGCACCGAGACGGGATCCAGGCGACGCGCCGGCGGGCGCCAGCGCGAGTGCGTCTTGCGCGGACAACGCTTTCGCAGCGCGAGCCCGAAGGCGGCTCGCTGTTCAGGCGGGCGCATGTGCACCTGCTGCGGATACGAGCGTGTCTCTAGCTGCTTGCGGGACTGGACTGCCATCGCGTCAACCTCCCGCTCTACGGCGGGGATCCTAGGCGGCAACCGGCAGAGCCGCTGGTGTCTCGGCAGGCTTCGCCGCTCGAAACGCCTCCACGAGAGAGGCCTGCCTCGTCTTCACCGCCTTGAGGTGGCGCTCCTTGACGTGGCCATAGCCTCGGATGTGCTCGGGAATGCTGGCGAGTTCGACGGCGATGGCGTGGTTGTGCGCAGCGAGCAGGGGAAGGAGCTCCTTGATCAGCGCCTCGTAGTCGGTGATGAGCTGGCGTTCCTCCCTGCGCTCGGCGGTGGCACCGAAGATGTCGAGTGCGGTCCCGCGCAGTCCCTTCATCCGCGCCAGGATACGGAACGCGCTCATCATCCACGGCCCATAGGCCTTCTTCGTAGCTTGCCCGGTGACGGGATCGGGCTTGTTGGTGAGCGGCGGGGCGAGGTGGAACACGAGCTTGTAGTCGCCTTCGAACTGGGCGGCGACCCGCTTCGCAAAATTGCCGTCCGTGTAGAGGCGCGCGACCTCATACTCGTCCTTGATCGCGAGCAGCTTGAAGTAGTAGCGCGCCACAGCCTCGGTCAGTGCCGTGCGGTCGCCCAGCTTCTGCGCTTCCGCCGCACGCACCATCGCGACGAAATCGATGTAGCGCTTCGCATACTTCGCGTCCTGATACGCCGTAAGGAATTGGGCGCGGCGAGCGATCATTTCTTCCAGCGAGGTCGAGAGCCGTTGCGAGTCCGGCTTTTCCTCGGGGATAGCAAGCTTCAGGACGCGCTCGGGCTCGACGGCGGCGAGCCTCCCCCAGCGGAAGCTCTGCTTGTTCGCTTCGACCGCGGCGGCGTTGAGCTCGATTGCGCGCAGGATCGCCTCCTCGCTCATCGGGATGAGGCCGCGCTGATAAGCGTAGCCGACCATGAAGAGGTTGGTTGCGATCGAATCGCCCATGAGGCCTGTGGCTAGCTTGGTCGCGTCGAAGAATTCGGCGTCGCCCGGCGCTACCGCATCGCGAATCTCCTGCTCCATCGAGCCGGTCGGGAAGGCGAGATCGGCATTGCGCGTGAAATCCGCTGGCATGACGAGCGCCGTGTTGACGAGCGCTTTGGTCACGCCCTTCTGCATCTTGGCGAGCGCCTCGTAGCCCACGCCGGTCAGGATGTCGCAGGCAAGCACGAGCTTCGCCTCGCCCGCAGCGATGCGCGTCGCGTGCAGCGCTTCGGGTGTGTCGGCCACGCGGATGTGCGTGACGACCGCTCCGTTTTTCTGGGCGAGCCCCGTCATGTCGAGGACCGATACACCCCGGTCTTCGAGGTGCGCAGCCATGCCGAGCAGCGCGCCGATGGTGACCACCCCGGTGCCGCCGATGCCGGTGACGAGGATGCTGTACGGATGGGTGGTCGAAGGGCGAACCGGCTGCGGCAGATGCGAGAAGTCGACGCTGTCCGCCTTCTTCGGCTTCCTGAGACTGCCACCTTCGACGGTGACGAAGCTCGGGCAGAAGCCGTTGACGCAGGAATAGTCCTTGTTGCACGAGGACTGGTCGATCGTGCGCTTGCGGCCGAACTCCGTCTCGACCGGGGCCACCGACACACAGTTGGACTTGATACCACAGTCGCCGCAGCCTTCGCACACCAGCTCGTTGATCACCACGCGCTTGGCGGGGTCCGGGTACTTGCCGCGCTTGCGGCGCCGGCGCTTTTCGGCGGCGCAGGTCTGGTCGTAGAGCAGGATCGTCACTCCCGCAGTGTCGCGGAGCTCGCGCTGCACGCGGTCGAGATCGTCGCGGTGGTGGATCGCGATGTCCGAGCTGAAGTAGCCGGAGGGATACTTTGTCGGCTCGTCGGTGACCACGACGATCTTCTTCACGCCTTCCGCTGCGCACTGCTCCGCGATCATCTGCGGCGAGATCGGGCCGTCGACGGGCTGGCCGCCGGTCATCGCCACGGCGTCGTTGTAGAGGATCTTGTAGGTGATGTTGACGTTGGCTGCGATCGCCGCGCGGATGGCGAGGACGCCGGAATGGTAGTAGGTGCCGTCGCCCAGGTTGGCGAAGGTGTGCTTGGTGGAGCTGAACGGCGCCTGGCCGATCCACGGCACGCCCTCTCCGCCCATGTGCGTGTAGGTGGACGTGGAGCGGTCCATCCAGATCGCCATCACGTGGCAGCCGATGCCCGCCGTCGCGCGGCTGCCCTCGGGCACCTTGGTCGACGTGTTGTGCGGGCAGCCCGAGCAGAAGTACGGGATACGGTTGAGCGTGATCTTCGGTCTGGCGAGTGCAGCCTCCTTCGCGTTGATCCAATCCACGCGGCTCTGCAGTTTCTCCATCGTGCGCGGATGCAGGTCGAGCCGTCGGATGCGCTGCGCGATCACGCGCGCGATCATTGCCGGCGTGAGCTCCGCGTGCGGCGGCAGCAGCCAGTCACCATGCGGCCGCACCCACTCGCCCTTCTCGTCGAACTTGCCGACCACGCGCGGACGCACGTCGTCGCGCCAGTTGTAGAGCTGCTCCTTCAGCTGGTACTCGACGATCTGCCGCTTCTCCTCCACGACCAGGATTTCGTCGAGACCCTCGGCGAAGTGACGCACGCCCTCCGGCTCGAGCGGCCAGGGCATGGCGACCTTGAACACGCGGATGCCGATCTCGGCCGCCTGCGCTTCGTCGATGCCCAGATCGTCGAGCGCCTGCCGCACGTCGAGATAGCTCTTGCCGCTGGTGATGATCCCGAGCCGCGCGGGCTTGCCCGCGCCGATGACGATCTCGTTCAGCTTGTTGACGCGGCAGTAATGCAGGGCAGCGTAGATCTTGTAGTCCTGCATCCTCGCTTCGGTGGCGAGGAACGGGTCCGGCCAGCGGATCGACACGCCGTCCGGCGGCAGCGGGAAGTCGTCGGGAACGATGATGTTGACGCGCGAGGGATCGATGTACGCGGAGGATGAGCTCTCGACCGTGTCCGCGACGCACTTGAAGCCGACCCAGCAGCCCGAGTAGCGGCTCATCGCCCAGCCGTGCAGTCCCAGGTCGAGGATCTCCTGCACCGACGAGGGATAGAGCACCGGGATCATCGCCGCGGAGAACTGGTGGTCCGACTGGTGCGGCAGCGTGGAGGACTTCGCCGCGTGATCGTCGCCGGCGAGCACCAGCACCCCGCCGTGCTTCGATGTGCCGGCGAAGTTCGCGTGCTTGAACACGTCCCCGCAGCGATCCACACCGGGGCCCTTTCCGTACCACATGGCGAACACGCCATCGACTTTCGCGTCGGGGTACAGGTTGACCTGCTGGCTGCCCCAGATGGCGGTCGCGGCGAGGTCCTCGTTCAATCCCGGCTGAAACTTGATGTTGGCGCGATCGAGGAACTTCTGCGCTTTCCACAGCGACAGGTCGAGCGCGCCCAGCGGAGAGCCGCGATATCCGGAGACGAACCCTCCCGTGTTCAGTCCGGCGAGCTTGTCGCGCTGGCGCTGCAGTATGAGGAGGCGAACGAACGCCTGCGCGCCGGTCAGAAAGACGCGGCCGGAATCGAGTTCGTACTTGTCGTCGAGCGTGACCTTGCGCAGCGCTTCAGCCATGGCTCGCCTCCTCGATCACGTTCTTGCGGGAGTGATACTGCGGCGCGAATGCGCCGATCGAGGACGAAACCATGCGATGAAGCTCCAAGAAATTGTGTTTCCGGATGCCGCAGGTACCTTGGATATGGTACCCCCAACGGTGGAGTGGGCGATCGTGTCGCCTGTCCGCAGGGCGCGCATTCTACGCCGGTTGCCCGGGTTGCGACAGGGGCGCCCACGCTGCACGCCTCCCTGGATCGCGGGGCAATGGAGACCTTAAGACTCAGTGCCGATTGCCCTGGTCGGCCTCGACCTTGTCGAACCAGAAACGCATCCCCATTTCGCGGAACATCGTTCGCGCCGTATCGAAATGGCGCTGCGCATCGCTCGCGTTGCCCGCGCGCTGCAGCGCAACGCCGAGCGAGGCGTGACAGCGCCCCATCAGCGGCCGCATGCCAAGCTCCGTGGCGAGCGCGATAACCTCGCCGTACTCGCGTTCGCATGCCGCGGCACTCGCGGTCTCGTCCGCGGCATGGATCTCGGCGAGCAGCAGTCGGGCATAAGCTTCGTTGCCTCGTTCCTTCTGCTCGACCGCGAGCTCGAGCGCATCGGCAGCCAGCCGGGCGGCCTTGGCGCATTCGCCCGCGAGCAGGTGGATTTCTCCGCACTTCACGATGATCAGCGGCAGCCGGCTTAGTCTGCCCATCGCCTGCGCGCCATCGACCGCCTCGTGCAGGTGGGCCAGCCCCTCCGCGATGTTGCCGCAGCGCGCCTTGGCGACGCCGAGGTCGGCGGCGATCGGCGGGCGCAGCAGCGGAGTACGCTCGCTGGCGGCGAGGCCGCGGGCGAGAATGGGGATCGCCGCCTGGAACTCGCCCTGGCGCAGCCGGGTTCCTCCGAGCCCGAGACAGGCGTGACTGACGCTGTAGGCGTGACCCGAGAGATCGGCGAGCCGCAGGCCTTCTTCTGCGACCTGATGTGCGCCGGCGAAGTCGCCGAGCTCGCCGAGCGTCCACGCGAGGTGGCTGCGCGCGCGCACCGCGGGCAGTCCGACCTGCCCGTGCAGGCCATGTGCCTCGGTGGGATCGATGAGGGCGACGGCGCGCACGAGGTAGTCGCGCGCCTTTCGATAGTCACCCAGCGCGCGATATATCTCGCCGGCGCTGAGCGCACTGACGAGCAGTACCTTCGGGTCGCCCAGCTTTTCGCCGAGCGCGAGCGAGCGCACGGCGGCGTCGAGCGCCAGCTCGGGTCGGCCGATGTTGCCGTAGCAGTTCGACAGCGAGGAGAGCGTTTGGGCGAGCCGCGGTCCGTCGCCCGACGCGAGGGCGAGCTGCTCGGCCGCGAGCAGTATCTCCCGATTGCGCTGGTGCCGGCCGAGCGGGATCAGCGCGTTGCGCAGATCGAAGCGCAGATCGATCTCCATTGCGGGAGAGCGGTTTTCCTTGGGCAGGCGGTCCACGACCTCCAGTGCGCGCTCGAGGTAGGTCATGGCTTCAAGCTCGGCGAACTGCTGCGTGGCGCGTTTTCCTGCCTGCCAGAGATAGTCGAGCGCCTGGACCCAAGCCTCGCCTTGCACCGCGTGCTGCGCCAGCACCTCGGGCAAAGCGCTCGGGGCCATGGCCTCCATGATCCGCAGGTGAAGCTCGCGGCGGCGCTCCAGCAGCAGCGTCTCATAGGCCACGGCTTGGGTAAGCGCATGCTTGAATTCGTAGGCGAGCTCCTTCTGATCCGTGCGCTCGATGAGCAAGCTGCTCGCTTGCAGGCGCCGCAGCGACTTCCTCAAGCCATCGACGGGTGCCGCCAGGACGCGAGCGAGGACGCCCACGCTGGTGACGTCGCCCACCGCCGCAAGCGCCTGCAGCACGTGCTTGTCCTCGTGCGACAGCCGGTCGATGCGCGCGGCCAGCACGGCACGCACCGTCCGCGGGATCTCGATGCTCGAGTGGGTGGTACTGAGACGGTACCGACCGGGCTCTCCCGTGAGATCACCCGAGTCGATCATGCTGCGCACGTGCTCCTCGATAAACAGGGGATTGCCGCCGCTGCGTCGGTGCAACTCCTCTTTCAGCCGATCCAGGCTCGCGTCGCCGCCGAGCAGTCCGGTCATGAGGTCGCGCGTCGCCTCGGGGGGCAGACCATCGAGCCGCAGCTCGGGCGCGCTCGCGGCCGCCTGCAGGCGGGCGCCGTAATCGGGGCGGTAGCTCACGATCACGAGCATCGACGGGGCGATGTTGGCGGCCAGGGTCTCGAGAAACTTGCGCGTGTCGGAGGTCACCCATTGCAAGTCCTCGTAGACGAGAACCAGCGGGCGTTCCGTGGCGACGCGCTTGCCGAGCCAGAGCAGCGCTCCGACGACTTTCTCGCGGCGCTCGTTCACCGGCAGCGCATGGAAGGGGTGCTCGGCAGGAAGAGCGTGCATGACGAAGAGGATGGGCACCACCGCCGTGTCGGTGCCTCCGCTCAAGGCAACGATCCGTCCCGCAACCTTCTCCCGCACCGTCGCGTCGTCATCCTCTTCGACGATGTTGAAGTACTGGCGCAGGATGTGGGCGCCCGGACGGTAGCCGGCACCGCTCCCGTAAGGCGCGGCGCCGCCGTCCAGCGCGAGCACGTTCTTGTCCGCGAGCGTGCGCAGGAATTCGTAGACCAAACGCGACTTTCCCATGCCGGCGTCGCCGACGATCGTGATCAGCCGACCGCTTTTCTCCCGCGTCACCTCCGCGAACGCCTCGGTGAGTTGGCCAAGCTCGTCGTTGCGGCCCACGAAGCGGGTCATCGCGCGCCGCGGCGCGGCATCGTAGCGCGAGCGCGTTGTCGCCGCGCGCCGGATCTCTGCGACCTCGATCGGGCGGTCGAATCCCCTGACCTGCAGGGGGCCGATCGACTTGGTCTCGATATGGCCTTTGGCGAGCCGCACTGTATCGGCGGTGGCGAGGGCCGTCCCGGGCTTCGCCATCTGCTCCATGCGCGAAGCGATATGCACCGTGAGCCCGATGGCCGTGTAGCTCGCGTACAGCCCGTGGTCGGTCATGCGGACGAGGGCATCGCCGGAGTTGAGCCCGACGCGGATCTGGATCGGGATGCCGTAGGAGCGCTGGATCTCGTCACCGTAGTGCCGGACGAGGTCGAGCATGGTCAGCGCGGCGTGGCACGCGCGCACCGCGTGATCCTCGGCCGCGATCGGAGCGCCGAACAGCGCCATGATTCCGTCACCCATCACCTGGCTCACCGTGCCGCCGTACTGCTCGACCGCGTCGTACATGTGCTCGAGCACCGGGTCGATCAGCTTGCGCGCCTCCTCGGGGTCCCGATCGGCGACGAGCTCCATCGAGCCCTTGAGATCGGCGAAGAGCACCGTGACGAGCTTGAGCTCGCCCTGCGGCTCAGCCACGGCCGCAGCCTTGAGCTCTGCCTCGGGTTCACGCTCCCAATCCACGTCGCGGGGCGCGACGGGATGTCCGCACTCGATGCAGTATTTCGCGGTTGCGGGCAGCTCCGTCCCGCACGAAGCGCATCTGAGCGCGATCAACGGAGCAGCAGGCGGAGGAGCGGGGCGCACGGGTCGCGGATTCTACGCCGCCTTGGCGCAGCGCGGGAAGCATGCTGCGCCAAGACTTGCCCGAGCGAACGCCATCGCCTAGTCTGTCGGTCATGGTTGCTCGATCGAAGGGGCGCTCGAGTGGCGGGGGAAAGGGGCCGAAGAAGGGCTCGAAGCCCGCCCGGCCCAGGCAGCGTTCCCGCTCATCCCCTGCTCGCACGCCGGCGGAGAAAGCGGGCTCCCGTGTGCGGGAGCTGGAAAGGCAGCTCGCCGAGGCGCTGGAACAGCAGGCAGCGACGAGCGAGATCCTGCGCGTCATCAGCCGCTCGCCCGCCGACGTGCAGCCGGTTTTCGATGCCATCGCGCGAAGCGCTGCCAGGCTGTGCGGCGCCAGGTTCTGTCACGTCTTCAGGTTCGACGGCAAGCTGATCCATGCGGTGGCTCACTACGGGCTGAAGCCCGAGGCGTTCGCGCTGTTGCGCAAGCAGTACCCGGCCATGCCGGGCCGCGCGGCCGCCGCGCCCCGATCTATTCTCAGCGGCGCCGTCGAGCAGATCCCGGACGTGCAGAAGGATCGAGAGTTCGCATTCGGCGAGTTCGCCAAGACGACGGGCCAGCGCAGCGTCGTCGCGGTTCCGATGCTGAAGGACGGTCGCCCCATCGGCGCGATCGCGGTGGCGCGCGCGCAGACGGGACTCTTTCCGGAGCGGCAGATCGAGTTGCTCAGGACCTTCGCCGACCAGGCGGTGATCGCGATCGAAAACGTTCGACTGTTCAACGAGACCAACGAGGCGCTCGAACAGCAGAAGGCGACGGCGGAGATCCTGCGAGCGATTTCCAGCTCGCCAGGCAACCTGCAGCCGGTGCTCGACACACTCGTGCAGGCTGCAGCCAGATTCTGCGGCGCGCCAGATGTCGCGATCATGCGTCTCTACCACGGCGTTCTTCGTGGCGCCGCTGCAACCGGCGCGTTCGGCGACGTGTTGATCCGCACCGCGGGAAGCATGGAGGCGATCGAGATTCCGTTAACAAGAGAGTCGATATCGGGTCGCGCGTTTATTGAGCGTCGTACAGTCCACGTCCGCGATCTCTCAGCCGAACGCGAAGAGGACTATCCGGTGGGTCGCGAACTCCAGCGTCGGTTCGGACATCGCACATGCGCCGCGACGCCATTGCTGCGCGAAGGCAAGCCGCTCGGGGTCATCGCCATATTCCGCACCGAGGTCAGTCCATTTTCGGACAAGCAGCTCGAGCTGCTGCGCGTCTTCGCCGATCAGGCTGTCATCGCCATCGAGAACGTGCGGCTGTTCAACGAGCTGGAAACGCGCAACCGCGATCTAACCGAGGCATTGGAGCAGCAGACGGCTACGAGCGACATCCTGCGCGTCATCAGCCGGTCACCGACCGATGTGCGGCCGGTGTTCGACACGATCGCGGCCGCCGCCGTGAAACTGTGTCGCGCTAAGCACACGACGGTGGCCATGTTTGACGGCGAATTGCTTCGGTTTGCCGCGATGGCCGGTGTAGACGCGAAAGGGCAGCAGGCCCTGCGCCGCTTGTTCCCGCGACCCCCGGATCGGACGTCCGCAGTAACCCGCGCGGTGCTGACGCGCAGTCTCTGCATGATCGACGATGTGTTGGAGGACGCCGATTACCAGATTCAGGATGCCGCCATCACGGCCGGCTTCCGCAGCGTTCTAGGCGTGCCCCTGCTGCGCGACGGGGTGCCGATCGGAGCGATCGCCGTCGGCCGCCCAGAGCCCGGTCCTTTCCCCGAAACGCAGATCTCCCTGCTAAAGACGTTCGCCGACCAGGCGGTGATCGCGGTCGAGAACGTGCGGCTGTTCAACGAGTTGGAAACGCGCAACCGCGATCTAACCGAGGCATTGGAGCAGCAGACGGCTACGAGCGAGATCCTGCGCGTCATCAGCCGGTCGCCGACCGATGTGCAGCCGGTGTTCGAGACGATCGCGGCGGCAGCGCTGAGGCTGTGCCGCGCCACTTCGGCGGTGGTCACTACCTTCGACGGTGACCTGTTGCGGGTGGGCGGGCTCGCGAACGTAACCCCGGAAGGGGCCGCCGCGGTGCGGGCTCGCTACCCGAGACCGCCTGGTCGCAACAACGCGTCCAGCCGGGCTGTCTTGACGCGCGGCCTCGTGGCGATTCCTGACGTGCTCGAAGACCACGAGTACGAGACCAACGCTGCGATGATCAGCGCGGGCTTCCGGAGCATCACGGCCATTCCCTTGCTGCGTGAGGGAATACCGTTGGGCACAATCGCTGTCACCCTCCCCGAGCCCGGACCCTTCCCCGAGAAGCAGATCGCACTTCTGCAGACCTTCGCCGACCAGGCGGTCATCGCCATCCAAAACGTACGGTTGTTCACAGAACTGGGGGCGCGCAACCGTGAGCTCACCGAGGCGCTCGAAAGGCAGACTGCGACGAGCGAGATTTTGAACGTGATCAGCAGCTCGCCGACCGATGTGCAACCAGTGTTCGACACAATGGTGAATGCGGCACTTAAGCTGTGCCAAGCGCACTCGGCGAGCGTGTTCACGTTCGACGGCGAGCTGCTACATATAGCGGCCCTCGCGAATACGCCCGAGGGCGCCGACGCGATCCGCTCGCTCTATCCGCGGGCCCCCGGCCGCGACAGCGCCTCGGGGCGGGCGGTGCTGACCCGAAGCCTCGTTGCGATCGCCGATGTGCTCGAGGACCGCGAGTATATAAGCAAGGCGGCCGCAGTTGCGGGTCAGTTTCGGAGCGCCGTGTCGATTCCGCTGCTGCGCGAGGGCAATCCGATTGGCGCCATCAACGTCGGCCGGCGCGAGCCCGGCGGTTTTTCGGATATGCAGATCGCGCTGCTTCAGACTTTCGCCGACCAGGCGGTGATCGCGATCGAGAATGTGCGGCTGTTTACGGAGCTGCAGGCGCGGAACCGAGATCTCACCGAGGCTCTGGAGCAGCAGACCGCGACAAGCGACATCCTGCGCGTGATCAGCAAGTCGCCGACGGACGTGCAGCCGGTGTTCGACACGATAGCGACCGCTGCGATGAAGCTCTGCGCTGCCAGTGCTGGGCTCGTCTTCAGGTTCGATGGCGAATTGATCCACCTGAGCGCCATCGCCAACATGAATTCCGAGGCGGCCGACGCCTGGCGCCGCTACTTTCCGAGGCCACCGAGCCGCGACACCGCCGCCACGCGGGCGGTTCTGACTTCGACGGTCGTGGCGGTTCCCGACACGCTCGACGATCCCGAGTACAGGCTCGGGCCGACCGCAGCTACGACGGGGTTTCGCAGTGCTTTGGCCGTTCCGATGCTTCGTGACGGGGCTCCGATCGGGGTGATCGGCGTCGGGCGCACCGAGCCCGGACCATTTCCGAACCAGCAGATCGAGTTGCTGAAGACGTTTGCCGACCAGGCGCTGATCGCCATCGAGAACGTGCGGCTGTTCACCGAGTTGCAGCAGCGCAACCGCGACATTACGGAAGCGCTCGAGCAGCAGACGGCAACGGGGGACATCCTGCGCGTGATCAGCCAGTCGCCGACTGAC
>DASVFM010000175.1:0-60094 GCA_036380055.1 Casimicrobiaceae bacterium
ATCGCCAACTGGCAGAAGATGCGCCGGCTGCGCGACTCAGCCGCGTTCAAGGCCAACACCGATCCGGCCGTCGCGGCGCTCCTCCGGACGCCGGATATCGACCTGTACGCCATCGACGTATCGTTCTCTGCGATCAAAGACCCTGAGGAGCGCGCATATCTCAACGACCTTCCGACCTCCTTTGTCCTGCCGGCGGAAGCGGTAGACCGCCTGCGTGCCGCCGCAGGAAAGATCATCCTTGATTCGCCCGACTTTCTGCGGCTGCTCAAGGACACCGGCGCGCGCGTCGTCGCCGCACCGGGATCGACATCGGCCGATGACCACTGAATTGCTCGCGACTCGAGATCGACATCCTGAAACTGCGCGCTGAGAACATCCATGACATCAGGCAACTTGCCGGCGATCGGCCGCTACCCCGTTCCGCGCCTCGAGGACTTGCCGGGCGACATCCGTGAACGCATGCTCGAAGTGCAGGAGAAGGCGGGCTTCATTCCCAATGTCTTTCTCACGCTCGCGCACCGGCCGGATGAATTCCGTGCTTTCTTCGCCTATCACGATGCGCTCATGCTGCGCGAATCCGGCCTGTCTAAAGCCGAACGCGAGATGATCGTGGTCGCTACGTCCGGAGCCAACGACTGCCTCTACTGCGTCGTCGCGCACGGGGCAGTGCTCCGCGTGTACGCCAAGGATCCGCTGGTCGCGGACCAGGTCGCAGTGAACTACCGGAAGGCCGACATCAGCGCCCGCCAGAAGGCGATGCTGGCGTTCGCGCTGAAAGTCGCGTCACGCTCGGCCGAGCTTGTCGATGCGGATTTCGAGACGCTTCGGCAGCACGGCTTTTCCGACGAGGACATCTGGGACATCGGCGCCATCACGGCGTTCTTCGCGCTCTCCAACCGCATGGCGGATCTCACGGCCATGCGCCCGAACGACGAGTTCTATCTTCTCGGCCGGGTGCCCAGGAAGTCCTGAAGCCGCGCGCGGAAGGGCGAGGTGGGCGTGCCCCGCCTACTACACGCCGTAGTACTTCAGCCACTCCAGCATCTTCTTCCAGGCATCGTCGGCAGCAGCCTTGTTGTAGCTCGGACGATAGTCGGCGAAGAAGGCGTGTCCCGCCTCCGGATAGACGACGATCTGCGAGGGATTGCCCGCCTGTTTGAGCTCGGCTCGCATCTGTTCGACCACGGCGAGCGGGATGCCCTGGTCCTTGCCGCCGTAAAGTCCGAGCACGGGTACGGTAAGCTCGGGCGTGAGCTCGAGCGCCGTCTTCGTGTCCGGCCCGAGGCGCGAGTCCAGGCTGCCGTACCATGCCACGCCGGTCTTGAGGGCGCGGTTGCGCGCCGCGTACTGCCATACCACGGTGCCGCCGAAGCAGAAACCGATGACCGCGAGCTTTTGCGTATCGGCTTTTCCGGACGCCTTGGCGAAAGCAACGCAGGCATCGAGATCGCTCGCGGCCTGTTCGGCCGTGACCTTGTTCATGACGTTCTGCACGATCGCGCTCGTCTCCATCTTCGAGACGTCGCCATAGCGAGCGAAGAGATCGGGCGCGATCGCGTAGTAGCCGAGCTTGGCAAGCCGCCGGCAGACGTCCTGGATGTGTTCGTGCACGCCCCACGCCTCGTGCACGACGAGAATGGTGGCGAAAGGGCCGCCAGCTTCGGGCATGGCCCGGTACGCGGGGACCTCGCCATCCTTGACCGGCACCTTGACCTCCCCTGCAACGAGGCCGCTGCTGTCGGTCGCGATCGTCTGCGACGACACGGGTTGCACGGCCAGCGCGAATCCCGCGCCGATCGAGGTCACGATAAAGCTGCGCCGCCCAAGCTTTCTTTCGGGGAAGAGACTTGCCAGGTGTTCGGTCTGTTCGATATTCATGGGTGCAACCTCGGGAGATCGCGCTCTCGCTCTTATGCCTCGTAGACGATCTGTCCGCCGACGAGCGTATAGCGAACCTTGCCGGAGACCTCGAGCCCGAGGAAAGGGGTGTTCTTCCCCTGGCTTCTGAGCGAAGCGGGATCGACGATCCAGCGCGCCTCCGGATCGAACACGCACACGTCAGCATCCGCGCCCGGTGCGAGGTGCCCTGCGGCGAGCCCTAGTACGCGTGCCGGGTCGGAGGTGATGCGCGCGATCGCGATCGGCAAGGCGAGCCGCTCCTCCTGCGCCCACTTGAGCGTCAGCGGCAGCAGCAGCTCCAGGCCAGTCGCTCCGGGCTCCGCCTCGCCGAAAGGCAGCTGCTTGCCGTCCTCGTCGACCGGCGTGTGATCGGAGCAGATCAGATCGATGGTGCCATCGGCGAGCGCTTGCCGGAGCGCAGTCCGGTCGCGCGTGCCGCGCAGCGGCGGCACCAGCCGGCAGTGCGCGTTGAACCACCCGATATCGATGTCGCACAGGTGCACGTGATGCGCGGCGACATCGCAGGTCACCGTCAGCCCCGCCCGCTTCGCGGCGCGGACGCGCTCCACGCCCTCGTAGGTGGAGAGCCTCGCGAGATGCACCTGCACGCCGGTCGCGCGCACCAACTCGAAGATCGTGTCGAGCGCGATCGTCTCCGCGCACGAAGGGATCGCGGGAAGGCCCAGGCGCGTCGCGACCTCGCCGTCGTGGGCCACTCCGCCATGGGCGAGATGCGCATCCTGCGGGCGCAGCCACACGCGGTAGCCGAAGGTCGCGGCGTACTGCAGTGCGCGCAGCAGGATCTGCGTGTCGGCCAGCGGCGCGTCGGCGTGCGAGAACGCGATGCAGCCCGCCTCGGAGAGCTCGCCCATCTCGGTGATCGTCTCGCTCCTGAGCCCCACCGTCAGCGCGCCTATCGGGTAGACATGCGCCTGGTTGAGCGAGCGGGCGCGGTGCTTGAGCATCTCGACCAGTCCCGGCTCGTCGAGTGGCGGATCGGTGTCGGGCGGACAGGCGAGGCTCGTCACGCCGCCGGCGATGGCCGCCTGCATCTCCGATTCGAGCGTGGCCTTGTACTCGAAGCCGGGCTCGCGAAGCCGCGCCGAGGCGTCGATCAGACCTGGACAGACGACGAGTTTCGAAGCATCGATCACGCGATTGGGATGCCACCCTGCCGGCGGTTCGTCGATCGAAGCGACCTTGCCTGCGGCGACGTAGAGCGAAGTCCGGCGATCGATGTCGTGGGCCGGATCGATCAGCCGACCGTTGTGAATCTCGATCTTCATGCGTGAGCCTGGCTGCCCGCGAGAATGCTCATCACCGCCATGCGTACGGCGATGCCGAACGTCACCTGCGGCAGAATCACCGAGTGCTTGCCGTCGGCGACGGCCGAATCGATCTCCACGCCGCGGTTCATCGGGCCGGGATGCATCACGATGGCATCGGACTTCGCCAGCTTGAGTTTTTCCGCCGTCAGCCCGTAGTGCTTGAAGTACTCGCCCGCGGAGGGCAGCAGCGCGCCCTTCATGCGCTCGCTCTGCAGGCGCAGCATCACCACCACGTCGCAGCCGGCGAGCCCCGCGCGCATGTCATGGAAAACGCGCACCCCCATGCGCTCAACGGCCGTGGGCAGCAGCGTCTGCGGCCCCACGACGCGCACTTCTGGCGTGCCCAGTGTCGTCAGCCCCTGGATCAGCGAGCGCGCCACGCGCGAGTGCAGCACGTCGCCGACGATGGCCACGGTCAGTGCGCGGAACTCCTGCTTGTAGTGGCGGATCGTGAACAGGTCGAGCAGGCCCTGCGTCGGATGCCCGTGCCGCCCGTCGCCTGCGTTGATCACGTGGATGCCCCCGCGCCCTGTCGTCGACAGATGCTGGGCGATCAGGTGCGGCGCGCCGCTCTGCGAATGACGCACGACGAACATGTCTGCGTTCATCGCCACGAGGTTGTCGATGGTGTCGAGCAGCGTCTCGCCCTTGGTCGTCGAGGAAACGCCGATGTTGAGATTGATCACGTCGGCCGACAGGCGCTTGGCCGCGATCTCGAAGGTCGTGCGCGTTCGCGTGCTGTTCTCGAAGAAGAGGTTGAACACCGTCTTCCCGCGCAGCAACGGGACCTTCTTCACGTCGCGCTCGGCGATCGACACGAAGGGCACAGCGGTGTCGAGAATGCGGCCGATCACCTCCGGCGGCAGTCCCTCGAGCGTGAGCAGATGCTGCAGCTCGCCGCCGGGGCCGAGCTGCGGGTTACGCACGGCCGCCTCCGTTCGCGGACTCGAGCGAGAGCTCCAGGCTGCCGTCGAGATGGCGCTGCAGGACGACCGACAGGTCGCGGGCCACGGCAACCCGCGCCCCGACGTAGGTCGGCTCGATGGGCAGCTCCCTGCCGCCGCGGTCGATGAGCACGGCCAGCTCGATCGACTCCGGCCGCCCGTAGTCGAATATCTCGTTCAGCGCTGCGCGCACCGATCTGCCGGTGTAGAGCACGTCGTCGACGAGAACGATGCGGCTCGCGCCGACTTCGAAGGGCAGCGTGGTCGTCGCGAGTTTCGCGTGCAATCCCTTCTGTGCGTAGTCGTCCCGATAGAACGACACGTCGATGTAGCCCACCGGATGCCGTCCGTCGAGCATCTCGGCGAGCCGCTCGGCGATCCACGCGCCGCCGGAGTGGATGCCGATCAGCTTGGCGTCGAACGCGACGGCGCCGCGCATCTTTTCAGCGAGCCGGCCGAGCGTTATCTCGGCGTCAGGCAGTCCGGCGGCGGTCAAGGTAGTCCTGCAGGATGAGCTGAGCGGCGACTCGATCGCGCGAAGCCTTCTGTCGGCGGCCGCGGATGCCGGACTCTTCCAGAGCACTGGACGCGCTTCGCGTCGTGAAGCGCTCGTCGCAGAGTTCGACGGGCACCTCGAAGCGGCTCTCGAGCTCGCGCGCGAAGCGCTTCGCCCGTCCGGTCATTGCATGCGGCACGCCGTCGGCGTGCACCGGCAGCCCGACGACGAGCAATGCCGGCCGCCACTCGGCCATCAGCGCCCGCACTGCCGGCAGCCACTGATCGCGGCTTGCGGCGGCAATGGTCGCGAGCGGATGAGCGAGACCGACGTTCGTTTCACCGACCGCAACGCCGATGCGTCGCGTGCCGAAATCGAATGCAAGAACACATCCCCCCGGATTGGCGGAGGTCATGGCTCTCGCGGTCACGGATCAGGCGTGTCCGACCGCGTCGGACAGACGGGAGAATTCGATGCCGAGCAGCTTCATCGCCGCGGGCAGGCGCAGCTCCGCGGGCTCGGTGAACAGCACATCCGGGTCGGCCTCGACGGTGAGCCAGGCGTTCTGCGCGATCTCCTGCTCGAGCTGGTCAGCTGACCAGCCCGCGTAGCCCAGCGTCACCAGAACGTTGGCCGGACCGTTGCCGTTGCCGACCGCCTCGAGGATGTCCTTGGAGGTCGTGAGTCCCAGATCGTCGCTCACCGCGAGCGTGGATTGCCAGCTGCCGAGCGGGCGATGCAGCACGAAACCGCGATCGATCTGCACCGGGCCGCCGTAGTGAACCTTGGTCTGCCGCAGATCGGAGTCGCCGAGGGGGATATTGATCTGCTCGAACAACGCCGAGAGCGTCATGTCGATCGGCTTGTTGACGACGATGCCGAGGGCGCCCTGGTCGTTGTGCTCGCAGATGTAAATCAGGGTGTGCGCGAAATGCGGATCGGCCATGTTCGGCATGGCGATCAGGAAGTGGTGACTCAGGCTGGCGCGTCCCTCGCCCATGCCGACATTGTAGACGCCGCCCGGGCCTGACACAAATCGCCGTGCTGCTCGTGTGAGTGGCCTCCTTGAGGTGAAGCGCTATGCAGCACACTGCGTGTCGGCCGCGCCGCCACTCGCGGCCGCTCGACCCCACGCGCTTCGCGCACGGGGACCCACTCCGCCGCTCGCGTCAGCGGCCTCCTTGAACCAGTCGTCGCACTAGCACGCTCTGCGCGTCGGCCGCTTGGCCTTCTCGCGGGTCGCCCCCATGCGCTTCGCGCACGGGGACCCACTCCGCCGCTCGAAGTCCTACTCCTCTTCGTGCTTGCGGTGTTTGGCGTATTCGCCGGCGAGATGCTGCTGCAGGTTGGGCGGCGCGGGATCGTAGTGCGAGAGCGCCATCGTCCACGCGGCGTGGCCCGCCGTCATCGCCTTGAGGCGGGCGGCGTAGCCCTCCAGCTCGGATAGCGGCGCGAGGCCGCTCACCGTGAGCGTGCCGGCTTGCAGCGAGCGCGTGCCTGTCACCTGCCCGCGCCGCCCCGACAGATCACCGGCCACATCGCCCATGTTCGTCTCGGGGCAGAGAACCTCCAGGCTGACGATCGGTTCGAGGACGATCGGCCGCGCCTTCTCGATCGCGTCGAGAAAGGCCTTGCGGCCTGCGGTCACGAATGCGACTTCCTTCGAATCGACTGGATGGTGCTTGCCGTCGTAGACGATCACCCGCACGTCCTGCAGGGGAAAACCAGCGATCGGCCCTGCCGTAAGCACCTGCTCGACGCCCTTTTGCACCGCGGGAATGTACTGGTTCGGGATGGTGCCGCCTTTCACCTGGTCAACGAACTCGAAGCCCGTGCCGCGCGGCAGCGGTTCGATGCGCAGGTACACCTCGCCGAACTGTCCTGCGCCGCCCGTCTGCTTCTTGTGCCGGTGATGCCCCTCTGCCTTCGCGGTCACGGTCTCGCGGTAGGGGATGCGCGGAGGGCGCGTGTCGATGTCGAGCTTGAACTGCGAGGACATGCGCTCGAACACCGAGCGCAGGTGCAACTCGCCCAAGCCGCGCAGCACGGTTTCGTTCAGGTTGGCGTCGTGCTCGAGGCTCAGCGTCGGATCCTCGGCGATCATCTTGTGCAGCACATCCGATATGCGCTGCTCGTCACCGCGCTTCTTCGGAGATATCGCGAAGCCGTGCATCGGTGTCGGGAATTCCAGCGGTCGCATGTGAATCTGGTCTTCGTCGTGCGAGTCGTGCAGCACGCAGTCGAACTGAACTTCGTCCACCTTGGCTACCGCTGCGATGTCTCCCGGCACGGCGCGGTCGACCTCGACTTGCTTGCCGCCCTCCAGCATGAGCAGGTGCCCCACTTTAAACGGCTTGCGGCTATCGCCGACGTAGAGTTGCGTGTCGCGCGTCACCGTTCCCTGGTGCACGCGGAATATCCCGAGCTTGCCGATAAACGGATCGATCACCACCTTGAACACGTGTGCGAGAACGTGTTTCTTCGGATCCGGGACGGAATGGAACTCGATGGCGCTCGCGCCCTCGCCCTTGGTGAACAGCGGCGGGTTGCCCTCGGCCGGGTTGGGCCCGAGCTTGACCAGCACGTCCAGCAGCTCCCCCACACCCGCGCCGGTGCGTGCCGAGACGAAGCATACCGGCACGAGATGTCCGTCGCGCAGCGCCTTCTCGAACGGCGCGTGCAACTGATCGGGCGCGATCTCACCCTGCTCCAGATAGAGCGCCATGAGCGCATCGTCCACCTCGACCACCTGGTCGACGAGCGCTCGATGCGCATCGCCGACCGACGAGAAATCGGATTCGCCCGAGGGGTTGAAGAAGCAGTCGACGACGCGTTTGCCGCCGTCCGCCGGCAGGTTGATCGGCAGGCACTCCTTGCCGAAGCTGGCCTGTATCGCCGCGAGCACTGCCGGCAGGTCGACGTTCTCCGCGTCGATTTTGTTCACGACGATGAGGCGGCAGAGCTTGCGCTGCGCGGTCCAGTCCATCATGCGCGAGGTGATCATCTCGATGCCAGACTGGGCATTGACGACAATTGCCGCAGTCTCCACGGCGTCGAGCGCGCCGATCGCTTGTCCGATGAAGTCGGGGAACCCCGGCGTGTCGATCAGGTGCACCCGGGTCCCGTCGCTGTCGAGATGCAGCACCGAGGCGCGCAGCGAATGCTGCCAGGACTTCTCCAGGGGGTCGAAGTCGCTCACCGTCGTGCCGCGCTCGACGCTGCCCGGCGCGACGATCGCCTTGGCGCGCACGAGCAGCGCTTCGGCAAGGGTCGTCTTGCCGGACGCGCCGTGGCCCACCAATGCTACGGTACGAATGTTCTCCGTGGCGTACTGCGCCATGCGCTCCTCCTCTTTTTGGGTTAGCGCCGATTTTACATGTTGCGAAGTACCGCCGCCCAAGGCTTCGCGCCGCGGAGCAGACCCCTGCCGCCACCGGGTCCGCCCCCGCCACGAGCCGCGACGCCTGTGGGAAAATCGCTCCTGCCGGGCGCGCCTGCCTGCGGCACGCCAGCATTGCGATGACACCTCACGAGATCGCCGACGCCGCGAACCCGCGCGACAGCCAAGGGCCGGACCTCGAGCCGGGAGCCAAGCGCGCCAACGCGTATGTGCCCCGGATCCTGCAGCAGCACTTGGCCGACGATCCGACCACTCGCTGCTGGACCCGCGAGGGCACCGCCGTCATCGTCGACATCTCCGGATTCACGCAACTGTCCGAGCAGCTCGCCCGCAAGGGTCGCGAAGGCGCCGAGCAGATCACCGACGCCATCGGGAAGAGCTTCGAATCGATACTCGAGAGCGCCTACGACAACGGTGCCAGCCTGCTGAAGTTCGGCGGCGATGCTCTTCTGTTGTGGTTCGACGACGAGGCACACACGGCACGAGCCTGTTGCGCCGCTGTGATGATGCGCGAGGTTCTGCGCGATGTCGGCCGCATCGAGCTGGCCGACGCCAAAGTCACGCTGCAGATGTCGCAAGGTGTGCACTCGGGGGAGTTTCACTTCTTCGCGGTCGGCGCTTCCCATGTCGAGCTGCTGACGACGGGCCCCGCGTGGAGCCGTCTAGTCGCGATGGAGAACGCTGCCGGCGCCGACGAGATTCTCGTGAGCGCGGAAACGGCCGCGGCGCTCCCTAGCGAGTGCCTGGGGGCCCACCAGGGGCCCGGTGTGCTCCTGCAACGAGAGCCGCCCGGGTACGAGGAGAGGGTCCCACTGAAGCCGCGCCCGCGAACGCCGCTCGACACGGTAGCGCGCTGCATTCCGCCCGCGATCCGCGCCCATGTGCTCGGGGGCAGCGGACGCCCGGAGCACCGGCCCGTGACGATCGCTTTCATTCGCTTCGCGGGAACGGACGCGCTGATCGAGCAGAGCGGCCTGACCGCGGCGGCCGAGGCACTGCATCGCCTGATGAGCACACTCGAGGCCGCAGCAGAGGAGCACGGCGTCGCGTTCCTCGCCTCCGACGTCGATGCCGATGGCGGCAAGCTCATCCTCGCCGGGGGCGCGCCGAAGGTTACCGGCAACGACGAGGAGCGGATGCTGCTCGTGTTGCGCAAGATCATAGCGAGCGAGCTTCCCGTCTCGATCCAGATCGGAGTGCATCGCGGAGCGGTGTTCGCGGGCGACATCGGTCCGTTCTACCGACGGACTTACACGGTGATGGGCGACGCAGTGAACCTCGCCGCCCGGCTCATGGCGAAGGCGCAACTGGGGACGATCTATGCGACCGCAGACGTTCTCGATCGCTCAGCGACGCACTTCGAAACGACCAAGCTCGAACCCTTCACGGTCAAGGGCAAAACCGAGCCGGTCCAGGCCTGGTCCGTCGGCCGCGCGCAAAGCTCGAAGACACGGCAAGTTTCGACGCAACGCTTGCCGCTCACCGGGCGCAACGTCGAGCTCGGCGTCATCCGCAAGGCCTTCACAAGCGCTCGCTCGGGGGCGGGCCGCCTGATCGAGGTCGTGGGCGATTCCGGCATCGGCAAGACCCGGCTGCTCGAAGCGCTTCGCGATGCGGCGACGGGCTTAAACAAGCAGCACGCGACGTGTGAAGCGTACACGGCATCCACGCCGTACGCGGTGTGGACCGAGTTGCTGCGCGAATATATGAGCTTCGGGCGGGACGACCCAGAGACGGTGATAGCCGACCGCCTGCGTGAAGAGGTCGTCAAGCAGGCTCCCGATCTCCAGCCGTGGTTGCCGTTGATCGCCATTCCGTTCGGACTCGAAGTCGAGCCAACGCCCGAGGTCGCTGCGCTCGCCGAGACGAACCGGCGGGCGAAGCTGCACGAATCGGTCACGATGTTCCTCGCGGCGGTGATGTCCAAGCCACAACTGATCGAGATCGAGAACGCGCACCACATGGACGAGGCTTCCGCCGAGCTCCTGACCCATCTCACGGGAGAGATTGGCGCTCGCCCCTGGCTCTTTGCCATCGCACGTCAGGGCTCCAAGGGGTTCCTCGCGCCGGAGAAAGACACGGTCGTACGCATCGAGCTCAAGCCGCTCGCCCCGCCCGACACGCTTCGGCTCGCTCAGTTGGCGACCCAGCAAGCTCCGCTCGCTCCACACGTGCTCGAAGTCGTGGCGACACGTTCCGGCGGGAATCCGCAGTTCCTGCGCGACTTGCTGCAAAAGGTGGTCGATTCCGACGGCAGCATCGCGGACCTGCCCGATTCGGCCGAAGCGGCGACGATGGCCACAATTGATTCGCTGTCGCCTGAGGAGCGAACTGTGGTCCGCCATGCGGCCGTGTTCGGATTGACCTTCCACCCGCGGATGCTCGCGTGGTTTGCGGGAGAGGAAGGCTTCTCCACGCCGCCACAAACAATTTGGGATCGGATCGGTGATTTCTTCGATGAGGAGCCTGACGGCTACCTGCGCTTCCGTCGTTCTCTCCTTCGCGACGCCGCGTACGAGGGTCTGCCGTACAAGCTGCGCCGACGGTTGCATGCAATCGTCGCCACGCAACTCCAAGAAGAGGTGGATTACCCGGACGAGATCGCAAGCATCCTATCGCTACACTTCTTCGAGGCGGGCGAGTACCAAGCCGCCCGCGAATACGCGCGCGTCGCGGCCAAGCGTGCCGAAGGCGACTACGCGTACGTAGAAGCTGCGAAGCTGTATTCGCGCGCTGTCGATGCCGCGCGTCAAGCTGGCGGTGTAACGGACGGCGAGCTCGCCGCTCTGCACCGGTCCCTCGGCGATTCGTGGTATCGGGCCGGTGAGTTCCAGAAGGCATCCGTCGCCTTTACCGATGCGCGACCTCTTGCTGCGAAAGAGCCCATGGCCGATGCCGAGCTGCTGATCAAGCTCTCGCACGTCGAGGCGAAGCTCGGCCAGTGCGAGCAGGCGCTGCGCTGGTGCGAACAGGGTCGCGTCATCCTCCGAGGACTAGAGGGCCCGGAAGCCGCACGACAATACGCCCGGGCGGGCGGTTGGTACGCCATGGTGCTGACGATGGAAGGCAGGATGATCGAGGCCATCGACTGGGGCGAACGTACGGTGGCCGAAGCGCAGGCTGCAAACGATCAGGATGCCCTGGCGGACGCTTACTTCGCAATGGGGAATGCCTATGGCGAGCTCGGCAAGGAGGAAGGCCGCGCGTTCATGCAGCGTTCGCTCGAAGCGTACCAGCGGGCAGGAAACCGCGCCCGCGAGGCAGACACCCTTTCGAGCCTCGGCGCGGTCTGCCACTGGGCGGGTCACTGGGACGAGGCCTTGTCTTACTGGGAGCAGGGCCGCGTGGAGGCATTGAAAATCGGCGACACGGTCGGCGCAGCCCTTGCTCGCGTCAACACCGCCGAGGTCCTGACCGACCGCGGTGAGTGGGCCGAGGCCGAGGCGGTGCTCCGGGAAACGCTTCCCTATTGGAAGGCGTCGCAGTATCGCTATTACTTGGGCGACTGCCTCCTGTACCTTGGGCGAGTCTCGCTTCGCCAGGGTCGCATCGAGGAGGCGCTGCGCCATCTCGAAGAAGCCAAGTCCAACTACGTTGCCGTCGGAGCGGAGGACAAAGTCCCGCCCGTCGATGCGCGGATCGCGGAATGCCGTCTCGCGACGGGAAATGCCGACGCTGCGCTCGAGCTGGTGCGCGGCATGCTCGGCCGCGCGAGCGAATCGAACGGGGTGGCGAAGGTCGTTCCGCTGCTGGAGCGCTTGCAGGCGCACGCGCTGCTCCTGCAGAACGACCTGTGGGGAGCAAGGGATGCCCTCGACGCGAGCCTTGCGGCGGCCCGTGAGAGGCGCGAACTCTTCGAGGTGGCGCTCACGTCGCTCTCGCTGATCGAGCTCGACCGCCTCGAAGGCATCGAGCCTCCCGTCGAGACGGTGAACGAGAGTCGCTCGCTGCTCGCGAACCTGAAGGTGCGGGCGGTCCCGCCCGTGCCGTCCCCGCCGGCATAGACTCCCCCAAAAGAAGAGCGGCCCCGCAGGGCCGCTCCTGATCATCGTAGCTTACGGACTCGTCACGGGTACTTGGTGGAGGAGTCGATCTGGTCGATTATGACATCCCAGTAGATCACCGTGCTGGGGTCCGTCGAGTTGTTTGCCGTAAACCCATGCTGCACCACGCACATCTTGGCAGTACTCCCTTTGTAGTACGGAGTGCCAATATATGCGTCCTTATTGTAAGGATCCTGATCCGGGAAAGTAGGCATCACGGCCGAGGGCGCGCCGTTCACATCATCGATCATGCATGGGAGAGCTGGCGCCCAGTACGGCGCGGCGGGGGTGCCGGTGCCGCCCGTCCAGGTGACCCACGGACGCTGCCCCGCCCAGCCGTTAGCGTCGGCGCCAACCGGATTCCAGATCACAATGTACTCGACGGAGGGCTGTTGCGCGCCCTTGGTCGCCGTATACGTCAAGGTATTGGCGTTGAGGCCCAACGAGTAGCCGATCGCGTCGCTACACGCGCCATTGGTGTCCTGCCCACGCAATATGCCAGTCTCTCCGGACGCGACGAGGTCATCGCCGGTGGGGTTGGTCGGGTCAATGGTGCCGCCCGTTCCGCCGCAGGAGGCAAGCGTACCGTCGCACCCGATGTAAGCCGGGGCGGAGTCAGACCCTGCCGGAGACGCGGTGAATGGTTGGCCACCGCTACCCGTCCACGCCTGCGCGTACCATTGCGTGGCTTTGCATGTGGCTTGAGCGTCGACAGTAACGTTTACTGTGATCGAGATGGTTCCGCTCGGCTTTATCCCGGGGCTGGTGACACAGACAGCCGTGCCCCCGGAACACACGACAGCGCTTCCGCTTGTCGCGCTCGCGTTGCTCAGCGTGGCGCTGTCCGCCG
Source organism: Casimicrobiaceae bacterium (assembly GCA_036380055.1). GTDB lineage: Bacteria > Pseudomonadota > Gammaproteobacteria > Burkholderiales > Casimicrobiaceae > PALSA-1003. The sequence continues at coordinate 12,961 of DASVFM010000175.1, forward strand.
AAGCGTTCAGCAGAGTGACGGTCACATAGTTGATGACCGAATTGCCGCTCTTCGGGGATTCATTGGTGACCTTGATGGTCACCGGTACCGTGGTTCCCGCGTGAATCACGGCGGGTGACGGCGGCAGAGTCACCGGCACACCGGCGGGCGGGCTCGGGTTGTTTATGGTGAATAGTTTGTCCGGTGCCGTGGCCGCGACACTGGGTAACGCGAACGCCGCGAGCGCAACACCAACAAGCAAGCAGAAGAGCTTGCGAATGCCGATCATTTTGAAACCTCCCTCGAGATGTAGATGTCGGCACACATGAACGCCCTACCCCCGTATCCCCCCGGCATGCGATCTGCACTCCGCCGCAGGGCATTCGTCCGACGCAGGGCGCTACTTCAACGTTCATTGCGGCTTTTGTCAACAAGGAATATTCATATATCCGAGCTTGTAGATGCCAGACGATGACGCTGAATGCCATTGGCATGGCCGCTGTAGCCGAGGCTTCCCCGCATCTCATAGGGAAGATCGGCTTCGCCGCATGGAAACAACGTAAGAAAAGCCGCGAAGTTGTAGATTTCAGCTCTTCGCCTGCCAGACGTGGGTGCCCTACTCTCCGCGAGAGGGAATGCGCCCGATGGCCGTCGGGGACAACCTACGCCGTATGCACTGCCAGCACGCCGCGCAGCTGGCGCAGCAGCTCGTCTTCCTGGTACGGCTTGCCGAGGTAGCCTTCGACGCCGAGCTCCTGCGCGCGTGCGCGATGCTTCACCGCCGTGCGCGAGGTCACGATGATGACCGGAATGTGCGCGAGTCGCGGATCGGCCTTCATCGTCTTCGCGAGCTCGAAGCCGTCCATGCGCGGCATCTCGATATCGAGCAGCATCGCGTCGGGGACGCGCTCGCCCAGCAGTTGCAGGGCATCGAGCCCGTCCTTGGCGGTGAGCACTTCGAAGCCCTCGCGCGCGAGCAGGCGGCTCGTGATCTTGCGCACGGTGAGCGAGTCGTCGACGATCATGACAACCGGCGGTCCGGAGCTGGCGACCGCTTCCGCCGCCGCCTTCGTCGCCTGCGGCGTCCTGACGACCATCTGCGTGTCGGCGATTGCATCGGTGCGCTGAGCGAGCTGAACCGGGTTGATGATGAGCACCACTTCGCCCGTGCCGAGCACGGTCGCTCCGGCGACACCCGACACGCGCGCGAGCTGCGGCCCGATGTTCTTCACCACCACTTCCTGGTTGCCGAGCATCTCGTCGACGTGCACCGCGGTCACGTTCTGACCGCTTCGCAGCAGCACGACCGAGTTGTAGCGCAGCGTCTCCGGGTTGAATCCCGCGTTGCCGAGCAGGCGCGGCAGGTAGAAGAACGGATACTTTCGGTCCTGCCAGACGACCTCGCGCTTGAGGTACAGGTTGATCAGGTCCTTGTCCTTGATCTGCTGCACCTGTTCGACCATCGGAGCCGGCAGCGCCCACAGCCGGCCCCCGGCGCGCACGAGCACCGTCTGCGCGACAGCGAGCGTCAAAGGCAGATATAACGTGAAAGTCGTACCCTTGCCGCGCGTCGTGGTGACCTCGACGCGACCGCCGAGGGCGGCGATATCCGTGCGCACGACGTCCATTCCCACGCCGCGGCCGGACACCTGCGTGACCTTGGTCGCCGTCGAGAATCCGGGCTCGAAGATGCATTCCGTGAGCCGCGCCTGCGTCGGCTCGGCCTCACCGGAAATCAAACCCAGTGATCGCGCCTTGTCGCGGATGCGCTCGTAATCGAGCCCGCAGCCGTCGTCGGCGATTTCGATCGCGATTTCATTGCCCTGCTGGCGGACGTTGAGCGAGATCTCGCCCGTTTCGGGCTTCTTCGCCTTGAGGCGTTCGGCGCGCGGCTCGATGCCGTGGTCGAGCGCGTTGCGCAGCAGGTGCTCGAGCGGACCGACGAGCTTCTCGAGCACCGAGCGGTCGAGCTCGACCTGCGTGCCGCGGATCTCGAGATTCGCTCGCTTGTCGAGCTCCTTCGCGACCTGGCGCAGGATGCGGTAGAGGCGTTCCGAAAGGCTCCCGAACGGCACCGTGCGGATCGAGAAGAGCTGCTGCTGCACGTCGCGCGAGAGGCGTGCTTGCGCGAGCAGCGCTGCGTCGGCGTCGTCGATGTTGCGCAACAGCGACTGCTGGACGGTCGAGACGTCGTTCACGCCCTCGGCCAGGCCGCGGGTGAGCTCCTGGAAACGAGTGAAGCGGTCGAATTCCAGCGGGTCGAATTCTTCCTCGCCGGGCTTCAGGTGCGACACCCGAGACTGCATCTGGGATTCGGCCTGGATTTCGATCTCGCGCACCTGCGAGCGCAGCCGGATCACACTGTTCGTGAGCTCGAGCAGATTGCCCTTGAGCGAGCGCAGCTCTCCCTCGACGCGCGCGCGGGCGATCGCCACTTCGCCGGCCTCGTTGACCAGCCGGTCGATCAGATCCGCACGCACGCGCAACATGGCCCGCTGCGTGGCCTCGGCCTCCGCCGGTGCGCCGGCCGCTTCGGCGCCGACCGGTTGCGGCGCGGCGGCGGCGGTGACCACGGTGAGCGGCGCGGGTGCTGCCGGCGCGGGCGCCTCCTCCACCGCAAGCCACGGCAAGGGACTGTTGACTTCGCCTTTCTGCAGGCGGTCGAGGACGAAGGCGAGGCGGTCGAGATCGGTCTCGAGCGCGTCGAACAGCTCGGGTGTGGGTTCGACCAGTCCGTCGCCGGCAAGCAGCCGGCTTTCCATGTGGTGCGTGAGCTCGCCCAGCCGCATGGCGCCGGCCATGCGCGCGCTACCCTTGAAGGTGTGCAGCGCGCGGCGCAGCGCCTGCGCCGGTTCCTGGTTCGCCGGCGCGCGTCGCCACGCGCGCAGCTGTTCGCCGGCCTGCGGAAAGAGCTCGGCCGCTTCTTCGAGAAAGATCGGCAGCACCTGCTCGTCGACGTCGTCGTGCACGTCGACCAACGCAGCCGCGGTCGATGGCACGCTTTGCGGTGCTGGCGCAATCTGCGAAGCGACAGGTGGCGTTGGTGCCGCAGCGCGCGGTGGCGTCGCAACGGGTGGCGTCGGACGTTCGGGAGCCGCAACAGGCGGCGCCGGACGCTCGGGAGCAGCAGCGAAAGGAACAACGCGCGGTTCCGGCGCGGGCGCAGCAGGCTCCGGCACTGACACAACCTGCACTTCGTCTTCCGCGGCGGCAGCGCGCTGCGCCGCGCTCTCGCTGTCCTCGACCGCCGCCCCGGGCGTGACCTCGTGGCGAAGAGCTTCCAGCTCGCTCACGATCTCTGCGGTCTCGGCTTCGTCCGCTGCGTTGAAGGAGGTGCGCGCTCGCACGCGCGCCGTCAGCGCATGCAGTCCCGCGACCGCGCGCGCGAGCACCGGCTGCGCAAGCGACGGCAGCGGCGCGCCGCGCTCCTCGAGCCCGAGGAGGCATTGCTCGAGCGCCTTGGCCGCCGTGGCGACGAGGGGGAAGCCGCCCGTGCGATGGATTCCGCACAGCGTATGGCTCGCCCGCACCATCGCCTGCGACGGTGTCGCGGCGGGATCGAACTGCAGCGCCTGCAGCTCGGCATCGAGCGTCGCGAGGTGCTGCTGCGCCTCGTCGCACAGAATCCGGTACAGCGCGGCCGAAAGCGTGAGGTCGCCGATCGCCACTTCGTTCGGTTCCGCGGCCGGCACGGCGAGCGGCTCGGCGGCGACGTCCGCGGCAGCCTCGCGCTTCGGATGCGCGGCGGCCGGCGCGAATTCGATCACCTCGGCAAGCGGAGGCGCAGCATGCGCTTCTGCTTCGGCGGGCGCGGCAGCGCCACCGTATGAAGTCTCGTCGAGCTCGATTACTTCGATCTCGGGCGCCGCCGGCGGCATGAGCGCGCTCGGCATTTCCGGCGCGACCGGCTCTGCAGCGGCCGCCGCGCTTATCGGCGTCACCGGCAGCGTCAGGGCCGGAAGCTCCGAAACGACCTTGGCGATTGCGGCTCGCAGCGGCGCAGGATCCGGGGTGACGCGCCCCTTGCGTCGCAGCGTATCGACCCAGACCCGGAAGCCCGTGAGCGCGGTGTCGATCATCGCGACGACGCTGGGCGTGGCGATGCGCTCTTCTTCGAGAAGCCGGTTGTGCACCTTTTCGACGTCGTACGCGATCTCGCCGAGGTCGGTCAGCCCGACCATGCGGCCGCTACCCTTCAGCGTGTGGAAGCCGCGGCGCGAAGTGGTCAGCGCTTCGCGATCGTCGGCCTGCGCCTTGAGCCGCGCCACGCTGTCGCCGATGCTGTTGAGCACTTCGTCGGCCTCGGTGAGATAGATGTCGAGCAGCTCGGCGTCGAGCTGCGAGGCATCTGTCTCGAGCAAGCGCATCGTCTCTTCGGATGGGGCCGGGGCGGGCGCCGCAGCGCGCCCTTCCGCGATCGCCATGATCGCGTCCTGCAGCGCGGCGGTGTCGCCTACACCCGCCCGGGCGAGCAGGCCCAGGGCTGCATCAGCGTCCGCCTGCAGCGCCTCGTCGCCGATCAGCTCGGCATCGTTCTTGAGGGTGGTGAGCTCCGCCGCGAGGCGCTCGCGCACGCTGGGTTCGTCGGGCGTGCGCTGGAACGCGGCGAGCGTGGCCGGGAGCGCCGTCTTGAGGTCGGCGACCGCGCTCTCGACCGTGTCGCGCTCTTCCGTGCGAACCTTCTCCGGCGCGCCGAGACGCTTCTCGAGCAACGGCTCGATCAGCCGTTCGCGGTCCGGCCGCTGCTGCTCGACCGCCTCGATGTAGAAGCCCAGTCCGGACAGCGCCTCCGCGAGGAGCTCGAGATCCTCGTTGGCGACCGCCGTTTCCGGCTTCGCGTATTCGTCGATCTGTTGCTGGCAGAGCGCAAGCAGCTGCTCGGCGCGCTCGAGCCCGAGGATGCGCAGCGCACCCGTGATCTGCTTGCTGTCGTGCGCGAGCGAAGCCAGGTCGGCTCGCTTCTCGTGATCGCGGAAGAAGGCATCGAGCACCTGCTCCATGTGCCGCAGGTTGGCCTGGATCTCGCGGGCAACCTGCGCGAGCAGCAGCCGCTCCTGCGCGCGGCGCGCCATTTCGTCGAGCATGGGCGGCGCCGCGCCGGCGGCAGGACGCTCCGCGTCGAGCCTCGCGATCATCGCGTCCACCTGCTTCGGGAACTCCGGCGAGAGTGCGGCAAAGTTCTCGACGGCGGACTCCGCGAGCAGCAGTCCGGTCGCGTACTCCATCGCCAGTCCGTCGGGGACGGCGCCGCTCGGAAGCTTGTCGAGCCGCGCGGCGAGCGCGCCCGCGAGCTTGAGCAGCGACGGATCGCCGATCGCTGCGGCCTTGTCGCGCAGTCCCGATAGCACCTGCTTCAGCTTCGGCAGCGACTCGGCGCGGCCGCCCGTCAGCTTGAGCCACAGATCCTTGGCTGTGCTCAGCAGGTCACGCGCCTCGCGCACGTGCGGCTGCACGCGCACGACGTCTGCCGAGAGCACCTCCGCGGTCGGAATGAGCCCCTGCAGTCGGTAGGCGCGCTGCACGGCCTGGACCTGCGGCCCCACAGGAGCGCTGATCGCAACGTAGTACAGGACCTCGCGCCGCATGCGGTCCGCGACCTTCGACGAACCCTCCACGAAGCGCCGGATCTGCAAGTCGACGCGGCCGCACAGCTGCTTGACGCCGAACCCGCTGTCGACGCCTTTCTCGACGATGCTTTCGAGCAGCGCGCCAACGGCCCACCAGAACGAGCGCTGCGAAGAATGCGTCTGGACGTCCTCGATGCGCTGGACAGCGTCGCGCATCACGCGCGCGCCTTCGTCGTCGCCGCGCAGCCAAGCGAGCAGCCCCTTTTGGAACACGCGCCGCTGCTTCACGAGGAAGGAGGGCATCTTCTGCGGCGTCACCGTTTGCGCAGTCGCGATCTTCGGTGCCCGCGGCGAAAGGTCGGGATAGAACAAATCGGTCGGCGCCGCGGCCCGCGCGCCGCGTGCCTGCTGCATCAGCTCGTATTCGGGAAAGAGCTTGAGCGGAACCGGAGCGGCTCCGCCCACGAGTTCGTCGAGGAAGATCTTCAGCTTGCGGCAGGCGTGGTCGGTCAGATCGCAGGCCGCGTTGAGCGCCGGCCCGGACAGATCCTCGAGCCGCGACAGCTGGCGCTCGACCTCGTCCGTATAGGCCGTAACGGCATCGAGGCCTACCATCTGGATCGCCCCGGCCGCCTGGTGGATGTGCGCACGCGCCTGCTTGAGCAAGCTCGCGTCGTCCGGCGAGCCCTTGAAGCTCGCGAGCGCGTCGACACCGCGCGTGAGCGCCTGCTCGATCTCCCCGTGTACCCAGGAGAGCGGCCCTAGATCGAATTCGGAGGCGGTCTCGTTAGCCATGCGTTATCGGTCGATGCAGCTACTCGCGACGAATGAGCAAGAAGCGCGCCTCAGATGTCTGCTACAGGGCCCTCCTGCGCGCCGCGCACATGGTCATACCTTGAACCCGGCCACGGAGCTGCGCAGTTCGGCCGCGAGCTTGGTGAGCTGGCCGATCGACACGTTGGTCTGCTTGGTGCCCTCGGTCGTCTCCTCGGTGATCTTGAGGATGCCCTGCATGCCGCGCGTCACGTCGGACACTGACGCGGACTGCTTCTGGGTCTGTGCGGAAATGCCCCCGATCAACTCCGCGAGCTCGCGCGACACGCGCCGGATTTCGTCCAGCGCCTGCCCCGCAGCGTCAGAGAGCTTCGTTCCCTCGACCACGCCCACGGTGCTCTTCTCCATGGCCGCGACCGCGTCCTGCGTATCGGCCTGAATCGTCTTCACGATGGCGTCGATCTGCTTCGTCGCCTCGCCCGAGCGCTCCGCCAGTCGCTGCACTTCCTCGGCCACGACCGTGAACCCGCGGCCGGCCTCGCCTGCTGACGCCGCCTGGATCGCCGCGTTCAGCGCCAGAACGTTCGTCTGCTCCGTGATGTCCGAGATGAGCTCCACGATCTCGCCGATCTCCAGGGAGGACTCGCCGAGCCTCTTGATGCGCTTGGCGGTGTCCTGGATCTGGGTGCGGATTTCGTTCATGCCCGAAATCTGGTTCTGCACTGCCTGTCCGCCCTTTTCGGCGGCTGCCAGCGATTGCTGGGCCACTCGGGCCGACTGCGCAGCGGTCTGGGACACCTCGTTGATCGACTGCGCCATCTGCAGCACGGATGCGGAGGCCTGCTGAATTTCCTTGTTCTGCCGCTGCGAGGCTTCGTAGAGTCGGTTCGAGATCGCCTGCGCGTCGGTTGTCGCCTTCGCCACCTGGTCGGTAGCGCTGTTGATGCCCTTGACCAGCGTTCGCAACTCTTCGATCGTGAAGTTGATCGAGTCGGCGATTGCTCCGGTGACGTCCTCGGTGACCGAGGCCTGGACCGTCAGATCGCCGTCGGCAAGATTACCCATCTCATTCAGCAGGCGCAGAATCGCCTCCTGGTTACGCTTGTTCTCCTGTTCGCTCTCGAGAGCACGCACGCGCGCCTCGTCGCGCAACACCACGCCCAGCAGGACCAGGCAGACCAGCGCGAACAGCGCGAAAAGGATCGCAGCGCCCAGCGTGAAGAGCCTGCCGGTGTTCTGTGTATCGAAGGCCTCGGCCAGCTTGGTCGTGTCATTGAGCAGGGGCTCGGATTCCTGGTTGATCCCCCGCGCGGCCTGCTTGGCCACCACCAACCGCTGCATGTTCTGCAGAATCGCGTTGACGCCTGCCTCGTACTGCACGAATCGTTTCTGCAGGTCGGTAAGTGTCGCGCGCGCCTCGTCGTTGCGTACCCCCGTCAGGCGCAACGTGTCGCTGCCCTTGAGCAGGCCGTTCAGGTCATCGCGGAAGGTCCCCGAGTCCTTCCCGAGGAGGAAGGCCACCTCGGGATCGATATCCTCGGACGACACCAGCGCGTTCGCGTTCTTGGCGATACGCTGCGAGAGCATGCCAAGCTGGTTGGTGAAGTCCACCTCGCGCAGGCTTCCGCCTGCGGCAACCTGCGAGGAGGCCTGCTGCGCGAGCTCGAGCAGCGTCGTGTTGCCCTGATTGATCGCATCGAGCCCTTTCGACAGCGCGAGAAGGCTCTGCTGATTGTTGACCACGGCGGTCGCGTTTTTCTCCACGCGGTCCCACCTGCCCGTTATGTCGGTGAGCAGGGCCTGGACCTGCTCGCCGCTCCCGACGTCGATGCTCGTCCCGCGGATCGTGCCGCCCTTGGACAGGGCATCGAGGTCTACGCGAAAGCGGTCGCGTGAATCCTTCACGTTCTCGAACGCGCCTGCGTTGCCCTGGACTGCGAGCGACGTCGAGCGCGCGAGCCGCTGCGACAGCATCTGCATCTCCGTGGCGGTGCCCGAGCTTGCCGCGACCTGCGCGGCGAGCCGGCCGTTGAGCCAGAGCATCACCACCGCCAGGAGCGCAAAGACGACGAGCAACGTGAAAAGGATCTGCTGTTGCTTGACGATCGGAAGGTGCCCGATGACCCACAGGCGGCCTGGCTGCCGCGCCTCGGCAGCAGCCGTGCGCAACTGCTCCATGATCGATGCGGACGCGAGCGGGTCATAGGCTTGTGCAGGTGCGTTCATCTTGACCTGCGTCGTCGTGGGCATCTCGAGCTCGCCCTCGCCCGAGGATTTCCTGCCTCCCGCCCCGCTCCCCAACAGGTTTTTCAGAGAAATGGCCATGTGTGCTCCCACCCCTTGTAGCGCCTGGCTCTCACAATCCCACCTGCAGGAACGCCGGATCCTGCGCGAGCCGCGCAAGGTCGATTTCCTGCCACGCTTCGCCTTCGTGATCGGTCCAGCGCGGGCCGTACCACGGGGGCGCCGTCGCCGGCATATTCGTTTGCGCGAGCTCCGCGAGGTTGCGCAGCCCGAGCACGCGCTGGACGATGATGCCCGCGCGCAGGTCGCCGCTCCTCGGTCCGAAGAGTACGAGCCGCGGCTGACCCGCAGCCGTCGTGCTCACATCGACCGGTCGCCCGAGGAAGCCCGCAAAGTCAATGACGCCGTAGAGATTGCCGCGAATGTTCGCGATGCCCAGGTACCATGGCTTGGTGCGCGGCACACTCGCGAGTTGCGGCACCGCGATCACCTCGCCCGCGTCGGCGAGACGGATCAGCCAGCGCTCTCCGGCGCAGTCGACACCAAGCCGCGACTGCTCGACCTGGGCGGCGGTCTTGGCCGCGAGCCGAGTCGCCAGCTCCTGCTGGAAGGCACGCAGATCGAGCTTGGCGGCACGGGCCATGACGCTCGCCGACCGCTCAGCCGAACGCGGTGATTTTCGCGAGCAGCTCCTCGCGCTTCACCGGTTTCACGATGTAGTCGCGGGCCCCCTGGCGCAGGCCCCATATCTTGTCCGTTTCCTGGCTCTTCGAAGTGCACATGATGATCGGTACCGAGCGCGTGCTTGGATCGCGGCTAATCGCGCGGGTCGCCTGGAACCCGTTGAGTCCCGGCATCACGACATCCATGAGGATCAGATCCGGCTTGATCGTCTTCGCCTTGACGATCGCATCCTCGCCGTTGTCGCTGGCGACAACCTCGTAGCCGGCCTTGGTGAGCATGTCGTTCAGGACATGCCGCTCCGTCGGCGAATCGTCGACGATCAGAATCCTCTTTATGCTCATCGTTTCCCGCCCTTCGTCCTGGCCCCTCTCCCCCACCCGCGGCCGTGGCGCGCCGAGAATCGCACTAAACCGTGGTCTTCACGTGCGCGGCGACCGCCTTAAGCAGGCTCTCTTTCGTGAACGGCTTGGTCAGATACTGATCGGACCCGACCATTCGTCCGCGCGCGCGGTCGAAAAGCCCGTCCTTCGACGACAGCATGATGACGGGCGTCTGTTGAAACTTCGCGTTTTTCTTGATCAGCGCGCAGGTTTGATACCCGTCCAGACGCGGCATCATGATATCGACAAATATCAGATCCGGCTGATGATCGGTGATTTTCGCGAGCGCGTCGAAACCGTCGTCGGCCAGGATCACCGTGCAGCCCGCTTGCAACAGGAAAATCTCGGCGCTTCGACGAATCGTGTTGCTATCGTCGATCACCATGACCTTGACCCCATTCAAAGCGGTGGCTTCTGGCAAGTCTCGGCTCCCGACGCGTGCGACCGAAACAGCATTTGCGGCACCCATTTCCATGCGGACCTCGCCAAAGTTTGCCACGGATACAAGCAAATGCCTAGAGCATAATCCTTGCCAGAACGCCGAAAGTTGATGTTTCTGAGGGATTTGCAACACTCGGTTCGCGCGAAACCGCCGCCGCAGTGCCGTGCAGCGGCAACTTCCGCGGCGCAGGGTGGGCGTCTAGCGGCCCAGAAACATCCGATAAGCCGGGTTGGCGGACTCGTCGACGTAGTGATAGCCGAGCCGCTGCAGGAAGCGCTGGAACTCGTCGTGATCCCTGGGTGGCACCTGCATTCCCACGAGAACCCGGCCGTAATCGGCGCCATGATTGCGGTAGTGGAAGAGGCTGATGTTCCAGCCCCGGCTCATGCTGTTCAGAAACTGCATCAACGCGCCGGGCCGCTCGGGAAATTCGAAGCGATACAGGATCTCGTGCTCGGGTGCCGGGGCGTGACCGCCGACGAGGTGGCGCACGTGCAGCTTGGCCATCTCGTTGTCGGACAGGTCGTACGCCTCGATGCGCCGCTTGCGCATCGCCCGCAGAAGCTCTGCCGTCTCGTGTCGATTGGAAACCTCGACGCCCACGAAGATGTGGGCGATTCTCGAGTCCGCGTAGCGGTAGTTGAACTCGGTGATGCTGCGCTTGCCCAGCAGCGCACAGAACTCGCGAAAGCTGCCGGGGCGTTCGGGAATCGTCACTGCGAAGATCGCCTCGCGCTCCTCGCCGAGCTCGGCCCGCTCCGCCACGAAGCGCAGGCGGTCGAAATTCATGTTCGCGCCGCAGGCGATGGCGACATAGGTCTTGCCGTGGACGCGGTGGCGCTCGACGTAAGCTTTGACGCCCGCGATCGCCAGCGCGCCGGCTGGCTCGAGGATCGAGCGTGTGTCCTCGAACGCGTCCTTGATCGCCGCGCAGATCGCATCGGTGTCTACCTGGACCATTTCGTCGACGAGCCGACGGCACAGACGAAACGTCTCCTTGCCGACCTGCTTGACCGCGACTCCGTCGGCGAATAGCCCGACGTTGGCGAGCCGTACGCGGCGGCCGGCCTTGAGCGATTCGCTCATCGCCGCCGAATCGATTGGCTCGACGCCGACGATGCGGATCTCCGGCCGCACGCGCTTCACGTAGGAGGCGATGCCCGAGATCAGCCCGCCGCCGCCGACCGCTACGAAGATCGCATCGATCGGTCCCTGCTGCTGGCGCAGGATCTCCATGCCGATGGTGCCTTGCCCCGCTATCACGTCCGGGTCGTCGTAAGGGTGGATGAAAGCCGCTGACTTTCGCCGTGCGAGCTCGACGGCGCGCGTATAGGCGTCGTTGTAAGTGTCGCCGTGCAGCACGACACGGGCGCCGCGCGCCTGGACGGCCTGGACCTTGATCGCCGGGGTGGTCACGGGCATCACGATCGTCGCCGCGCAGCCGAGCACCTGCGCCGCCAACGCGACCCCCTGCGCGTGATTCCCCGCCGAGGCGGCGATCACTCCCTTCGAGCGCTCCGCCGCCGAGAGGTGCGCCATCTTGTTGTACGCCCCGCGCAGCTTGAACGAGAAGATGGGCTGCTGATCCTCGCGCTTGAGCAACACGCGGTTGCCGATGCGCGCCGACAGTGTCGGAGCCAGCTCGAGCGGAGTCTCGACGGCGACATCGTAGACCTTGGCGGTGAGGATCTTCTTGAGGTAATCGACGGACATCGTGCCGGCGGTCTTTAGCGAGGGAGAGTTTCGAGCGTAGCAGAAAGATCGCGTGGCCCAAAAGGATTGCGCTCGCGTCCGCGAGCACAGCTTTTTCTGCTAGCCTTCGCGATGCCTGCCCTCGCGCGAGCCGGACGCCGCATCGTGCCAGTGACAACTCTTGCCGTCGTCGACCTGGGGTCGAATAGCTTCCGGCTGGAGATCGGTCGCGTCGAAGGCAACCAGATCTACCGACTCGACACCTGGCGCGAGACTCTGCGCTTCGGCGCCGGCCTCGACGCCAAGGGGCGGATCACGCCGGGCGCGCAGAGAGCGGCGCTCGAGTGCCTGGCGCGGTTCAGGGAACGGCTGACCGGCTTGCATCCCTCCGCGGTGCGCGCGGTCGCCACGAACACGTTCCGGGTGGCGAAGAACGCACGCGAGTTTCTGCCGCTCGCCGAGCGAGCACTCGGCTTTCCGATCGATGTCATAAGCGGCCACGAGGAGGCGCGGCTTATCTATCTCGGCGCAGCGCACGAGTTGCCGCGTTCGCTCGCGCCGCGACTCGTCGTCGACATCGGCGGTGGCTCCACCGAATTCATCATCGGCCGAGGCCTCGAGCCGCATCGGCTGGAATCGCTGAAGCTGGGCTGCGTCGGGATGACGCAGCGTTACTTCCCGCAGGGGCGCTTGACCGAAGAAGCCTTTGCCGCCGCGGAGACCGCGGCGCGCGTGGAAATCGAGGCTATCGCGCGCGAGTTCGGCCCGTCGCACTGGCGGGAGGCGTACGCGTCCTCGGGCACCGCCGCCGCCCTGGCGGAGATCCTGGAGCAGAATGGCTTCTCCGAAGGCGGCATCACACCCGTGGGGCTCAAGCGGCTGCGCCGGCGCATGATCGCCGCGCGCCACATCTCACGAGTGTCGTTGCGCGCCCTCAAGCTGGAGCGCGCGCCCGTGCTCGCCGCCGGACTCGCCATCATGACGGCGGCGGTGGACGAGCTCGGGATCGAGCGCATCGACCCGGTTGGCGGCGCGCTTCGACTCGGCGTGCTCTACGACCTCCTGGGCCGCAGGATCGACGCCGACGTCCGCGGCGTCACGGTCGAGCGCTTTGTCGAGCGCTACGGGGTCGACCGCGCCCACGCGGCGCGCGTCGCAGCGCTCGCCGCATCGCTGTACCGTCGCGCCCGTCGCGACGCCGGCACCGCGCCGCTGGTCGAATGGGCGGCGCGCCTGCACGAGATCGGCATGTCGGTGTCGCACATCAGCTTTCACAAGCACGGCGCGTACATTCTCCAGAACGGCGACATGCCGGGATTCTCGGCCGGCGAACAGGCGCAGCTCGCGCTGCTCGTCTTTGGCTGCCGCGGCGGTCTGGCGAAAATGCAGGCCGTGCTCGGAGATGCGGAGCGAAGGACGCAGGTGCTCGTGCTTCGGCTCGCCGTGCTCTTTCACCACGCCCGGGCGGCGATTGCAATGCCGCGCATGCGCCTCAAGGTCGGTCGTCGCATCACGCTCGAGGTCTCATCACGCTGGCTTGCCGCGCACCCGCTCACGAGCCATCTGCTCAGCAAGGAGCGTGCGCAGTGGACCGCACTGGGCTACCGCTGGAAGCGCTAGCGGGCGGCTTGCGTCAGACGAAGTCAGGGCCGATCACGACCTTGAGCACGACCGCGGGCACGCCGTCGCGGACCCGGTTCGAGAGCCACCAGACGGCGCCCTTGCGGATGCTCCACGACAGCTCTTCGCCGGCGAGCAGCAGCGAGGCCATTTCGCCCAGCGTCGGCTGGTGACCGACGACGAGAACGCTCTCGCGCGCATCGGGCCACCCGGCTGCCGCGAGCACTGCGCCAGCGCTCGCTCCGGGAGCGAGCTCGTCGGCGGTACGGAACTTGCGCTTGAGCGCGAGCGCAGTCTGCTGCGCGCGGTCGGCCGGGCTCACCAGGATCCGCAGCGTGTCAGGCAGATGACCATCGAGCCAGGCGGCGACGCGCTCCGCCTGCTTGATGCCCTTGGCGGTCAGCCGTCGCCCGAGATCCGGTTCCCCGGGTTCGGCCTCGGCGTGGCGCCAGAGGATGAGATCCATCGCCGGCTACGAGCCGACCTTGGCCCGTTCGGCCAGGCGCTCGAGCAGTTCCGCCTGCGCCGACGCAGCCTGCCCTCGCGCCCTCGCCTTCGGCCGTGCGTAGCTGCCGTCCTCCGCGAGCTCCCAGGCATCGCGGCTGTCCGCGAGATAGGGGTCGAGCCCCTCGGCGATCACTCGCGCTTTGAGTTCAGGATCGAGCACGGGAAATGCAACCTCGATGCGGCGGAACAGATTGCGGCCCATCCAGTCCGCGCTCGCGAGGTAGACGTCCTCGGCGCCGTCGTTGTGGAACACCCAGATCCGGCTGTGCTCGAGGAAGCGACCGATGATCGAGCGCACCCGGATGTTTTCCGAGACCCCCTTAACCCCAGGGCGGAGCGCGCAGGCCCCGCGAACGATGAGATCGATCTTGACCCCGGCTTGCGACGCCGCATACAGCGCCTTGATCACCGCCTCCTCGAGCAGCGCGTTCATCTTCGCCGTGATCGACGCCGGTTTTCCTTCCTTCGCGTTGCGCGTCTCGCGGCGAATCGCGTCGAGCAGGTGGCGGTGCATCGTGAACGGCGCAAGCCAGAGGTGCTTGAGCTTGTTCGGCTTGGCGAGGCTCGTGATGTGAAGGAACACTTCGTCGACGTCCGCGCAGATCCCGGAATTGGCCGTGAGCAGGCCGAAATCCGTGTACAGGCGCGCGGTGCGCGGATGGTAGTTGCCGGTGCCCAGGTGAGCATAAGCCCGCAGATTGACGTGGCCCGCGGCATCCTTCTCGCGCCGGAGCAGCAGTGCGAGCTTGGCGTGCGTCTTGAGACCGAACACGCCGTAGACGACCTGCGCCCCGGCCTGCTCGAGCCGCTCGGCCCAGTTGATGTTGGCTTCTTCGTCGAAGCGAGCCATCAGCTCGACCACCACCGTGACTTCCTTGCCGCGCTGCGCGGCCTGGATCAGCGCCTCCATCAGCGCCGAGTTCACGCCCGTGCGGTACACCGTCTGCTTGATGAGGATGACATCCGGATCGTCGGCCGCCTTGCGTATGAACTCGACGACCGGCTCGAAGGACTGGAACGGATGGTGCAGCAGGATGTCGTGCTGGCGAATCGCCGCGAAGATGTCGCTCTGCTCGCGCAGGCGCTCGGGCAATCCGGGAACAAAGGTCGGGTATTCCAGCCCGTCGACGTCCGCGGCATCGATCAGTGCCGACATGCGCGCCAGGTTCACGGGGCCGTCGCAGCGGTACAGATCGGCCTCCTGCAGCTCGAACTGCTGAAGCAGCAGCGCGGCCAGGTGCTGCGGGCAGTTCGCCGCGACCTCCAGGCGCACGGCGAGGCCGAACTGCCGCTGCGGGAGCTCGCCCTCGAGCGCCTGGCGCAGATTCTTCACCTCTTCCTCGTCGATCCACAGGTCCGCATCGCGCGTGACGCGGAACTGCGAATAGTTCACGACCTTGCGCCCTGCGAACAGCTCGTGCAGGTGGGCGTGCATGATCGAGGAGAGCAACACGAAGGTGTTCTCGGCGCCCGCCACTTCCGGCGGCATCTTGATCACCCGCGGCACCATTCGGGGTGCCTTGACGATCGCGACGCTGGTCTCGCGTCCGAACGCATCCTGGCCCGAGAGCTCGACGATGAAATTGAGGCTCTTGTTGACCACCTGCGGGAACGGGTGTGCCGGGTCGAGCCCGATCGGCGTGAGCAGTGGGCGAATCTCCCGCTGGAAGTACTGCGCAGCCCAGGCGCGCTGCGCGGCATTGCGCTGCGCGTGGCGCAGCAACGGACTGCCGGCGGCGGCGAGCGCCGGCAGGATCTGCTGGTTGAGCACGCCGTACATCTGTGCCGCGAGCGACTGCGCACCCTGCGCGATCTCGGTCAGGTTCGCCCTGAGCTCGTGCAGGGTCGTCCCCGACAGCGGCGCCTTGAGGCGCAGCTGCTCGCGCAGACCGGCGACGCGGATCTCGAAGAACTCGTCGAGATTGCTGCTGACGATGCACAGGAAGCGCAGCCGCTCGAGGAGCGGAATCGTCGCATCCTCCGCGAGCGCCAGCACGCGCCGATTGAAGGCGAGAATGGAGAGCTCGCGATTGATCGGCGGCGGATCCGGCTCTTTGGCCGCCGGCGGGCCTGGTATGGGCGCGAGGGAACTCACCGTCGCGGGCGTCGCAGGCGCTGACGCACCGGGAGTATGACTGGCATCCGTGACGGACATGTTACGCGGCTGCCGTTACCTGCGCGGCGTCCTGCTCGAGGGCAAGCCAAAGGCAGCGGCCCTTCGCCTCGCGATCAAGCTCGGCGAGGTAAGCACGGTGGGCTTCGAGCTCTGCGGCAGACGGGGCAAGGATGCGGATCGGCGGCAGGGCGGAAGACTCCGTGGCGCCCATCACGACTGCGCCGGGCATCGCCAGCTCGATGCTGAGCGATTCCTGCCCGCGAGTCATCGCCAGGTAGACTTCGGCCAGGAGCCGTGCGTCGAGAAGCGCGCCATGGAGCGTCCGGTGCGCGTTGTCGATGCCGAAGCGCTCGCACAGCGCGTCGAGGCTGTTCTTTTTGCCGGGAAACTGCTCTCGGGCGAGCTCGAGCGTGTCCACAGCTTCCGCGCAGATCCCTGCCGTCGAAGAGAGCTCGAGGCGCTTGAGCTCCTCGTCGAGAAAAGCCAGGTCGAACGGCGCGTTGTGGATGATCCAGCCCGCGCCGCGCGTGAAGTCGATCAGATCCTGCACGATGTCCGCGAATTTGGGCTTGTCGCGCAGCGCGTCCCAGGTCAGACCGTGGACCTCGGTCGCCCCCGCGTCGATCTCGCGCTCCGGATCGAGGTAATAGTGCACGTGGCGCCCGGTCAGCCGGCGATCGACCACCTCCACCCCTGCGATCTCGATGATCCGGTGTCCCTGCTTGGGATCGAGCCCGGTGGTCTCCGTGTCGAGAACTACGTAACGCATCAGCGCTTGTAGCGCTTGATCGTCGCCTGGATTTCGGCGATCGCGCGCTCGATTTCGTCGTCGGTGAGATCGCGTTGCGCACCCTTGCGGTCGGTGAGCGTGAGCGTGCGGTCGATCTCGGTCTGGAACTCGCCCAGGCCCAGGGTTTCGGTGATCGTCGTCGTAGGCTCGTCGGCAAGCGTCTCCGGGCCCCAGCGCACGACGATCGCAGAGAGGTTGTCTCCGTCGTCCCCGCCCCGCAACTCGGCTTCGCGCATCATGTTCGGACCGGATTTCAGGATCGGCGTTCCCGTCAGCGCGCGCGCGATTTCCTCCTGCGGATAGACGCTCCACAGTCCGTCAGTGCACAGCACGATGAGGTCGGCGTTGCGCAGCGGCGTTCGCCGCGACAGGTCGATTACCGGGTCAACGAGGCCGCCGAGGCAGCTGAAGATCTTGTTGCGGTCCGGATGGTCGGGAACCTCGTGCGCGCCGATGACACCCTGGTCGAGCAGATACTGGACCTTCGAGTGATCCTTGGTCTGTCCGATCAGCCCACCCTGCCGGAAGAGATAGAGACGGGAATCGCCGACGTGCGCCCAGTAGGCATAGTTCGACTGCACGATGCAGGCAACGCATGTCGTGCGCGGCGTCTCGAGCATCGAGAACTGGTTCGCGTACGAGCCGAGCGCCTGATGCGCGCGCTGCATCGCGTCCTGCAGGAACTTGAGGGGATTCTTGAGCGTCGGTTTCGCCTCCTGCTGGAAGCGCTCGATGAACAGCCGCACGGCGATCTGGGCCGCGATCTCTCCCCCGGCGTGTCCACCCATGCCGTCGGCCACGACGAGCAGCAGCGTGTCGCGGCTGTAGGTATAGGCAAGCCGGTCCTGGTTGACCTTGCGCTGGCTCTTGCGGCTCTCCTGGAAGATGGTGAATTGCACGATGCGCTCGTCTCTTACATTACTTCGCTGAACAGTTTCTTCTTGATCGAGTCGATGAAGGTCAGCTTTCGTTTGCGCGGCGGAATTTCGCGAATCGCCTTTTGCAGCGCGAAGACGCTTTGCGGCCGCTCCAGCGGGTCGAGGCGCAGACACCAGTCGATCACCTCGAGCAGGTTGTCCGAATACCCACCCGCCCAGATCTTCTTCGCCGACACCAGATGGTCCTCGGACACACGCGCATCGGCGGCCTGGGGCGCGAAGGCGGCGAGGCAGGCGAACATGCTCGCGCCGATGCCGTACACGTCAGTCCAGGGGCCAAGCCGGTCCGGGTCGCGGTACTGCTCTGGTGCGGCAAAGCCCGGCGTGTACATGGGTGCGAGCTTCGGACGCGTGTTGGTCAGCGTCTGCCGCGCAGCGCCGAAGTCGAGCAGCACGGGAGATCCGTCCGTGCGCAGATAGATGTTGGCCGGCTTGATGTCCAGATGCAGGAGCTTGTGCGTGTGTACCTCGCGCAGACCGTTCAAGAGGTGCATGAAGACGTGCCGCACCAGACGCTCGGACATCTGGTCCTGCCGCATCTGGATCTGCTGCTGCAGCGTCCGGCCGCGCTCGTAGCGCATCACCATGTAAACGGTCTCGTTGGCGCGAAAGAAGTTCAGCACTCGCACCACGTTCGGGTGGTTGATCTTGGCGAGCGCGCGACCCTCTTCGAAGAAGCACTTCATTCCGTAGCGGAACGAGGTGAGGTTCTCCGCCGTGCTCGCGCGGACGATGTCCCCCTCGGTGCGCAGCACCAGCGAGGAAGGCAGATATTCCTTGATGGCGACCGGTGAGCCGCTGTCGTCGAAGGCCCGATAAACAATGGAGAAGCCGCCGCGACTGATCTGACGGTCAACCCGATAGTTCAGGAGCTGGTAGCCTGAGGGGAGAGCCTGGTTGGTGACGCCCATAGACGACGGCGGAGCAAGTTGCGTTCCGGCCGTACTTGCGCGGGTGATTGATAACCTCTACATTCTCTGCAACCCAGCGCATAAAGTAAAGATTTCATTGAGTTTCCCTTCAATTTCGCCCCTCCTGCTCCGGGGGAGCGGGACGCAATGATCCTGTCCATGACCGGCTTCGCAGCGGTCTCTGCGGAGTTACCCGGCTGTTCGCTGACAGTCGATCTGCGCTCAGTCAACCATCGCTACCTCGACGTGCAGTTGCGGCTCCCGGACGAGCTGCGCAGCCTCGAAGTCGCCGCCCGTGAGCTGCTGGCCACGGAGCTCAGGCGCGGGAAGGTCGA
Source organism: Casimicrobiaceae bacterium (assembly GCA_036380055.1). Lineage (GTDB taxonomy): Bacteria > Pseudomonadota > Gammaproteobacteria > Burkholderiales > Casimicrobiaceae > PALSA-1003. Next base: position 31,940 of record DASVFM010000175.1, read on the forward strand.
CTGCCGCGTGAGCCTGAACCACACCGAGCCGGGCGCAGCCAAGCTGGCGGTCGACGCCGAACGGGTGGCCCAGCTGCGCAACGCCGCAGCCGAAGTGATGCGGCACGCGCCGGAAAGCACGCCGTTGTCGGTATCGGAAATCCTCGGCTGGCCCGGGGTGCTCACGGAGCCGACCGTAGGGCCGGAAGCGCTCGCCGCGCAGGCACTGGCGCTGATCCGGCAAGCGCTTGCCGAGTTGGCCGCGTCACGCGCCCGGGAAGGAGCGAAGCTTCGAGAAATGCTCGAGCAGCGCTGCCACGCGATCGAAGCGCAGATCGCGCGCGTCGCCCCGCGAGTGCCGGCAATTCACGAGGCGTACGTCGCGAAGCTCGCCGCGCGCCTCAAGGAAGCGGGGCTCGATCCGGATGCCGAGCGCCTGAAGCAGGAGCTCGCCCTGTTCGCTACGAAGGTCGATGTCGAGGAAGAGATCTCGCGCCTCGCGACGCACGTAGCCGAAGTGCGGCGCGTGCTCGGAGCGGGCGGCAGCAGCGGCAAGCGGCTCGATTTCCTGATGCAGGAGCTCAATCGCGAGGCAAACACGCTGGGCTCGAAGTCCGTGGACGCGGGCCTCTCCCAGGCGGCGCTGGAGATCAAGGTGCTGATCGAGCAAATGCGCGAGCAGGTCCAGAACATCGAATAGCGCTAGCCATGATGGCCCCTGCCCCCGGGAACCTCTTCGTCATCGCTGCCCCCTCGGGAGCGGGCAAGACCAGCCTCACACGCGCCCTGCTCGAGCGCGATCCGTCGATCCTTCTCTCCGTTTCCTACACTACGCGCCCGCCTCGCTCGGGTGAAGTCGACGGGGTCGCCTATCACTTTGTGCCGCCGGAACGCTTCCGGGAGCTCAAGGACTCGGGCGAGTTTCTCGAGCATGCACAAGTGCACGGCAACTGGTACGCGACGAGCGCCACGTGGCTCCAGGCGCAGATCTCGGCCGGGCGCGACGTGCTGCTCGAGATCGACTGGCAGGGCGCGGCACAAGTACGCAGGATCATCGCCGGATCCGTTCACATCTTCATCCTTCCTCCGTCGCTCGCTTCGCTCGAGGAGCGGTTGGTGCGGCGCGGCCAGGATGACGAGGTGACGATCGCGCGCCGCCTCATGGCCGCGCGGGAGGAGATGCGCCATTGCGGCGACTTCGATTATGTTATTATTAATCAGGACTTTGCTTCTGCCGTCGACGACTTGAGCGCCATCGTGCGCGCGTCGAGGCTGCGCAGCGCCGTGCAAGCAGTACGCTACAGAACGCTGCTGGCACAATTGGTCTAACGATATCGAACGGGAAAAGACATGGCTCGCATCACCATCGAGGACGCACTGGCGAAGATCCCCAATCGCTTCGAGCTGACGCTCGCGGCCACCAACCGGGCGCGCCAGATCAGCGCCGGCTCACAACCGCTGCTCGACGCCGACCGGGACAAGCCCACCGTGATTGCTCTGCGCGAGGTCGCCGCGGGCAAGGTCGGCATCGAAATGCTGCTCAAGCCCCAGAGCTGACCGCGCCCGGACGCCGGCAGGTGACCAAGCATGTCGGAAATTGCGGAGTTCACCCGACATCTCGGCCACTACCTGCCTGCCCCTGACGTCGCCCTCGTCGAGCGCGCGTTCGCGTTTTCGGAGCACGCCCACCAGGGCCAATTCCGCAAGTCCGGCGAGCCTTACATCACGCACCCGCTGGCCGTAGCCAGCATCCTGTCGCAGTGGCGCCTCGACGCGCAGGGCCTCGCCGCCGCGCTCCTCCACGACGTGATGGAGGACACCAGCGTCACCAAGAATCAGATCGAGAGCTCGTTCGGCAAGCGCGTCGCCGATATGGTCGACGGCGTTTCCAAGCTCGATCAGATCGAGTTCCAGTCGCGCGAGGACCTGGAGGCGGAGAACTTCCGCAAGATGTTGCTCGCCATGGCGCAGGACGTGCGAGTGATCCTCATCAAGCTCGCCGACCGGCTGCACAACATGCGCACGCTCGACGCGATGGCCTCCGCCCACCGGGAGCGCATCGCGCGGGAGACCCTCGACATCTACGCCCCGATCGCCAATCGCCTCGGCCTGAACGCCCTCTTTCAGGAGCTCCAGGAGCTCGCTTTCAAGCACCTGTATCCGGTTCGCTACCGCGTGCTGGCGAAAGCGATCAAGGCGGCGCGGGGCAACCGCCGCGAGGTGATGAATCGCATTCTGCAGTCGATTCGTGACGGCCTGAAGCGCGCTGGCATCGCCGCCACGGTGAGCGGCCGCGAGAAAATCACCTACAGCGTCTACAAGAAGATGCGCGAGAAGCACTACAGCTTCGCGCAGGTGTTCGACATCTACGGAGCGCGCGTGCTCGTCAAGGACACGACGGCGTGCTACGCGGCGCTCGGCGTGCTGCACGGGCTCTACAAGCCTATCCCGGGCAAGTTCAAGGATTACATCGCTATCCCCAAGGCGAACGGCTATCAGTCGCTGCACACGACCCTGTTCGGCCCCTACGGCACGCCGCTCGAAGCGCAGGTGCGAACGCACGACATGCATCGAGTCGCGGAGACCGGCGTGGCCGCGCATTGGCTGTACAAGACCGGGGGCGAGCTCGACATCGCCGAGGCACAGCAGGAGACGCATCGGTGGTTGCAGAGCCTGCTCGAGATCCAGTCGGAGTCGCGCGATTCGAAGGAATTCCTCGAGAACATCAAGGGCGACCTGTTTCCCGATGAGATCTACGTGTTCACGCCGAAGGGAAAGATCATGGCGCTGCCCCGCGGCGCCACCGCCGTCGACTTCGCCTACGCAGTGCATACCGACATCGGACATCACTGCACGGCCGCGAAGATCAATTACGAGCTGCTGCCGCTGCGCACCGAGCTCAAGAACGGCGATCAGGTCGAGATCATCAGCTCGCCGAGCGCCCGGCCGAACCCCTCGTGGCTGAACTTCGTCGCCACCGGCAAAGCGCGCTCGCGTATCCGGCACTTTCTGAAATCGCTGCAGCAGAAGGAATCGGCGCTGCTCGGGGAGCGACTGCTGGACCAGGCGCTCGCGTCGCTCAAGCTGCCTCCCGAATCGGTCACCACGCAGACCTGGGAGAAGCTCGTCCGCGAGTACGGCGCGAAGAGTCGCCTCGACGTGCTGGCTGACATCGGCGTGGGCAAGCGACTGTCCTTCGTCGTCGCGCAGGCGCTAAGCCGCACCGCCGGTCGCCCGGGCGACGTCGGTGAGATCGGACTGCCGCGGCCGGAAGCTCTCCAACTCCGTGGCGTCGAAGGCGTGGCTATCCAGTACGGCAAGTGCTGCCGCCCGATCCCCGGCGATTCGGTCGTCGGTCAGTTCCGCCGCGGTCAGGGCCTGCTCGTGCATACGCGCGACTGCCAGATGCTGCGCAAGGCGCGCCCCGACACCGATCAGGTCGTCGACGTGGAATGGGCACCGAAAGTCGAAGGCGTATTCGAGGCGGGCATCCGCCTGCTCGTCGACGATGAGCGCGGACTGCTCGCAAGGCTCGCCACTGCGATCGCGGACGCCGGCGCGAATATCGAGTACGTGTCGATGGAACGCCCCGACGGCGACCGCGTCGTCAACATGTTCTTCAGCGTGCAGGTGCGCGACCGCGGGCATCTTGCGCACGTCATGCGCAGCCTGCGGCGAATTACGGAAGTGAAGCGCGTGCAGCGCGCGCGGACCTAGCGGCGTGAGCCCGCAGCGAGGGGACCCGGCGACCGGAGGGAGCGGGGATCGCGCGTGGCGAATCGACGCAGGCGGCCGATACAAGGAAGCTGATGTCCCGGTGTGGGTCCAAGGAGGCCGCGGCCTGAGCCCGCAGCGACGGGCGCCGCGGGATCGCGCGAGGCGAATCGACGGAAGAGGCCGACGCGCTGAGTCTGCGTGCCGCGCGCCGGCACGCGGAGGGGAGGCCGCGCCCGAAACGAAGACGGCGGGTGTCCCGCCGTCGTCCTTCGCCGGAGCGGCGACCTAGACCGCCTGCTTCGCCAGCAGATGCTGCAACTCGCCAGCCTGATACATCTCGCGCATGATGTCGCAGCCGCCGACAAACTCGCCCTTCACGTAGAGCTGGGGAATCGTCGGCCAGTTGGCGTAGTCCTTGATCCCTTGGCGTATTTCCGGCTCGGCGAGCACGTTCACCGAAAAGAACTTGTCCACGCCGCAAGCCTTCAGCATCTCCACGGCCGCGTGGGAGAAGCCGCACTGCGGGAACTGCGGCGTGCCCTTCATGTAGAGCACGACGGGATGGGTTTTGACCTGCTCGCGGATCGTGTCCTGGACGCTCATTGGATTGGCCTCGGGCCGTGGGGGTGACTCGCCGACAATTCTAGACGAGTTCGGGCGGCCTCGTCCGTTTTCAACCCTGACCGAGAAGGGGTTTATTCCTTGACCGCTCCTGTGAGGCCGGAGACGTAGTACTCGACGAAGAACGAGTACAGGATTGCAACCGGCAACGAGCCCAAGAGTGCTCCGGCCATCAGCGAGCCCCAATGGTAGACGTCACCCTCGACCAGCTCGGTGACCACGCCGACCGGCACCGTCTTCACCTCGGACGACGACACGAACGTGAGCGCGTAGATGAATTCGTTCCACGACAGGGTGAATGCGAAAATCCCTGCCGAGATGAGTCCGGGCACGGCGAGCGGCAGCACGATCTTGATCAGGATCTGGAGCCGGCTCGCGCCGTCGATCAGCGCGCACTCCTCCAGCTCGAACGGAATGGTCTTGAAATAGCCCATCAGCAACCAAGTGCAGAACGGAATCAGGAACGTCGGGTAGGTAAGGATGAGCGCCAGCCGCGTATCGAAGAGGTTGAGCTTGTAGACCATCGTCGCGAGCGGGATGAACAGAATCGACGGCGGCACGAGATAGGCGAGAAAGATGCTCGCGCCGACGTAGCGCGAGCCGCGATAGCGCAGCCGCTCGATGGAGTAAGCGGCAAGAACACTGCACAGGAGCGAAAGCGCGGTGGATACGACCGAGATCAGAACAGTGTTCCACAGCCACTCCGGATACGGGGTATCGAAAAGCAGCTTTTTGACGTGCACCAGCGTCGGGTTGCTGACCCAGAACGGATTGCCCTCGTGCGACAGCAGCTCCTCGTCCGGCTTGAACGTCGTCATGGCCATCCAGTAGAACGGGAACAAGAGGACGAACAGGAACGCCCCGAGCGGAAGATAGATCGTGACGATGCGCCGCGGGAGCGACACCAGGTAATTCATTCCCGGCGAGTCGCTCGGTTGAGCAGTGGCGTCGGCCGCGGTCATTTATCGGCAGTTCCCTGCTGCCACGCACGCCGTTGCAATCCATAGTAACTGATCAATATCGCCGCCAGCAGGAACGGCACCATCGCCGTTGCAATTGCGGCTCCTTCGCCGAGGTTGCCGCCCGAGATCGCGCGCTGGAACGAAAGGGTTGCCATCAAGTGCGTTGCGTTGAGCGGCCCACCGCGCGTAAGCACGTAGATCAACTGAAAGTCGGTGAAGGTGAACAACACCGAGAACGTCATGACCACCGCGATGATCGGCGTGAGCAGCGGCAGGGTCACGTGTCGGAATTGCTGCCACGGCGACGCGCCGTCGAGGCTTGCGGCCTCGTAGTACGACGGAGAGATCGTCTGCAGTCCGGCGAGCAGCGTGATAGCCACGAACGGAACGCCGCGCCAGATATTGGCAGCGATGGTCGCGAAGCGCGCGTTCCACGGCTCGCCGAGGAAGTCGATGTAGCGGTCGATCACGCCCATCTTGACGAGCACCCAGCTGATGACCGAGAACTGCGCGTCGTAGATCCACCAGAACGCTAGCGCAGAAAGGGCCGTTGGAACGATGAAGGGCAGGAGTACGACGGCGCGGAAGAATGCCTTGAACGGCAGGTGCTTGTTCAGCAGCAGCGCGAGATACAGACCCAGCGCGAACTTGATCACGCTTGCGATCGTCGTATAGAAAATCGTGTTGAACAGCGCGAGCCGCGTGACGGCGTCGCCCCAGAGAAACGCGAAGTTATCGAGACCGATCCACTCGCCGGCGCGACCAATCTTAGTGTCGGTGAAGCCGAGATACGTCCCCAGCCCGAGGGGATAGGTCAGGAACAGCAGGAGCACCGCCGCCGCGGGCAGCATGAACAGCAGCCCGAGGAAGTTCCGGTTGTCGAATGCGCGCGAAAGCGCGCTGGAGCGTGGGGCCGCTTTCAACGCTTCCGCCTCAATGGAACGGGTTGCGCGCGTTAGGGGGCGCCGGGAGGCGCCCCCTTCAACGCGCGCAGGTATGCCATCACGCCGGCGACGGCAGATCTGCGAAGTACGACGTGTGCGAGCGTGACGTCATACCTTGTAATAGCGCTCCGCGCGCGCCTTCGCCCGCTCCGCGGCTTCTTTCGGCGATTTCGAGCCAGAAGCCGCTTCGGCGACCATGTTGACGATGATGAAGTCAGCCATCGCCGACGCCGACGCGTACCCCATCTCGCCGGCGTAGCCATTGGGCAGCATGATCTTCATCGCGTCGCGGTACGGCGTGTGTTTCGGATCGGACGTCCAGATCGGGTTCGACTCGTAGGCCTTGAGCGGCTGCGTCACGTAGCCGATGGAGGCTTGTTGCCACGGCTCGTACTGCTCCTTCTCCATCATGAACGCGAGGTAGGCCTTGGCCGCGTTCGGATACTTGCTGTACTTGAATACCATCATGGGGAAGAAGAGGTTGAGCTCCGTGGTCTTGCCCACCGGACCCACCGGGAAGTTGGCGTGGCCGATGTCAGCCGCCATCTCCTTCAGCTTCGGGTCCTGCGAAGTCTTTGCGGCGTAGTAGATCGAGATGCCGTTCGCCGTGAGGCCGATCTGACCGTCCAGGAACGCCTTGTTGTTGTTCGGATCGAGCCACGACAGCGTGCCGGGGACGAAGGTGTCGTAGAGTTGCTTGGCGTATTCCAGTGCCGCAATTGTCTCGGGGCTGTTGATGACGACGTTGTCCTTCGCATCGACCATCTTGCCACCGTGCGCCCAGACCACCCAGTGCGTCCAGACGTTGCCGTCGCCAGTGGCGTTGCCTAGCGCGAATCCCGGCGGCAGCCCCTTCGCCTTCAGGCCCTGGCAGAGCTTGAGGAACCCCGCGGTGTCCTTGGGAAACTCGTCGAAGCCCGCGGCCTTCATCGCGCTGATGCGATGGACGAGCGCATTGCCGGCGCAGCCCATGGGCACCGCGATCCATTTGCCCTTGGAGGTGCAATACGACTTGCAAACGTCGTACCAGCCGCCGTACTTGCTGCCGAGGTAGTTGCAGAGATCGGAGACGTCGACCAACTTCTCCGGATACTGATGGGCATCCTCGAACGTGCCGATAATGATGTCGGGCCCACTCCCGATGTTAGCCGCCACAGCGGCCTTGGGCCGAACGTCCTCCCACCCTTCGGCGTCGACGCGCACATCGATCCCCGTCGCTTTCGTGAACTTCTTGGTGTTCTCTGCCCACATGTCCTCGTCGCCCTGCACGAAGCGCTTCCAGCGCAGGACGCGGAGCTTGGCGCCTTTTTCCGGAGTGACCTTGTACTGCTGCGCGGCTGCTTCGGTCGAAAACAGTACCGAACCCGGTCCCAACGCGGTCCCGGCGGCGACGCCCGCGGTGGCTTTGAGAAAATCGCGACGCTTGAACTTGCTCATGCTGTCCTCCTCAGAAAAGGTTGGCCTGCAGTTGATGCGGGTCGTGCTGTTTCGACTCGAAGCAGATCATGCAACCAGCCGCGCGCCAGTGGCCGCGTCAAACAGATGGGCCCTCCCCAGATCGGGCTTCAGTCTGATTCGGTCGCCGGCGCGACAGGTGACCCGGTCTCGGATGAGCGAAGCCAGCTCCTGACCGTTGAACCGGCAATAGAGCTGCGTATCGGCCCCAGTAGGTTCGACGACCACGACCTCGGCCGGCAACCCGCTGTCCTCCGTGAGCATGCAGTGCTCGGGCCGCATGCCGTAAAGCACCTTCTGCCCGTCGCTAGCCTTTGCCTTGTGGGGCAGCGGCAGCGTGACATTTCCTGGGAACTCGATCCGGGCGTCGCCGTTGGTGCGCGCCGTCCCGGGAACCATGTTCATCGCAGGAGAGCCGATGAAGCCCGCGACGAAGGTGTTGCTCGGTTGATCGTACAGCGAGAGCGGATCGCCGGTCTGCTCCACCACGCCGTCCCGCATTACCACGATCTTGTCGGCCATCGTCATCGCCTCAATCTGGTCGTGGGTGACGTAGATCGAAGTGGTCTTCAGCCGCTGGTGCAGCTCCTTGATCTCGGTGCGCATTTGCACGCGCAGCTTAGCGTCGAGATTCGAGAGCGGCTCGTCAAAGAGAAAAACTTGCGGATCTCGGACTATCGCGCGCCCCATGGCGACGCGCTGGCGCTGGCCGCCGGAGAGCTGGCGCGGATAGCGATCAAGATACGCCGCAAGACCGAGGATGTCGGCAGCTCGCTTCACCCGTGCGTCGATCTCGCTTCGCGGTTGTTTGGCAAGCATGAGCGCGAATGACATATTGTCGCGCACGGTCATGTGCGGATAGAGCGCGTAGTTCTGGAAGACCATGGCGATGTCGCGCTCCTTGGGCGGCACGCGATTCACTACTTTCCCCCCGATCGCGATCTCGCCGGCGCTGATTTCCTCCAGACCGGCGATCATCCGCAACAGCGTCGATTTGCCGCAGCCCGAGGGACCGACAAGCACACAGAATTCGCCGTCGGCGATGTCAACGTTCACCCCTCGGATGACGTGCGTCGAACCGAAGTGCTTGTGCACGTCGCTGATCGTTACGCTTGCCACCGCTTTCCTCCTGATCGCCGCCTTCCGCGCTAGCGCTTCAGTTGCCGCGATCCTCGTACGACCACGTAGTCTGGCTCGCCGCGCTCGAGCCAGCTGACGATGTTCTGCGCCGCCTTGCGCCGCAGCTCCATCTCCGCCTGCACACTGAAGAAGGCCGCGTGCGGCGTCAGTATGATCCTGGGGTGGCCGAGCAGTCCGGAATCGGCCGGAACCGGCTCGACCGGCAGGACATCCAGCGCGGCACCGGCAAGTATTCCATCATCGAGTGCGGCAAGCAAATCGGCGGTATCGACGATCGCTCCGCGCGCGGTGTTGACGAGCCACGATCCCGGCCGCATGCGCGAGAGCAGCGCGCTTCCAACCATGTTGCGTGTCTCGGCGGTGAGCGGGGTGTGAATGCTGACGAGGTCCGCGGCTGTGAACAGGGTCGCGGCATCGGCGGCGCGCTCCACGTAGGCGGGAAAGTCGCCGTCGATCAGATACGGGTCGCAGGCGAGCACCCGCCTGAAGATGTTTCGCGACAAGTGCGCCATGCGCTTGCCGATCCGTCCCAGCCCGAGGATCCCGAGCGTGAGCTCGTTCGCGCGGCGCAGCGGCCCGGACGACAGATAGTGCCAGCGGCCGGCTCGCACGTCGCGGTCGTAGGCGAGCACGTTGCGCACGAGCGCAAGGGCGAGCGCCAGGGCGTGCGTCGCCACCTCGCCGACGCCGTAGTCCGGCGAGTTGGCTACCCAGATGCCGTGGCGGGCGCACGCCTCGGTATCGATCGTATCGAAACCGGCGCCGATGCGGCTCACGATGGCGAGATCGGGAAGCGCGGCGACGACGCGCTCGGTGATCGGCGCATACTGCAGCAGGATCGCGACGCAGCCCGAGGCCGCCTCGATCATCTGCTCCTCGCTGCTGCACTGGGCGGCAACCATCTCCATCCCCGCGGTCCCGAACAGCCCACGCTCGAGATCGAGGTTCGGAAAATCGTGATCGGAGAAGAGGACCCTGGGCATGTCCGCGCTGGCTAGGACGATGTGCGGCGCCGCAAAGGTACGTGGGCGCCCCGGCAGGGTCAAGCATCGACGCGCATCCGCGCCGCATCTCGGCCCCCCGGGAGACTGCAGCTTATAATCGCCGCGATTGCCGACCGTCTCCACCCCGAACGCGACCATGCCTCCACCGCTGCAGACAACCATTGCCGGCAGCCTGCCCAAGCCCGCGTGGCTTTCGCCCCCCGCCCAGCTGTGGGCGCCCTGGCTGCTGCACGACGAGCGCCTCGTCGAGGGCAAGCGGGATGCCGTGCGACTCGCGCTGCGAGACCAGGAGGAGGCCGGCATCGACATCGTCACCGACGGCGAGCAGACGCGGCGGCACTTCGTCACCACCTTCATCGAGAACCTCGAGGGCGTGGATTTCGAGCACAAGCGCACCGTGCACATCCGCAACCGCTATGACGCCGAAGTGCCGGTCGTTGTCAGCGCGGTTGCCCGCCGGCACCCAGTCTTCGTCGACGACGCACGCTTCCTGCGCGCCGCGACCACGCATCGGATCAAGTACACCCTGCCGGGCCCCATGACGATGGTCGACACGCTCTACGACGCCCACTACGGCAGCCGCGAGCAGCTCGCCTGGGCGTTCGCCGAGATCCTCAACGACGAGGCCTGCGCCATCGAGGCGGAGGGTGTCGACGTGATCCAATTCGACGAACCTGCGTTCAATGTGTACTTCGATGAGGTTCGAGACTGGGGAGTGCGCGCCCTGGAGCGCGCCGCGCGGGGCCTCAGATGCAAGACCGCCGTGCACATCTGCTACGGCTACGGCATCCAGGCCAACATCGACTGGAAGAAGACGTTGGGCGCCGAGTGGCGACAGTACGAAAACACCTTCCCGTTGCTAGCCGGGTCGAAGATCGACCAGGTCTCGCTGGAATGCGCCAACTCCCACGTGCCGCTGGAGCTCATCGCGCTTCTCGAGGGCAAGGACGTGCTTGTCGGCGCAATCGACGTGGCGACCGCCCGGGTGGAGACCCCCGAGGAGGTCGCCGCCACGATCCGCGCGGCGCTCAAGTACGTGCCGCCGGAACGGCTCTACCCTTGCACCAACTGCGGCATGGTCCCGCTGTCGCGCGAGGTCGCGCGGGCCAAGCTCCGGGCGCTGGGCGCCGGGGCGGAGGTTGCCCGGCGCACTCTGCGTCGGCGAGCGCCGCGGCGATCCCGGGGCGCCCGTGGCGCCGTTTGACCGGGACCGCGCCCCCGCGTATAGTCCGCTTCGTGTTTTATTTCAAGTACTAAAGCACGACCGTTCCAGCTCGCTGGCGGGCGCGGAAAAGCCGTACTTTTCTGTCCTTGAGATCGAAACATCGGCCGGGTTTCGACCGCACTTCATATGAATTGAGGAATTGAAAGACATGCCCACTGGAACGGTAAAGTGGTTTAACGACGCCAAGGGTTACGGCTTCATTACACCCGACGGCGGAGGGGAAGATCTGTTCGCGCACTTCTCGGCAATCAACATGCCGGGCTTCAAGTCGCTCAAAGAAGGACAGAAGGTGAGCTTCGAGGTTACGCAAGGCCCCAAGGGGAAACAGGCCTCGAACATTCAGACCGTCTAAGACGGCCTTCAGGCGAGAACAGCTAGCCGGGCGAGAGCCCGGCTATTTTTTTCCCGCTCCGCGCTCCTGAAGGAGCACTGTGTCGCCCGTGGCGTCGCCCTGGCGCCAGATGAGCCCGAGCATCGTCCCCAGCAGCGACCAGAACAGGAGGGCGTTGCCGAAGACGATGAGATCGTTGGTCGAATTCTTGATCAACATGGCCAGCACGAGCGCGACGGCTGCGGCCGCCCAAGCCTTCTCGCGGTCGCCTCCATTCCGCGCGCGCTTTACCGCGAGGCGCAGGATCGCGACGTGCAGCCCGATCCACAGCGCTAGCCCGACGATGCCGACCTGCAACAGCAGATCGAGAAGCACGTTGTGAGCATGCGTTGTGGCGTGGGCGTCTATCTGGCGCAGCTCCGGGCTGTCGCTCAGGTTGTAGGCCCGCGACGGGACGCTCCTCCCGAGGCCCACTCCGAGCCACGGGTGTCTCCCCACGAACTCGACGTATACCCCCCAGATCGCCGGCCGCGGATCGCTCATGATCATCTGCACTGCGGCGCTGCGATCAACGGGTGCCGGGGCGGGCAGGCGCGCACGCGAGACGACCTCGATGCTGATCGCCGAGACGACGATGCCCAGTAGCACGATGAGAAGCGCGGACTTGACGTGCAGCCTGCCACGCAGCAGGCCGAGCACGATGAGAAACCCCACGAACGATACGGAGAGAGATACGAACAGAGTGCGGCTCTCGCTCATGAAGCCGATGGCTCCGAACACGACAAGCCAGATGCCCGCTGCCCAGCGCCTCCAGCGCCGGCGCGAGGTCGTGAGCACGAGAAAAAGCGGGACGGCGATGAACGCCACGTAGGTGCTGGAGTCGGTCGGCTCGCCGGCCTTCCAGGCGAGCCAGCCGAGCGGTCCCGCAGCGGGCTCATCGGCCTTGGAATCGTAACCCGACACCGACGAGGCAAAGATCGTGGCGAGACATAACAGCGTGCCGACCGCGCTGCCCGACACCACCGCAAGACGGCCGCCTCGGAAGCGCATCAGGACGAAGCTCACCAGGAAGAGCACGAACGGATAGAATTGGTCCGTTCGGAAACTCTGAAAGGACACGTGCGGCAGCGCGGACCAAGCAATCGATGCGCCGGCGAAGGAAAGCCAGAACAACCATGGCACGAAGCCTGGCACGTTGCGCCAGGGCGCGAAGCGGAACTGCAGCAGCGCGCTTGCGGCGATGACACCGATCAGGATGTTGCGCATGGCCGTCACATGCGCGAGCGGCAGAATCGCGAGCAGTACACCGACGCCGACACACAGGACGCGCAGTGCTGCGCTGTCGTCCGCGGTGCGGTGATCGAGGGCGGGAGCGATGGATTGCATCGGGGACGTCGGCGCACCGGCATCGGTGCGGCAACTCCGACTGCGCGGCATTGCCGCGGCGCAGCCAGCCCGGATTCTAGGGCCATTCATTTCCATTTACAAATCCTGCGCTTAACGCGAATACGGCAGCGGGCCAGCCAACTCGCGCCCGCGATCGATGGACACGGGCAGATCCAATGAAGGACATCCCTGGAGTCGTGCTCGTAGCCTCGATCTGGGCGTACTGGCTCGGCGTCGGCATCATGATCGCCCGCGTGCGCTCGCGGACGGACACGCTGGCCGGGCTGGTGCCCGAGCAGCGCCTGGAAAAGTACCTCTGGTTGGTCTGGATACCGCTCGTCGTTGCCTGGAACGTTCTGCCCTATCTCGCCCTCGTGCGGCCGCCTTCCGCCTGGCTCGTTCCGCAGTTCGCGCGCCAGAGCACCGCCTACGCGAGCCTACGTTGGCTGGCGGCAGCCGGCGCCGTTGCGAGCCTGCTGCTGACGAGCCTGTGCTGGTCCCGCATGGGCAGGAATTGGCGCATGGACGTGAGCACGCGCAAGACAGGTGAGCTGATCACCGACGGCCCGTTTGGCTACGCACGGCACCCCATCTATGCATTGCAGCGGCTGCATATCCTGTGCTCCGTCGTCGTCGTTCCGACGTGGCAGATGCTGGGCCTCGCCGCGGTGCATCTTTGGCTCACGCAACTCAAGGCGCGCAACGAGGAACGCCATCTCGTGAGCGTTTTCGCTGACGCATACCACGACTACGCCGAGCGCACCGGCATGTTCCTGCCGAAGTTCAAGCGCCTGTCATCGCGGCGCGCCGTTCGGACGCTTGCGCTGCCGTGGGCGCTGGTTGCCGTCCTGCTCGTGCCGGGCGCGCTCGACGCCGATGCGCAGGAGAGCTCGCCGGGGCAGCCCCTGCGCGTGACCCTCGACCGCGATACCGAGGAGCGCATCCTCGCGCTGGAGCCGGAGCACATCACCGACGAAGAGGTTCGCAACGTTCTCGCGCGAGCGCCGGCGCCGCGCATCATCAACATGCAGGGGAGCGTTGCCTTCGTGACGATGGCGTCCTTCGCCGAGTTCCTCATCGCGATGGGCTACCCGGAGGAGCGCGTCCGCGACCCTCGCGACGGGACGCTTTCCTACAGCAGTTCCGTCGACAGCGCGCGTCTCGCTGGAGCGCTCGCCTGGTACTACGAGCACGAGGGCATGATGCCTATGCTCATCGGGCACAGCCAGGGCGGCATGATGGCGATCAAGGTTCTGCACGAGCTCGCGGGCGACTTCGACGACCGGCTCACGGTGTGGAACCCTCTGCGCAACGAGGCGGAAACAAGGACGTCAATCGTCGATCCGGTGACCGGCGCTCAGCAACCGATCATCGGCCTCAAGGTCCCCTATGCGGCAGCGCTCGCGACCGGCATGCTGCCTCGGATCATGCTCGGTCAATGGAACATGATCGCGAGGCTGCATGAGATCCCGGATACAGTGACAGAGTTCACGGGCTACTCGCTCGACTGGGATCTCATAGCAGGCAACTTCGGTCACAGCGAGCCGTACCGCGCGACGGGCAGCGCGCAGGTTCGCAACGTCACGCTGCCTGCGAGCGCGGGACACATCAGCCTGCCGCTTGTCCTTCCGTTGGCCAGCGACCCGATCACGCGTGCGTGGATCAGCGATTATTCGCCGTCGCGGCCGCAGGCGCCCCTGCCTTCCGATCCCGGCGTCGACCTGTCCAATCTCGTGCACGCCGCCGATATCTGGTACAGCGTCAAGAAGCACTGGTGCCTTGAGGCTCAGCGTTTGATTCGCGCCGTGCGCCGGGACGATTTAGCACGCAAGTGATCCGGGCGCAGCAGACGGCGACGAGCGGCACGATCCGGCGGGACGCGAGGCGGCATGCGGGGACGATTGAATCTCTTCCAGTCCATGATGCTGCGCTGGCGCGATCTGCATCCCTACTCCGCGGTGCACGTGATACGCGTCAACAAGCCTTGCGAGCCCGCGGCGCTCAAGGCGCACATCGAAGCTCAGCTCGAGCATGCCGGCCTGACGGGCCTGGTGCTCGATCGCTCGCGCTCGCGCTACGAGTTCGAGGGCGGCCCGGCTGCGATCGAGTTCGCCAGGCTGGCCGGTGGCGCCGATCCGCGGGAGACCGCCAGACTAGAAATCGTGCGCCAGCTCAACACGCCGTTTCCGCGCGAGGGACGCTTCGTGCCGTTTCGGTTTTTTGCGATCGATTGCGGCACCTGCTTCGACCTGGGGCTTGCGTACGACCATTTCATCGCCGGGGGCGACTCCATCGCGGTGCTGCTGCGGTACTGCGCGCAAGGCTACCTCGACGGCGCGGGACGCGGGCGGCAGTGGGCTCCCCGCCTCTACCCGCACACCTATCGGCGACTGCTCCTGCGCAACCTGGGCTCGCTGCTGCGCGGCCTCGGCGCGCTTCCGTCGCTGGTCGCAAGCTGCCGCCGTTCCTACCGCGCGCCATGCGTCGCTGCCGGTGCGCCGGCAAACGGGTTTCTGTGCTTCCGCGTCGATAGCGCCGCGGTCGAGGCTTTGCGACGGACGGCCAAGGACTGGGGCGTGACCATTGGAGATCTCTTCCTGGCGATGCTGCTGCTCTCCGTCGACCCGCTTGCTGCCGGGCGTCACGCTGCCAAGCGTCGAACAGAGCTCGCCGTCGCCTCGATCGTCAACCTTCGCGGCGAAGTGGAATCCGATGCGCATGACTGCTTCGGCCAGTTTCTGTCCTCGCTGCGGTTTTCGCACCCGGTCGCGCCGGAAACAACCGTGCGCGAGCTCGCTCTCGCCGCGCACGCCGAGACGCGCCGCGTCAGAGCCGGCAAGCTGTACCTGCAGAGCTTGCTTGCGCTCGGCGTAGCCGGCGCGCAGTGGCGCTTTCTCTCTCCAGAGCGGCGTCGATGCTTCCTCGCCAAGCATTATCCGATCTGGGCGGGCTTAAGCGCAGTGCACGTCGACCCCCTCTGGCAGGATGAGCCCGACGATGCGCTGCCGTCAGAGTACCTGCGCGCCGTGTCCACCGGGCCGCTGGCGCCGCTGGTCTTCGCCATAACGACGCTCGCCGGCGCAATGTGGCTCGGCGTTTCCTACCGTACGCCTGACGTGGGCGCCGACGCCGCGGAGCGCACGGCACGTGCCTTTCTCGACCACATCCGGAGTCTCGGATGAAAGGCAATCCCGCAGTCGGCCGCAGTCTGCTCGTCGCGCTGCTCGCGCTCGTCGTCGGTGCGTGCGCTCATCTGCCGCAGCCTGCCGAGCCCCCTGCCGCCGGCAGCGTGCTGGAGGCGCTCAGACTCGATCCGGAGGTCGAACAACGCGTGCTTGCCCTCGATCCGGAGCACATCAGCGATGCAGACGTGCGCGGCACACTGGCGAAGGTGCCCGCACCTTACCTCGTGCTATTGCACGGCGGCGTCTACCCCGTATATCTCGCGATGACGAGCTTCGCCCACTTTCTCAAGGGCATGGGCTATCCGGATCGGGCGATTCGCCGCACGGACGACGTGCATGACAACGTCTACTCCTACAGTCCGTACCAGGACAGCCGCGAACTCGCCGGGCTGATCGCGTGGCACTACGAGCGCGAGGGCGTGCGTCCGATGATGATCGGGCACAGCCAGGGCGGCGTGCAGGCGGTTAAGGTCCTCTACGATTTCGCGGGATGGCACGGAGACCTCCAGGTCTGGAACCCTGTTACCGATGCGTTCGAGGACAGAACCACGATCGTCGATCCCTTGACCGGCGCGACGCGTCCCGTCGTCGGTCTGATCCTTCCCTATACCTCCTCCGTAGCCGCGGGAGGTGTCATGCTCCTGCTGCCCAACCAGTGGAGCATGATGGCGCGCCTGAGCCACATCCCGGATACGGTCGAAGACTTCACCGGCTTTACGGTCGGCGTCGATTTCATCGCGCTCGCCTTTCCCGGCATGCGCGGGGACT
This sequence comes from Casimicrobiaceae bacterium, assembly GCA_036380055.1. Lineage (GTDB taxonomy): Bacteria > Pseudomonadota > Gammaproteobacteria > Burkholderiales > Casimicrobiaceae > PALSA-1003. Next base: position 48,657 of record DASVFM010000175.1, read on the forward strand.
ACGCCGCCGATGGCACCGCGAAAGTGCGCAACATAGTTCTGCCGTACTGGTATTACCACCCGTTGGTTCCCATGACGAGCCAGCTCGCCGAGACGGAAGCGATGCGCGACTGGATGAATGCCTACACGCCTGGGCGACCGGACCTCGAGCAGACGCTTCCGCCGGGCCCGGTCTACAACGCCCTCTGGGCGGCAGACGTCTGGTACAGCATCAAGAAGCATTGGTGCCTCGAGGCTCAGCGGCTGATCCGCGCCCGGCGCGCTGCGCTCGCAAAGCCCTAGGGGCGCTACGTTATAATCGTGCATTTGCCGCGTTGAAGCGACTGACGGCGCATCGACGCGTCCTCACTTGGGATTGCTAAACCGGCCGGCCGACGGGCCTGAGACCGGACCGATCAAGAGCATGGCAGCTCCCCTCAAGGGAAAGATAGCGCTCGTCACAGGCGCGTCGCGCGGCATCGGCCGCGCCATTGCGCACAAGCTCGCATCGGCAGGCTGCGACGTGGCGGTCAACTATTACAACAGCGCCGACGAGGCACAGGCTCTCTGCGCCGAGATCGAGGCCATGGGCCAGCGCGCGGTGGCGATCCAGGGCAGCGTTGGCATTCCCGAGAGCGTTGCCGAGATGTTCGCGGAGCTCGCCAAGCATTTCGACCGCCTGGACATCCTGGTCAGCAACGCCGCGAGCGGCGTGCTCAAGCCCGCGCTCGAGATGACCCTCAAGCACTGGCGCTGGTGTCTCGAGACCAATGCCTTCGCACTCGACCTGCTCGCGCAAAAGGCTGTGCCGATGATGGCGCCCGGCTCGTCGATCGTCGCGCTCTCCAGTCTCGGTGCGCAGCGCGCGATGCCCGACTACGGCTTCATCGGCGCGTCGAAGGCGGCGCTTGAATCGCTCGTGCGAACGCTCGCGCAGGAGCTCGGACCCAGGCAGATCCGTGTCAACACCGTCAGTGCGGGGGTCGTCGACACCGACGCGCTGCGTTACTTTCCGAACCGCGAGGAGCTGTTGGCCAACTTCGCGCACCGCACGCCTGCCGGGCCAACGCTCACGCCGAAGGACGTGGCGGGCGCGGTGTATCTGCTGTGCCTGCCCGAAGCGAAGATGATCACGGGTCACACGTTGTTCGTCGACGGCGGGTTCTGCATTTCGGGCTGATGCGATGGACGCGGGAATCGCCGGCAAGGTCGCCATCGTCACCGGGGGATCGCGCGGCATCGGCCGCGCGATCGTCGAGCTGCTGGCCGCGCAGGGCGCCGACGTTACGTTCTTCTTTCGCGACAACGCGGCGGCGGCCGACGAGGTTCTTGCGGCAGCCCGGGACGCCGGCGGCAAGGTGACGGCCGAGAAGGTTGACGTCCGCGATTCCGCGGCTTGCGCCGCTGCGGTCGAGCGCGTCGCGGAGCGTTGCGGGAAAATCGATATCCTGGTGAACAATGCCGGTGCGATTCGCGACAACCAGCTCGCGGCCTTCGACGACGATGACGTGCGCGTCGTCCTCGACACCAATGTCGGGGGCGTGTTCAACGTCACGCGCGCCGTCGTGCCGCACATGATCGTCCACCGTAGCGGCAAGATCATCAACATAGGCTCGGTCTCGGGGCTGAAGGGCGGTCGGGGACAGACCAATTACGCAGCGAGCAAGGGCGCGATAGACGCTTTCACGCGCGCACTCGCGGTCGAGCTCGCCTCGCGCAAGATTACCGTCAATTGCGTAGCTCCGGGAGTGATCGAGACCGATATGTCGAGCGATGTACGCGAGCTCGCAGGCGATGCGGTCAAGTCCAAGATTTTGCTCAAGCGCTACGGCAAGCCGGAAGAGGTCGCCTGGGCGGTGTGGTTTCTCGCCTCTCCGTATGCGGACTACGTCACGGGGCAGGTGCTGGGTGTGGACGGCGGTTTCAAAATGGAGTGAGCGTAATGGCGAACGAAGCAGTTACCAAGGAAGAAATCATGGCGGTCTTTCCCAAGGTCGCGGAAACGATGGCTGATGCGCTTGGCTGCGATGTCGAGCAGGTCAAGCTCGACGTATCGCTCATCGAGGGCCTGGACGCGGAATCGATCGACTTCCTCGACATGGTCTTCCGGCTCGAGCGAGCGTTCAAGATCAAGATTCCCCGCGGCAAGATCGTGGAGAACGCACGCGGGGACCTGCCGGAGGCGGAGTTCGAGCAAAAAGGGATCGTCACCGACAAGGGCGTGGCGCAGCTCAAGGCCTACCTGTCGGAGGTGCCGGCGGAACGATTCAAGACGCCGATGAAAGTGGCCGACATCCCGAGGCTGTTCACGCCGGAGACCTTCTGCAAGCTGGTAGTCCGCGCGCAGAAGGAAGCGCCGGCCTCGGCCTGATGCTCAGCCGCAGCGCATGAGCGATCATTTTGCCGCGTTTTCTTTCGTCGACCGCATCACCGAGCTCGAGCCCGGCGTGCGTGCGCGTGCGGTGTTCGACGTGCCGGCCATCCTCAGGGAATTCCCGGCGTGTCTGGTCGCTGAGGCCGTCGGACAACTTGCCGCCTGGGTCGCCATGGCGCAAATCGACTTCCGCGGGCGGCCCGTCGCAGCGCTCGCCACGGAGACGATCTTTCATCGCGACGTCGCTCCCGGGAGCCGGCTCGAGCTGGCCGTAGAAATCGAGAGCTGCGACGACGAAGCCGTCGCCTACAGCGGCACGGCCGAGGTCGACGGCGAGACAGTGATCGAGCTCAGGCACTGCCTTGGTCCGATGCTCCCGGTGCAGGACTTCGATGCACCCGAGGCGATGCGGGAACGGTACCGGCTGCTCTGCGGCGAAGGCGCTCCACGCGGCCGCTTCCATGGCGTCGATGCGCTCGAAGTGGTCGAGATCCGGGATGCGCCCGAGCGATCCGCGCGGGCCACGCTGCGCGTGCCCCGAACCGCGCGGTTCTTTGCCGATCACTTCCCGCGGCGGCCCGTTTTTCCGGCCACTCTCCTCCTCGACAGCCAGATCCGCCTCGCCATGGATCTCGCCCGCGCGACGATCGGTGCCGCGCCGGCGAAGAAGCTCGTGCCGCAGCGCATGACCAACGTGAAGGTGCGTTCGTTCATCGTGCCCGGCCAGGAGGTGGAAATCGCCGCCGAGCTGGTTTCGTCCAGCGGCGGGGGCGGTACGGTTCGTCTGTCGGCCGTGACAGAAGGCCGCAGCGTAGCCACCGCGCGTCTCGATATTGCGCAGAGAGAGGGCGCCGCGTGAGCGAGAAAAGGCGCCGCGTCGCGATCACCGGGCTCGGGCTGGTAACACCAGTCGGCAACGACGTCGCTTCGACCTGGCAGGCGCTGCTGGCGGGCCGCAGCGGCGGCGCACCGATCAGCCTCTTCGACGCGTCGGGCTTCCCGGTGCGCATCGCCGCCGAGGTGAAGGGTTTCGACGCGCTCGCCGCGATCGGGGACCGCAAGCTTCTCAAGCTCGCCAACCGCTCGCACAGCTTCGCCCTCGCGGCTGCCGAGCAGGCGCTCGACGACGCGGGCATCCGGCCCACCGACGCGACTGGCGAGCGCTGGGGCTGCGCGGTGGGCACCGGCATGATGGGCGTGGATTTCGCAGAGCTGACCGCCGTGCACCGGCACAGCGCGGCGAGCGGCGAGCTCGACGCCGCGCGGCTCCTCGAGGACGAATCCGCGAACAACCCGCTCGTGTTCTGTCGCAGCCAATCGACAACCGGCGTATCGCTGCTCACGCGGCGTCACGGCATCCGCGGCTACGCCACGTCGGTGCACACCGCGTGCGCGTCCGGAGGACAGGCCCTCGGCACGGGGCTCAAGCTCATCCGGCGTGGGGCCGTGGATTTCGTTCTCGCCGGCGGCTTCGACTCCATGATCAGTCCGGTCGGCGTGGCCGGTTTCTGCCTGCTCTCCGCACTCTCGCCCGACAACGACACGCCGGAGCGCGCGAGCCGTCCCTTCGACATGACGCGCAACGGCTTCCTGCTCGGCGAAGGTGCCGGCTTCATCGTTCTCGAGGAGTGGGACGCGGCCCGGCGCCGTGGCGCACACGTCTACGCGGAGCTCGCCGGCGATGGCAACTCGCTCTCGAGCTACCGCATCACCGATTCTCCGCCGGACGGCGACGGTCCGATCCAATCGATGCGCCAGGCGCTCTCCGACGCCGACGCGACGATTGCCGACGTCGACTACATCAACGCGCACGGCACCTCCACCTTCATGAATGATCGCAGTGAGAGCGCAGCGATCCGCGCGGTCTTCGGCGGGCGAACGAAGGAAGTGGCGGTGAGCTCGACCAAGAGCAGCATGGGACACCTCATCGCTGGCGCGGGGGCGGTGGAAGTGGCGGTCTGCGCGCTCGCGATCCGTCATGGCGAGTTGCCGGTCAACGCCAACCTGCGCGAGCCTGACCCCGAGTGCGACATTGGTCTAGTCCGCGACGCACCGGCAAGGCGGTCGGTGCGCGTCGCGATGTCCAATTCGTTCGGCTTCGGCGGGTCGAACAGTTGTGTGGCGCTACGCCGCCCGCAAGACGTCGACGGTCTGGGCTTCCGACCCTAGCGACTCGTGAAGCCGCGCGTCGTTATCACCGGCACCGGCGCGGTCTGCGCCGCAGGTAGGCAGCCGCAGGAGATACTCGAAGCGGTGGTGGCCGGCCGCTCGGCGATTGCGCCGATCCGGCAGTGGGACACAGCGGGGTGGCCAACCCGCGTAGCGGGCGAGATCACGGACATGAACCCGCGCGAAATGGTCGAGGACCGGAAGCTGCACAAGCTGATCCGGCGCACCGATCTGTTCGGCCTCTACGCCGCGGCGCGCGCGATCGAGGCGGCTGGCTTCTTGCCCTACCGCGATACCCTCGCGCCGGATGCAGCCGCGCAATACAGCGATCGCACTGGCGTGTACGTGGGCTCCGGCGGCGGCAACTACGACAGCCAGTACGACTACTTTCCGCTGATGACCGAGGCGAAGGACACGCTGCCCGCATTCGGGCGCGAGCTCGCCAACACGGTCAACCCGATGTGGCTGTTGCGCACCCTGCCGAACAATGTCCTGGGCCACATCGGCATCCGGCACGGTTTCAAGGGCGCGAACGCGTGCATAACGAACCACAGCATCGGCGGTACGCTGGCGGTGATCGAGGCGATGGAGGCACTGCGCAACGGCGAGGCCGAGCGCGCGCTCGCGGTCGGCCACGACGCGCCGATCGAGCCGCAGATGGTGCTTTACTACGGCGATGTCGGACTGCTCGCGAGCGACACGATTCGCCCGTTCGATCGGTTCCACGACGGCAGCCTCTTCGGGGAGGGCGCGGCTGCGTTGGCGCTCGAAACCGAGGCTTCGGCGCAAGCGCGAGGCGCGACCGTGCTCGGCGAGGTGCTCGGGGGCGGCTCAGCCGGCGATGCGCAGGGCTTGCTTGCAATCCGCGACGACGGCGACGCGCTGGCGCGGGCGATAGCACTTGCTCTCGACGACGCCGGGTTGCGCGCAGGCGACGTGGGCATGATCGCCGCCCACGGCAACGGCACGCCGCAATCCGACGTTTCAGAAGCGGCCGCGATTCGCCGCGTCTTCGGCGCGGCGGGCGTGGGCGTGCCGCCCACGACCGCGTTCAAGTGGTCGTTCGGACATCTCATCGCCGCTGCCGGCATCCTCGAGGCAGTTCTCGCTCTGCTCTGCCTTCGCGAGGGCGTCGTGCCAGGCATCGCCACCCTCGAGTCGATCGACCCGGCGTGCAACGGCATTCCCGTTTCGGCCAGACCGCAGCAACCGCGCGGCCGGATAGCGCTCGTCCTCTGCCGTGGTTTCGCCGGCACCAACGCCGCCCTGCTGCTGCGTGCGGCTTGAGTGATCGCCGTGAGTGACGGTACGGCCGCGGGAATCGCTGGGCCCACGCGCTGCGGCATCGACACGGTCGAGATCGCGCGCATCGACCGTCTGCTCCACGACTCGGCGCCGACCGATCTCGAGCGACTGTTTTCCGCCCAGGAGCTCGCCGACAGCGGCAACGGACCGGGGCGCGCGGCGAGCCTCGCGGCGCGCTTCGCCGCCAAGGAGGCCTGCCTCAAGCTCTTCCCGCGCGAGGTCGCCCTCGGGGAAATCGGCCCGGCGGATTTTGCCGTCGCGCGGGACGCCTACGGCGCTCCGCAGACGGTGGTTGGACCGCGAGCGCGCGCCGTGCTCGGCCGCAACCGCATCGCGAGCATCGCGCTGTCGCTGACGCATGACCGCGCAAGCGCCTCCGCTGTCGCTCTCGCCATGCCTGAATGCGCGGAGGTCTCGCTTGGCGGGCGCTTCATCGAGCGCTTCCTTCCGATCCGTCGGCGGGTGGTCTTCGAGAATCTGCGGCGCGTTTTCGGGGACACCGTGCCGGAGGTGGAGATTGTTCGTCTCGCTCAGGCGCATTACGCACACCTGTGGCGGCTCTGCGGCGAGTTCGTGCTGTTCCGGGGGCTGTCGGAGGCGCGCAAGGCAGCGATGATGCGGGTCGAAAACGTCGAGGCGCTCGCCCGGGCGCTTGACGTCGGCAAAGGCGCGTTGATACTGACCGGTCATTTCGGGAACTGGGAAGTCGCGACGATCGCCGGCCTCAATCAGTTCCCCCACATGCGCGGACGTTTTCACTTCCTGCGGCGTCCGATCAAGCCGCGCTGGCTCGATCGACTGGTCAACTGGCGCTTCCGTCGCGCCGGCTTCGGCGTGCTTTCCAAGCGCGGCTCCCTCGACACGATTCTCGACCGGCTGGCGGCGGGCGACGCCATCGTGTTCCCCTTCGATCAGCACGCGGGGCCGCCCGACGGCATCCGCGTCGACTTCTTCGGTCATCCGGCATGGACGTTCAAGAGCCTCGCGATCCTGGCGCTCGTCACGGGCGCGCCGGTCGTGCCGGCCTCGAGCTGGCGCGAGCCCGATGGCCGGCACGTTCTGCGCTTCGAAGAGGCGCTGCCGACGCTCGCCGGCGAAAGCGCGGACGAGGACATCAAGCGCAACACCCGGGCATACAACGCAGCTCTCGAGCGCCTGGTCTTGCACCATCCCGAGCAGTGGTACTGGGTGCACCGCCGATGGAAAGAGCAGTCGCGAACGTGACTGCGTGGCGACGCAGACCGCATCGTAAGGGCGGGGTCGCAAGGCGATCGCGCTCGCGTTGCAGGTCGGGCACAGATGACAAACAGCCCGAGGAACCGAACCGGGTGATCGCGTGCGCCCCGCAGTGAAGCCGCGGCATATGTCCGCCGTGCGCGGACCTGTGCTCACGTATACGGGTGATCCGTTCCAGCAGGGTCTTGGCTCGACGATGCGCTATGAGGCTGACGCCATCGTCGCGATGGCCGACGGGCGCATCACGCACTTCGGACCGGCGAGGCAGGTGCGCCCGTTGCTCCCTCGCGGAACCCGGGTCGAGGAATACGGGAAAAACGCGCTGATCAGTGCCGGGTTCATCGACTGCCACGTCCACTTCCCACAGACCCCGATCATCGGCGCGTACGGCGCGCAGCTTCTCGACTGGCTGAACAAATACACCTTCGTTGCCGAGCAGCGCTTCACTGACCGAGCATACGCGCGCAGCGTCGCGCAAGTGTTCCTGCGGGAGAGTCTGCGTAACGGGGTAACCACCTCGGCGGTTCATTGCACCGTCCACCCGCAATCAGTCGATGCCTTGTTCACCGAGGCTTCGCGCCTCGGACAACGCATCATCGCCGGCAAGGTGTTGATGGATCGCAACGCGCCGGCGGCCCTTCTCGACACCGCGCGCCGCGGGTACGACGACTCGCGCGCGTTGATAGAGAAGTGGCACGGCAAGGGACGATTGCTGTACGCCATCACGCCGCGCTTCGCCGCGACGAGCACGCCCGAGCAACTAGCGGCGGCCGGGCGATTGTGGCGCGAGTATCCCGACTCCTTCGTGCAGTCGCACGTGGCGGAGAACAAGCGCGAAGTAGCCTGGGTCAAGGAATTGTTCGCACGGCGCAAGGGCTACCTAGACGTTTACGACCACTACGGGCTGCTGGGACCGCGTGCCATCTACGGTCACGGGATCTGGCTCACCGAGAGCGAGCTGCGCCGCTGCCACGACACCCAAACGGCCATCGCCCACTGTCCGACGTCCAATTTCTTCCTCGGCAGCGGCTCGCTCGACCTTGGACGCACGGCCAGGCGCGAGCGGCCCGTGCGCGTCGGCCTGGCCACCGACCTCGGCGCGGGCACCTCGTTCTCCATGTTGCGCACCATGGGCGAGGCATACAAAGCTGCACAGTCGCACGGCTACGCGCTGTCGGCCGGCCATGCGTTTTACCTCGCGACGCGCGGCGCCGCGCGGGCGCTGCATCTCGACGACAAGATCGGGAGCATCGCACCGCGCATGGAGGCCGATCTCGTCGTGCTCGATCTCAAGTCGACGCCTCTCATCGACTATCGCATGCGCTACGCCGAGAGCCTCGAGGAGGCGCTCTTCATTCAGATGACGCTCGCCGACGACCGTGCGATCCTGGCGACGTATGTAGCCGGAACGCCTTTGTACGAACACCCGATCGTGCAACGCCAGCCGGTAGCCTCTCGCTAAACGTCGGCGACTTGATGCAGGTCAACACGACGGCGCGATAACCTGTCCTAGTATCGGCCGAAGTATTCACTCAAGAGGCCGGTAGGTCACCACGCAAAGTGACCGGTGGGTTCCCGCCTCGACGGAGGCGCCCCATGAGCGTCGATGTATCCAGGCGGCGAATCAGCCGGCCCTTCGCGATGACGGCTCTGGCCGCTGTCGCGATAACCGCCTGCGCGGTAGCCGGTGCGCAGACCAAAGAGCGTTCGGGCAAGGCGATCGTCGACTCTCTTTGCATCGCCTGCCACGGCACCGGTGCGAACGGCGCACCGAAGATCGGCGACAAGAAAGCCTGGGCGGCACGCGCCGAGAAGGGCCTCAGCGGACTTACCAAGAGCGCCATGCAGGGCATTCGTCAGATGCCGGCGCACGGCGGCAACCCGGGTCTTACTGACACCGAGATCGAACGGGCGATCACCTACATGGTCAATCGGTCCGGTGGACACTGGACCGAGCCAGTCAGCAGAGTCAGCAAGACGCCCGATCGTACCGGCAAGGAAATCGTTGAAACGCAGTGCGTGAAGTGCCACGGCACGGGCGTCGACGGTGCGCCGAAGATCGGCGACCGAGCGGCCTGGACGCCGCGGGTCAAGCAGGGGCTCGACGTCGTCGTGAGCTCGGCGATCCACGGCCACGGCGCCATGCCGCCGCGTGGAGGCATGGCCGACTTGACTGACGCTGAGATCCGAAGCGCGATCGTCTACATGTTCAATGCGGGAACAGGTGCCAAGAACTGACCCGCCGGTCGCGTGACGCAAACATCGATAGGGAGACAGTCATGGAACAGGAAGCGAAAGCCACCCGGAGCCCTTTGCTCGTCGTCGTCGCGCTGGCTGCGCCGATGCTGGTCGCTGCCCCTGCCATCGCCGCGGACGCCGCGGCAGCGCAGGCGCTCGCCCAGCAAAACAAGTGCTTCAGCTGCCATTCGGTCGAAAAAGACAAGGGCGGCCCGGCGTGGAAAGCCGTAGCGGCGAAGTACAAGGGCAACAAGGATGCCGTGGCGATCCTGACTAAGCACCTCGAGACCGGGCCGAAGGTCAAGATGGGGAGCATGGAAGTGGAGCACCCGATCATCAAGGCCAATAGCCCAGCCGACACCAAGAATCTCGTCGAGTGGCTGCTGTCGCTTTGACGACCGGATCGGGCGCGCTTAGAACGAACGTCGACTAGGCGCCGAATTCTGGAGGACGACATGGGCGAATCGGGGCCGAAGCAATCCCGGCTCGGCAGGCTGTGCGACTTCTTTCTCCGGCCTTCGACGCTCTCGCTCGCCGCGGTGGTCGCGATCGGGATGATCTCCGGGCTGGTCTTCTGGGGCGGCTTCAACACGGGCATGGAGGCGACCAATACCCTCGCCTTCTGCACAGGCTGCCACGAAATGCGTGACACGGTGTTCCAGGAATACAAGGAGACCATCCACTACCGGAACCGCTCGGGTGTGCGTGCGATCTGCTCCGACTGCCACGTGCCCAAGGACTGGCTGCACAAGTTCGTGCGCAAGATCCAGGCGAGCCAGGAGCTTTACGGCAAGTTCGTCAGCGGCGTGGTCGACACGCCGGAGAAATTCGAAGCGCATCGAATGGAGCTCGCACAGAACGTTTGGGCGACGATGAAGGCGAGCGATTCGCGCGAGTGCCGCAACTGCCACTCTTGGGACGCGATGGATGTGCACAAGCAGCAGCCGCGAGCCAGGGCCATGATGGAAAAGGGACAGAAGGAAGGCAAGACCTGCATCGACTGTCACAAGGGAATCGCGCATCTGCTGCCCAAGGAATACACCGGTGACGAGGATTGAACTGCGGGACACGAACTTGATGTGTCGGAGGTGCAGATGCTGACCGCCATCTGGACGCTGTTCGCCGTTGCCGTCATGGTGGGCGTGTTCGCCGGATGCGTGATTGTGGTCTCAGCCGGGATCAGGGTGCTCGAGGGCTGGTTCGCCAACCGGCACCGGAAAGCTGCGGAGTGAGGTCGGTACTAAGCCTCGGACTCGTCGCGGGCGCGATGATTTCGACGTCGCCCGCAGCGGCGCTCGACGTCCTCGCCGCGCAGCAGCTCGCGCGACAGAGCGGCTGCCTTCAGTGCCATTCGGTTTACCAGAAGAAGCTCGGTCCCGCGTGGAAGGACGTCGCGAGCAAGTATCACAGCGCGCCTGACGCCGAGAAGAAGCTCTACCTGCACGTGACGACAGGCCGCAAGGCGCGTTTCGACGACGGCCACGAAGAGAATCATCCCATCGTGAAGACCAGCGATCCGAAGCGCATCGACAATCTGGTGCTCTGGATTCTCGCGCTCCCGGTCGCTGCTCCGGTCGATGTGCCGGCGGCACAGACACTCGCGCGGCAGAGCAACTGCCTTAAGTGCCATGCCGTCGACGTGAAGAAGGAAGGGCCGGCGTGGAAGGATGTCGCCACCAAGTACTTGGGGAGTGTCGGTGCAGAGGACAGGCTCTACCAGCACCTCACCACGGGGCGCAAGGCGAAATTCGCGGACGGCCACGAGGAGAGCCATCCCATCGTCAAGACCACCGACCCTGATCGAATCAACAATCTGGTGAACTGGATTCTCTCGCTCCGGTGATGTTGGCAGCGACCTCCTGACGGAGCAAACTAGCCCCTCGCAGAGCGGGGTCAGCGGTCGGGGCTTGATCGAGATCAAGGCAGGTCCGCTTCGCCGGCGCAGACGGCTTGTCCTGGTTGGGTCCAACGGCGAAACTCGCAGTCCATGGTTCTTCCGCGCAAGCTCTCTTCGAAGCTCGTCGGCGCCCAGCTTTTCTTTCTCGCCGTAGCGCTGGCCTCGATCAGCCTAACGTTGATCGTGTCGTGGCGACTCGACGGGAACGCGGCGGCGATCAACGACGCCGGCAGCCTGCGCA